>JAOTXY010000067.1 GCA_029862125.1 Gammaproteobacteria bacterium | reverse complement strand
GTAAATCGGTATTTTCAAGATCGTGACTTACGATAATCTCGGCCGGGGCAGGATGATTGGAATAGTGTTGCATGATGAATGTTTCTATCAGGCTTGCCGGATCCGTATCGAGTTTGGCGCGATTAAAAAAGGGTTTATTACCCAGCGAGGTGCCGTTGCGTATCATGAAAAGCTGGATACAACTGAAGTCCTGGTGCAGTTCACAGGCGATAATGTCGATATCGCCATTGAAATCGGTGACGAACTGTTTCTCCGTGACCCTGCGCAGGGTTTCAATGCGGTCGCGAATTTGTGCAGCCTGTTCGAACTCGAGGTCCGTGGAATATTTTTCCATCAGCGCAATCTGCTGATCGATCAGTTCGTTGCTTTTGCCCTCCAGGAACATTTGTGCCTGTTCGATCTGCAAGCGATAGCTTTCTTTATCGGTATGTCCCACGCAGGGTCCGGTGCAGCGCTTGATCTGGTATTGCAAACAGGCACGCGTGCGATTGGACAGGGCTGAGTCTTCGCAATTGCGCAATTGGAACATGCGCTGAACATGATTAATGGTATAACGAATCGACCCTGCACTCGGAAACGGGCCATAAAATGTTCCCTTGCGTTTGTCAGGTTTGCCCCTGAAAACGGTTAAGCGGGGAAACTCGTGATTGGAAAGACAGATGTAGGGATAACTCTTGTCATCACGAAACAATATGTTGTAGCGCGGATTAAGATTTTTGATTAAATCATTTTCCAGCAGCAAGGCTTCGCTTTCGGTGCGCGTGTTGATCACTTCAATTGAATTTATATTGTTGACCAGTGAAATGATGCGGGTCGACAAGCCGGTTTTGCGAAAATAACTGGATAGCCGTTTCTTTAAATTCTTGGCCTTACCAACGTAGATAACCTTGTCGTGTCGGTTGAGCATGCGGTAGACACCGGGCTTGCTACTGACCGTGGCCAGGAATCCCTTGTGATCGAAATCCCGTTGCTGCTTCATTGCAATTTCAGCCTGATCCGATCAAATACATCTTCAAAAATGTCGGGCGTAATCCTGCCGGTATTCTGGTTGTACCTGCTGGGATGAAAAGAATCTATCAATGTTAATCCATTCGGTAGTTCATACTCGGCATGCTGAAAAAATCGATATTTAGCCTGGGTTAAGTCCAGCGCTTTCAAAGTTGCCCGGTGTGCGATAGTACCCAGTGCCAGCAACACGGAACCGGGCATCATCATTGAAATTTCATCACTGAGAAAGGGCTTACAGCTGTTTATTTCAGACGTGGTTGGCCGGTTTCCCGGTGGAACGCACTTGACGGCGTTGGTGATTCGACAGTCAGTCAATCGCATATTGTCGCTCGAAACGCGCGAAGTCGGATTACTGGCAAAACCATACTTGTGCAGCGTTGCAAACAACAGGTCACCCGATGCATCACCGGTAAACGGCCTCCCGGTCGCATTCGCGCCATGCAAACCCGGCGCCAGACCGATTACCAACAGGCGTGCGTCGGGGCTGCCAAATCCCGCAACCGGTAAACAGTGGTAGTTCGGAAACCTGTCCTTTTGTTCTATCCGGTAAGCGCTAAGACGCGGACAACGCTGGCAGCCTTGCAGGTTGCTCACAGTCGATCAATCCGAGTTTGCGAACTCGACCATCCCCTGCTCTACCGCAATTTTTATCAGATCGACTTCGTTATGTGCGCCCAGTTTTTCCAGTAGGCGCAGGCGGTAGGTGCTGACGGTCTTGGGGCTGAGGCAGAGCTTGTCTGAAATCTCGGCATTGGTTAAACCATGAGAAATCATTAGCATCACCTGGAATTCGCGTCGTGACAAACGGTCGATAGGATTATGTTCGTTTCCGGGCAGTAACGATAAGGCCAATTGCTGCGCAATACTCGGGGCAATGTAGGCACCACCATTACTGACCTGCTTGATCGCGGTCAACATTTCTTCGACTCCGCAGTCCTTGGTCAGGTAACCCCTGGCGCCAATCTCCAGCATTCTCTTCGGAAAAGTCTGCTCGCTGTGAATTGTCAACACGATGATTTTCTGGTCGGGATTGCGCTGCAAAATTCGGCGACATGCCTCTACGCCACCAATGCCCGGCATGTTGACATCCATTAAAATGACATCGGGATTAAGTTGCTGGGCGAGTTTTACGCCCTCTTCGCCGCAGTCGGCTTCACCGACTATCCTGACCTGTTTGCTGTCCTCCAGCAGGCGACGAATCCCAGTGCGTACCAGCGCATGGTCGTCGGTGAGTAATACGCTTATCATTATCTAACACCGGGTAATCCGCAGGCATCATATCACAGCAATCCTACTCTATGTAATCCATCACTGAATCGACTAGTAACGCAGAAGTACCGATCCCCAGGTAAATCCACCACCAAAAGCTTCCAGCATTACCAGCTCGTTGGCCTTTATGCGACCGTCGCGCACCGCAACATCGAGCGCCAGTGGCACCGAGGCCGCCGAGGTATTGCCATGCTTGTTAACGGTGACCACAACCTGGTCCATCGACATTTTCAGTTTCCTGGCGGTGGCGGTGATAATACGGATGTTCGCCTGGTGAGGCACCAGCCAGTCGATATCGGACTTGGCCATACGATTTGCGGCCAGGGTTTCGTCGACGATACGACCGAGCGTGTTGACAGCCATCTTGAAAACCTCGTTACCGCGCATTTCGACAACGCCTCTACCCTGCTTCACCTCGTCGAAGCCATCGCCGATACCGTGCGGTACCCAAAGCAGGTTTTCGTATTTGCCGTCGGCATGTATGTGCGTGGAAAGTATTCCGGTTTCCTCGCTGGCTTCCAGGATCACCGCGCCCGCGCCATCGCCGAATAGCACACAGGTTGCGCGGTCTTCCCAGTTAAGAATCCTGGAAAAGATTTCTGCGCCCACGACTAGTGCCTTTTTTGCACTGCCGGTCTTGATAAACTTATCGGCAACGGCCAACGCGTATACAAACCCGGTACACACCGCCTGGATATCAAACGCGGGACAACCGTGGATATCCAGCCGGGCCTGTAAAATACAGGCTGAGCTCGGGAAGATCTTGTCCGGAGTCGAAGTCGCTAATATGATCAGGTCAATTTCTGCGGGATCAATTCCGGCGGATTCTATCGCCAGTCGCGAGGCTTTTTCGGCAAGATCGACCGTTGTTTCATTGTCACCGGCGATATGACGTTGTTCGATACCGGTTCTCTCACGAATCCATTGATCGGAGGTTTCTACAATTTTTTCCAGGTCATGGTTCGTCATGACCTTTTCCGGCAGGTAACTGCCAGTGCCGGTAATACGGGCATAGGTCATGTGACAGCTTCCTCAACCTGGTTGAAGTAACTCGCGATCGCGCTGGAAATTCGTTGCGGCACACTGTTGTCGATCTCTAGAGCCGCAATCTTGATTGCGTTTAAATAGGAACTGGTGTCGGCGCTGCCATGGCTTTTCACGACGATGCCGTTGAGACCTAGCAGGCTGGCTCCGTTGTAGCGACGCGGATCGAGTTTGCGACGCACCGACGATAGTACGGGTAAAGCACAAACTGCGGCCAATTTGGTAAGCCAGGTGCGCTTGAATTCGTTTTGCAGCACATGGCTTACCAGGGCCGCCAGTCCCTCGGCAGTCTTCAGCGAGACATTACCGACAAAGCCATCGGTTACAATCACGTTCACAGTACCCTTGTAAATGTCATCACCTTCAACAAATCCATAATAGTTTAGCCTGCTTTCGTCAATAAGCTGGCTGGCCCTTTTGATCGATTCACTACCCTTGACTGATTCCGAACCGACATTCAGCAACCCGATGGAAGGATTTTTGATGCCCTCTACCGACTGTGATAGCACCGATCCCATCAATGCAAACTCGGCCAGGTTTTCAGGAGTGCACTCCAGGTTGGCGCCGAGGTCAAGCATATGGGTATGCCCGTTGATGCCCGGCAGCGTGGTACAGATTGCAGGCCGGCTTATCCCCTGGATGGTTTTCAATACGAACTTGCTGGTAGCCATCAACGCACCGGTATTGCCAGCACTGACGCAAGCCTGCACCCTGCCCTCCTTTACCAGGTTGATTGCAACCCGCATTGAAGAGTCTTTTTTCTTTTTCAGAGCCAGGGCAGGTAGGTCGTCCATGTCGACAACTTGCGAGGCATGGCGGATCTCGAGTCGACTATTTTCGCTTAAGTTATGTTTCTCGAATTCGGCAGCGAGCTGTCTTTCATCGCCAACCAGAACCAGCTCAAGGTCCGGGATCTCGTCCAGGGCAAGCTTTGCCGCAGCCACTGTAACACTGGGTCCGTGGTCCCCTCCCATGGCATCGAGTGCGATAATTTTCTGTCCCATTTGGCTGTGTCTGAAATAAATACGGGCGGTTATTACCGCCCGTAATCACTGACTGAACTTGCCAATTCTACTCGTCATCGTCTTCGACGATTTTCTCTGCTATGACCCGACGTCCCTTGTAGTAACCATCGGCGCTGATGTGGTGTCGACGATGGGTTTCACCGGTCGTCGGTTCAACCGCCAGGGTTGCGCTTTCTAGCGCATCGTGTGATCGTCTCATACCTCGCCTGGACGGGGTTTTGCGACTTTTCTGAACTGCCATTATCTATCTCCAGTTAACTTAATCAGTTGTTTTCAGTTGCTGTAGAACTGCAAACGGGTTTTCTCTAGCGGTTACTTCGGACTCGGCCTGCCCGGCCTTCCAGTCTTCGTTGCACGCAGTATCATCGTGTGTGGCTACCAACGGTATTGCCAGTAACAACTCGTCCTCAACCAGCTCAATGATGTCTATATATCCATCATTACTATAGATCGTATCCATATCACTATTGCTGACTATTTCGTCGCTGGCGTCAATCATGAGCTTAAAATCCAGCTTCAGCGGCAGTTCCAGTGCCTTGAGGCAACGTTGACACTCCAGCTCAAGACTGGTTTCGAGCCTTCCAATGATCATTGGAATACCGTATTCATTGCGTGAAAACTCGAAACTGACGGCTATCTTGCGGCCCTTCCGGTCAGATTCACTGCCCTGCAACAATTCGCCCAGGCGTTTCGTTTCCGCTAACGAAATTTCTCCCTCGAAACAGCCGTTTCGGGTCACTTCCTTTTGCACCTGGTAGCTCTTACGCAACTTATCCCGCATAAGGCGGCGATTCTACATGCTTGTGGATAACAATGTCTATTCAATTTGCTGCAAAAATTCGAGCTGATAATGTATTCATTTAGAGCTTGTAATATACTGCGTTACCGGTGCCAGGCCGGACTTATTATGGGCCTGGCGCCGGTCTCAACTTATTGGAACTTAACCCAGTGCAAGCAGAAATTATCCTCGCCAGCAGCTCTCCATTTCGGCAACAGTTGCTGGACCGATTACAGCTTGATTATGAATTTCTGCCTCCGGATATCGATGAAGCCATCTTCCCGGGTGAGGATGCGAGTAGTTATGTCTGTCGGCTTGCCAAATCGAAGGCAAATCGAGTGGCTGTCGAGCACCCGCAAGCGGTCGTGATCGGCTCGGATCAATGTGCCCTGCTGGGTGAGAAAATCCTCGGTAAACCGGGATCTCATGAAAACGCCTTGCGCCAACTGCGAGAGGCCCAGGGAAAGACCGTGGTTTTTCATACCGCTGTTTGTGTGTTGAACCTGTCAACGGGATACAGTTCAGTTGAGGATGTCGTGACCGAAGTGGAATTCCGCAATCTGAGCGATCAACAGCTGGATCATTATCTGCGCGTCGAAGAACCCTACCAGTGTGCCGGTAGTTTCAAGTCGGAGGGTTATGGCAGCTGCCTGTTTAAAAAAATTCACGGAGATGATCCCACCGCGCTGATCGGATTACCCCTGATTAGATTGACCAGGATGCTGGAGAACGCTGGGGTCGAGGTAGTCTAGGGTCGAATGCCTGGCACTAGTTTATTGCCATATTGCCGAGGAAGTACTCACTGATTCCGCGACCAACACTGCTGCCGATACGATCGGCAATTCGTTCAAGCAGGTTGGCCTTCTGCGTGAAATCGACAATAACTTCGGCTTCGAGATCCCGCGCGATACTCCGGGTTGTGCCGTAAGCATCAACCAGGCCCAGCGCCAGGGCCTTTTCGCCACTCCATATCAAGCCGCTGAAAGTATCGTCGTTTTCTACCAGGCGATCTCCCCTGCCACGTTTTACCGCGGCGATAAAGTGACCATGGACTTCATCGAGCATCGATTGCAAGTGAGCTTTCTGTTCACTTTGTTCAGGAAGAAATGGATCGAACAGCCCCTTGTTCTCACCTGCAGTCAGTAATCGTCTTTCTACACCAATCTTCTTCATCAGTTCGACAAAGCCGAAAGCATCCATGCGTACACCGATCGAGCCAACCAGGCTTGACTGGTTGGCGTAAATTTTATCTGCCGCGGCGGCGACAAAATAACCACCGGATGCTGCCATATCAACAACCACCGCGTACACGGGTATGGTTTTATATTCCTGCTTCAGGCGCATGATTTCATCGAAAATATAGGCTGACTGTACTGGAGATCCGCCCGGGGAATTAATCTCGATGACAATACCGGCAGTATCGCCGTGTTTAAAAGCCGATTTAAGACCGGAAATCACGTTCTCGGAACCGGCCGCCTCGCCACTGGCGATTACTCCGGAAAGCTTGACCAGTGCCGTATGCTTGTCCCCGTCAGCCTCTAAACCCATGTCACCCGAATCGCTCAGGAATACGATAGTTACGATGCTAATATAAACGATGAAAAACAACATGAATCCTACCCGCCAGCGCCGGGCCCGGGTTTGCTCTTTCAGTGCAGCAAAGACCAGGCGATCAACAATTGACTGGGCCTGTTTATCATTGCCCGGGCTGGATTGGCTGGTACTGGATTCGTTATCTGACATCTTGATTCCTGTTTCCTGTGCAAGTTGTTCTAGGTGGCCAAACCGTCATCGCTAGGGCCAAATAGCTTTTCGAATTCAGCAGGCAACGGCGCATTGACGACCAGTTCAGGTGTATATTTACAGCCTGGCAATTCAAGGCTGGAAGCATGCAGCATCAAGCGCTTAATACCGTGCTTGCGCATGGCACGATTAAAATCCGCATCGCCATACTTGTCATCGCCTGCTATTTCATGACCTTGCGCCTGGCAGTGCACCCTGATTTGATGCGTACGACCAGTGACAAGTTCCACCTGGATAATGCTGTATAGCTTACCGTCTTGCACCACCCTGACCCGACTAATAGCCGGTTTCCCGTTGATGTCAACCCGCACGCGTCTTTCGCCGTTGGCAAGATGGATTTTTTTCAGCGCAAGTTGGATCTCAATAGTCTCTTGTGACCAACGCCCTTTAACGACGGCACAATAATTTTTGGTAAGCGATTTGTCCTGCAATGCATCCTGCATTGCCAGAAGCGCCTGTCGGTGTTTGCTCAAAAGCAGGCAGCCACTGGTGTCGCGATCAAGCCTGTGTGCAAGTTCAATATCATCGCCCGGTCTTAGCAGGCGCATCGCATCGATGATTCCATAGTCCACCCCTGAACCCGCATGCACGGCAAGCCCCGGGGGTTTGTCTGCGACAAGAATATGTTCATTTTCAAACACTATACTGCGCTCCAGTCGTGCCAATAACTGCGGCGACGGCTTTAATTTTTCTCTTGATTCCAGTTCCATACGCAAGGGTGGAATCCTGACCTGGTCACCAATTTTAAGCTTGTACTCCGGTTTGCAACGCTTCTTATTGACGCGAACCTCACCTTTTCTGATGATGCGGTAAACGCGGGTTCGGGGCACATTCGCGAGCTGCTTGAAGAGGAAATTATCGAGTCTCTGCCCGAGTTGGGCGGCAGAAATCTCGACCAGGTTAACGGCGCTTTTTTGTGGATTATTTGAATTCAATGGCTGGCAGTCTGCAGAAACTATGTTATATTCCCTGCAGTAGCATTGTACTGCCTAAGTTCCAGGCAAAACACTACCAAATCAGTTTTTTAATGGGAAGCAGACTTCAATAAGGTGTGTTTCCCCAACGAATTAGTCCATGGCAAGCGGCGTATTAGCGCTTGGCCCCAGGGCTCTCAGTCACACATAGGCCAATGTACTGCCTCATACAAATTTTTGTTCCGATCAAAAACTTCCTGCTCACAAGCGGTTTACAGGAACCCTTGTACATGGAAATGACGCCTGCACAGCTAAAAATCGAAAACCAGGCGGCAGAACAAACAAATCGCAGTGCCCGGCCGTTCAAGCAAGGCAACAATTCCAATGAAACGAATTTTAATAAATGCCACCCAGGCCGAAGAGCTCAGGGTGGCGATGGTCAATGGCCAGCTACTTTACGACCTCGATATCGAAGTACCCTCTCGAGAGCAGAAGAAGTCAAATATATACAAGGGTAAAATAGCTCGAGTCGAACCCAGTCTCGAGGCCGCCTTTGTTAACTACGGCGCCGAACGCCATGGTTTCCTCCCGTTTAAAGAAATTGCCAAGCAATACTTTGGTGATGCCCCGCGGGACAACAACGGTAAACCCATTCTTAAAGACGCGCTTAAAGTCGACCAGGAGATAATAGTCCAGGTCGAAAAGGAAGAGCGTGGTAACAAGGGAGCTGCCTTAACCAGTTTTATCAGCCTGGCCGGTAGATTCCTGGTTGCGATGCCGCAAAACCCTCGTGCCGGTGGTGTGTCAAGGCGTATCGAGGGAGAAGACCGTGATGAGCTCAAAAAGACGCTCGCGGAATTAACCATGCCGGAAGGCATGGGCGTGATAGTTCGCACCGCAGGTGTCGGTCGCTCTACGGAAGAAATGCAGTGGGATCTTGATTACCTGTCCCAGGTCTGGAGCGCGATTGAAAACGCCTCCAATGACAAGCCGGCACCCTTCCTGATTTACCAGGAATCCGATATCGTGGTGCGAGCTTTGCGCGATCACTATCGCAACGATATCGGGGAAATCCTGATCGACTCGAAGCAGGCTTACCAACAGGCCCACGATTTCATGTCAATGGTCATGCCGGGTTCGATCAACAAACTCAAACTCTTCGAAGACAAGTTGCCGCTGTTCAATCGATTCCAAATCGAAAACCAGATCGAGTCCGCCTTTTCCAGGGAAGTCAGTCTGCCATCGGGCGGCGCTATAGTAATCGATCACACCGAGGCATTAATCTCAATTGATGTCAACTCTGCGCGTGCTACCCGGGGCAGCGATATCGAAGAAACCGCCAAGCAGACAAATCTCGAAGCGGCCGATGAAATCGCTCGCCAGTTAAGAATTAGGGACCTGGGTGGCCTGATCGTGATCGATTTTATCGATATGATGCAGAATCGAAATCAGCGCGAGGTCGAAAATCGCTTACGCAACGCAGTTTATGATGATCGCGCCAGGGTCCAGATCGGACGAATTTCCCGCTTTGGGTTACTCGAAATGTCTCGTCAAAGGTTGCGGCCGTCACTCGAGGAATCTAGCCAGATTGTATGTCCTCGATGCAGTGGTCAGGGAACGATACGAGATGTCGAGTCGCTTTCTTTGGCGGTATTGCGACTTTTGGAGGAGGAATCGCTGAAGGACAATACCGGTAAAATACTGGCCAAGATGCCGGTCGAATGTGCAACCTATTTATTGAATGAAAAGCGCGAGAAAATTGATAGTCTCGAACAGCGACGCGAGGTTCATATCGTCGTTATCCCGGATCCAAATCTCGAAACCCCCCATTACGAAATTGAGCGCGTCAAGGATAACGATACCCATCGTCACGAATCGAACTACAAGAAATCGTATGAGATGACAACTCCCGAACAGCCGGTTGACCAGGTAGAAAGGGCGAGTAGCAACATTTCCACACCTGAAACGGCGGCCGTACAAAGCATAACGCCACCCACGCCGAGGCCTGCCGCATCACTGCCACCCGTGAAACCGTCTACCGGTGAAAGTGGTTTTCTCGGCAAGATTGTCAACCTGCTGATCGGCAATGGTGAGAAGCCCGCTGAGCCGGTGGAGGAAACGCAAGCCAGGCCTGAAAATCGTCCGAATCGTGGTGGTAATCGCAGTCGACGCGGTAAACCTCGTGGTGGGCAGAATCGTCAACGCAGCAATGCAGCGGCAAGAAATAAAAACGCAAACAAAACTGCAGACGCAAAGAGCAAAGACCAGGGCGAGTCCGACAAGTCCGATACGGGTGAAGCAAGACGCGCTAACCAGTCACGGCCGGGGCGTTCACGCGGTGGAAATCGTGGCGGAAATCGTGGCAATCGAGCGCGTCAGCAAGACAATAAGGCTCCTCAGGAGAACAAACCTGCAGCAGAGTCAAAACGCCAACCGCGTAAAAAACCCGAAGTCGAAGGCAATCGCCAGGCGCAAAGTAAACCTGATGCAGATGGTAATCGTCGACAGGAGAGTAAAGCGGGGGCAGAGGGTAATCGTCAACAGCAGGGTGAATCCCGACAGGCTGCCGGGACCGAGCCTGGCAAGAGTGAAGCTCGAAAATCGCGATCAAAAGGTACAGGTAAACCTAAAGCAGCAGAGTCGAGCGAATCAAAGGGACAGCAGCAATCTGAAAAGACAGGGGAAGGTAAAAAGTCCGCGGCGGGTCAAATAAACAAGGCTGATAACACGAAGCCGGATGCTCCCCGCGCAGAAGCAACTACCGAACCCGTACAAACAAGGAAGAAAAAAGACAATGGCCCTAATCCAGGCATTGAAAATGCAGAGTCGAAGCCTAAAGTTGAATCCACTAAACCTGGACCGGCTGCAACCTCGCCAGCTCCAACCAGCCCGACGGGCGTCGGACAGGATTCATGAGATCACGCCTCACCCGAACCAGTCAAATGACCCGGGTGAGGTGAACATTATTTCTTAAGTTCCTGGAGGATTTCGTCGGTGATATTTACTGCATCGCTGGCGTAGGCAATACTGGCGTCAGTAAATATGAAATCGTAACCATTTTTGGTGCCATAGTTTTGGATAACCGCCTTTATTGATACCTGCACTTCCTGCAATAACTCTCTTTGCTTCGACTGCAGATCTTCCTTCAGCGACTGTTGTTCAAATTGAAAACGACGCTTGTTTTGAATGATATTGTCCTCGGCCTTTTTCTTCTGCTCATCACTCATTACTGCACTATCGGTTTGATAAGTTTTTTCCATTTGCTGGATGCTTTGCGCGAGTTTGCGCAGGCTTTGTTCACGCTCGCCAAATTGTTTCTGCAACTCGGTATTGGCGGCAATGGCTTGCGGTGATTGTTCAAGTAATACCTTGGAATTGATGAATGCGGTCTTGCCAGCAGCGTTCAGGCCGATGCTGACCATTGCGAGTAATATAAACGTTATAAATTTCATGCGTCGATGTCTCTTATTGATTAATTAGGGATTCATGGTCCTGTGACCTTTGCTGGAGTAGTTCCTCAATTTTCTTCGCATCTTCGTAGAGTTTCTTTATGCGATCTTGCGAATACGGATTACCAACTTCACCCGGGTCAACCGGTTTTTCCTTGCTCGATGAAGATTCGTCCGAAGCGGAATCTTTTGGCGCCACATTTACTGCCTGGATCACGTTTGTATCAGGATCGAAGCCCTTGCGAGTATACTCGATCCCCTCTGGTGGTGGTTCGCTTGTGAACTGGATGTTGCCATTATTATCGTACCACTTGTAAATAATGTCCTTGCCACCCAGATCCTGATCTAGCGTCGCCGGAATTTTCGCATCGGAGATTTTTGGCATATCAGGCATCGAGAAGTCCGGCATTGAAAAATCAGGCAGGCTTATATCCGACAGGCTCATGAGGGTTCTACCACTATCATCCTTCAGGATTGTAAAGGGTAAAAGCATTGCGATAAATAATACCGCAATCATAAGTTTCGCAAACAATTTCATCAGGATTTCCGAATCCACAGCATAATCCAGAGAGTATAGCTTTTTACTCTCGAATTTCAGTCGCACCGTTCATATATGGCTGTAACACCTCAGGAATCCTGATACTGCCGTCGGCTTGCTGATAATTCTCCATGATGGCTATCAGGGTTCGACCCACGGCCAACCCCGATCCGTTCAAGGTATGCACCAGTTCGGGTTTGCCTGTTTCCGGGTTGCGCCAGCGTGCTTTCATGCGACGCGCCTGAAAATCAGTCATATTGCTGCAGGAGGAAATCTCGCGGTACGCATCCTGGCCGGGTAACCAGACTTCGAGATCATAGGTCTTGGTTGATGCAAATCCCAGGTCACCGCCACACAAGATAACTTTACGATAGGCAAGTCCCAGCAATTGCAGGATAGTTTCGGCGTGCCCGGTTAACTGCTCCAGGGCATCCATCGATTCTTCAGGTTTTACGATCTGTACCAGCTCCACTTTTTCAAACTGGTGCTGGCGGATCATTCCACGCGTGTCCTTGCCATAAGAGCCCGCCTCGGAACGAAAGCACGGTGTATGCGCAACAAACTTCAACGGCAGCTGCTTTGCCTCGACGATACTATCGGCAACAAAATTGGTAACCGGTACTTCGGCTGTCGGAATCAGGTAGAGGTTATGATTTTCGGAATCGATGTGGAACAGGTCCTCCTTGAACTTGGGTAATTGGCCGGTACCCATCAGTGTCGTTTCATTGACAAGGTAGGGAGCGTAAGCTTCGACATAGCCGTGTTCGAGGATATGCTGGTTTATCATGAACTGAATCAGCGCGCGATGCAGCGTGACCAGTGAACCTGTCATGGTGACAAACCGGGCACCGGCAAGCCTGGCCGCGCGTTCAAAATCCATACCACCCAGGGCTATACCGAGATCAATATGGTCCCTGGGTTCAAAATCAAAGCGGGGTTGCTCGCCCCACCGTAACACCTCGGTATTATCAGCCTCGCTATTCCCCGCAGGAACCGAATCATGCGGTACATTGGGTATCCCGAGGAGTAAGCTGTCGAGCTCGTTTTGCAACCTACTCAACTCGGCTTCAGCGGCTTTTAACTGTTCCCCCAGGCTTGCTACCTCGTCCAGCAATGGCTCGATGTCGTCACCCTTTGCCTTGGCTACACCAATAGCCTTTGAGCGGGTATTGCGGTCGCTTTGCAGGTTCTGGGTCGACACCTGCAGGGACTTACGGTGCTCTTCCAGCCGATTGAAGGCTGACACGTCAAAGTCAAAATTCTTAATTTTTAATTTCTCGACCACGCTGTCGAGGTCGCTACGCAATAATTTTGAATCAAGCATCTCTAGATCATTTGTTTTGCGGCGACCAGGCCTGCCCAGGCGCCGAGTATGCATAACAACACGCTGAACAGGATATAGATGATGGCTTTAAGCATTGCATCGTTACCGGCCAGTTGCAGCGTGTCCATGGCAAAGGTTGAAAAGGTAGTGAAAGAACCCAGGAATCCGGCCAGCAAGCCGATTCTGATTTCTTCACTGACATGGAAGCGGTGCACCAGCAGCACCGATAAAAAACCCATCACCAGCGACCCGAGCAAGTTCACCATCAAGGTGCCATAGGGAAAGCCCTGGCCAAGCCATTGGTAGGTAGAAGCCGACATCCAGTAACGGGAGACCGCACCCAAAGAGCCGCCTGCAGCGATTGCGAAGTAGATAGACATTTCAGGTTTGATTTAAAATGAGATATTGTACCAGTCACTAGCAAAGATGCACCCGCATCAGCGCGAATAAACCGGCCAGGTAGCACACCCCTTGTCTAAATCAGAATCTATAAAAGCGATCGGGCTCGAACTGGGTTTTCAACAGGTTGGGATTACCGATGTCAAGCTCGATTCGCATCATCAACATTATGCAGATTGGATTGCGCGTAATTATCACGGCGAAATGGGCTACATGGCGCGCAACGTCAGCAAGCGATTGCATCCGTCCGAGCTGGTTCCGGATACATTGTCGGTGATTTGTGTACGCCTGGACTACCTGGTTGAAGAATCCCGGGATCTTTTTGATCTCCTCGACCATGATCGCCTGGCCTATGTTTCCCGCTACGCACTCGGCCGTGACTACCATAAGCTGATGCGAAAACGATTGCAGAAATTCGCTGATGCTATCAAGCAGCTCCATGGAAGTATGGGATACCGTGTTTTTACCGATAGCGCACCGGTACTGGAAAAAGCGCTCGCGGCCAAAGCCGGGATTGGCTGGCAGGGCAAACACAGTAATATTCTGCACCGCGAGCACGGCTCCTGGTTTTTCCTCGGCGAGATCTATACCGACATGGCGCTGGATATCGATGACCCGGTAACCAATCACTGCGGTAGCTGTACCAGTTGCATCGATATCTGTCCTACCGACGCGATCGTCGAACCTTACCGGGTAGACGCAAGGCGCTGTATTTCTTACCTGACCATCGAGCACCGCTCGGAGATTCCATTGGAATTCAGGGCCGCGATCGGAAATCGTATCTATGGATGTGACGATTGCCAGCTGGCCTGCCCCTGGAATCGTTTCGCAAAATACACCGGCGAAATCGATTTTCAGCCACGACACGGACTTGACGACATTTCACTGATGGATTGTTATGGTTGGTCAGAAGTTGATTTCATGGAAAAAATGGAAGGTTCGGCAATTCGGCGCATCGGTTATCAATGCTGGCTGCGCAATATTGTGATTGCGCTTGGAAACGCGGCCCCGGACCCACATATAGAATCGACGTTAAAGCGTGATTATGCCCGGCATAGTGGATTTATACAGCACCACGTTGACTGGGCACTTCAGCAACAGCAGGGTAAAACAAGATGAAACCGTGGCAAGAATTTAAAAGTAAGCAAAGCACTACACTGGCGGGCGCTGATTTTATCTGTGCCGCCGATGAACTGGGGCTGATCCTGGTTAGTGGCGAAGATGCGGCTGAGTTTCTGCAAAACCAGTTGAGTAACGATATCAATCTTATCGATGAATCTCGTTTTCAGCTGAGTTCCTACTCGACGCCCAAGGGACGGATGCTCGGAATATTTCGCGTGATTCAAATATCCAATGGCTACCTGCTGCTAACAACCAGATCCATGGTATTGCCGCTACTCGAACAACTGTTTAAATTTATTGTCCAGTCACGGGTGGCACTTGCCGACGCCAGTGACTATTTCGCGATGATCGCCATACAAACCGACCGTCCGGATCTGAACGGCCTGCCATTGATGCCTGCGGAGCCCGGCACAGTAGTTCAAAACGATAGCTTGATTATGCTACAGCTTGAACCCCTGGGTTCGCAGCGGCGTTTTGTTGTTATGTTCTTATCTGCCGACCAGGCGATTGCTGCCTGGAACGACCTGGCCGAACAATTACAGGTTGCGGGATTTTCATCCTGGCACCTGTCCGAAATCAAGGCCGGGATTCCGGTGATTTATCCACAGACTAGCGAAGAATTCGTATTGCAGATGGCTAATCTCGGCGCCCTGGGTGGAGTCAGCTTTAACAAAGGCTGTTATCCCGGCCAGGAAATTGTTGCTCGCATGCAATACCTCGGCAAGTTGAAACGACGCATGTTCCTGGCCCGTATAGAGACCGATTGTTTGCCGTTACCGGGTGACGAGCTGGTTACGCAGGGCAAGACCGTAGTGGATGGCAGTGGCAAGGTGGTTGATGCCGGGTTTGATCAAGACGGGATTTGCAACTGCCTCTACATCGCGCAGATCGCGAAAGCGGAGGCTGGCAGTTTAGAATTGTTGAAACAACCTGAATCCAGAATCGAGAATATCGATTTGCCCTATACACTCGAAAATTAGCTTCGATCTGGCAGCGAAATCAAAATTGACATCTATACTCGGGGTTACCAGATTTTATCCCTCGAGAAACAATGAGTATCACCGCAGAATCTATTATTGACGACCTGGAAAACGATCGTCTGCCACTGCCCACTTTGCCCGAAGTCGCGATCAAGGTTCGTGAAACTGCTGAAGATGACGGCGCCTCGATCAGCGATGTTGCGAAAATTATCGAAACCGATGCCGCACTTTCGGCACGCATCGTCCAGGTAGGTAATTCCGCCCTTTATCGAGGCGTCAGTGCGGCTGAAACCGTGCAGGCGGCAACCATGCGCATGGGACTGGATACAGTACGGACACTTGCCACCAGCCTGGTCATGAAGCAGCTTTTCCAGGCAACCCATCCGCTGGTCGATGCTTACCTGCGTAAAGCCTGGAAGCAAAGCACCGACGTTGCGGCTCTGAGTGCGATGATTGCAAGGGGTATTGCAAACCTGCAATCGGATAGCGCCCTGCTCGCAGGCCTGACTCACTCGATAGGTCTCTCCCCTATCCTGGTTAAGGCCGAAAGTGATACCGAGTTACTCAACGACGAGGAGGCCCTCGAACAGCTGCTGTACGAAATTCATCCGATGGTCGGTAGCCAGATACTGAAGCGATGGAATTTTAGCAGCGCACTGGTTAAGGTGCCTGCCGAACACCTGATGATAAATCGTCATGGTGACAAGGGTGCGCCCGATTATGTCGATATCGTCCAGGTAGCGTTACTGCAAACGCTCGACGACGCACACCATCCACTGGCGAATGTGGATCAAGCCCAAGTTTCTGCGTTCGATCGTCTCGGTTTACGCGATAGTGTGGAAGAAATAGACATGACCGGCGGCGTTGTGGAGGAAGTAGAAGTGATCTGCGGTGGTATCGAGGTCGAAGAAATCAAAGTCGCTATTCGTTAAGCCGCTTCTATCTCGCTTAACATCGCTTCCGGGTCGGTGTAATTCAATCCAATATGTGTTAACACCCCATCCTTTTGTACGGCAAGGCTTGGAAAGCTGTCGATTCCCATCGCCCGCGCGTTATCAATCTCTGCCAATAGCCGCTGTTGCAAGGCATCTGACTCAAGACTTTGCGCAAATCTCTCGACATCGAGCCCGATATCAGCGGCCAGCTCAACCAGAACCGAGTTATCCGATGGATTTTTCGCTTCGAGATAGTAAGCCTGTTGAATTCGTGCAGTCATCAGCGGGTCAAAACTTTCGTCCTGTTCCCTGGCTGCGATGACAGCCCGGTTCGCCGGATAGGTCGAACGTCGCGGTGAACAATCATCCCAGAATGCATGGTTAAAGCGCGTACCGGGAATGATTTGCTCGATGCGTTGCCAGGTTTGCTGCAACGCCAGGCGCATCGAATCAGGCATGGACTGGTCCGAATCTGGAGCGAGGCCACCGACCATCCGGCGAATCTGCATCCGCTCGGCAATGGCTTCGAATATTATCTTGCGCGTGGGCTCGAATCCCCAGCACCAGCTGCACATCGGATCATGAACGTATATTAAAGTATCTCGCATGTTGTCAGGCCTTTTCACCAACCAGTTGCTGCATAATAGTTTCACAGGATTCAATGCTGTCGATCCCGGACACGCTCTTACCTGCCTGCCAGTAGTCTTTTTCCCCTTTCTCATCCAGTGACGAGTGCTTCAACTGCCAGATCGACTTTAAAGCGTAAAATGTACGCATCCAGTGCTTGGTTTTATTACCCTTCAGCATCCAGCGCGAAAACCATCCTATACGAGTACCGCTGCGCTTGATGAAATCGGTGTTGATGACCGATACCGGGATGCCGGTTACGCGTTCGGATAATACGATGTCCGATTCCTTGGCGGTAATTACTGCCTGCTTGTAAGCGGCGCTTGCCCGGCATTCGCTGCTGGCGATAAAACGGGTACCGAGTTGACAGGCGGCGTAACCGGTATCCAGCGCATGCCAGAAATCCTGGGCCTCTCCTATACCACCAGCGCAAACCAGCGGCGCCCCGAGCGCGTGTAATTCCTCGTAAATCTGCTGCATCGACTGTGGCCCGGCGTGACCGCCGGCGCGATTGTTAACACAAATCAAACCATCGACACCATTATCCAGGCCGATTTTTGCCCACTTCAACTCGGTCACGTCGTGGTAAACCAGGCCACCTGCAGCATGCACACGTTCGGCAACCCAGTCCGGCTTACCCAGCGAAGTGACAAAGAAGCGTATGCCCTCTTCGAGGGCGATATCGATCCACTCTGACATACGCTGATGGTATTTTTTCGAAGACTTTTCAATTAACGCGTTCATCCCTAGTGGCTGGTCGGTCAGGCCGCGCATCAATCGAATTCCTTCACGGTACTCGTGGCCATGAACATAAGTCAGCGATATAGGCTGTAAAATGCCAATGCCTCCCGCTGCCGATACCGCGGCTGTCAGCTCAGGATTACT
>JAOTXY010000150.1 GCA_029862125.1 Gammaproteobacteria bacterium | reverse complement strand
AAGAGTTTTCTGCCCCATCACAAGGCACTGCGGGCCTTTATATTTACAGAAACTCCGCATTGGGAGGCGCGCTTAAAAAGTCAGTTTACGTTGATGGTCAATTAGTGGGTGAGACCGCACCAATGACTTACTTTTATAAGGAAGTTCAACCAGGTGAGCGTCTATTATCGACCGAGTCGGAATTTAGTAATAATGATCTAACACTAGATGCGAAAATTGGACAAAATTATTTTGTGCGTCAGTACATCAAGATCGGTTTGTTTGTAGGCGGTGCCAACCTTGAGATAGTCTCCGATGAGGAAGGCAAGAAAGGCGTGCTTCAGTGCAAGCTGGCGAATACGGTTGACTACGATTCTCTAACTTTCTCCTCTAAAACTGACAAATCTGTCATTGAGCAAACTCTTGAAACAGAACAGCTACCACTTAAGCAAACGGGTGTTTATGATTTGAGCGGCACTTATTTTTCAACTATAACAGGCTTTAATGCTCAGAATATTCTAGGAATAAATCCCGAGGTTAAACTAACTCAAAAGGGTAAAAAAGTTTCCGGGACTTTTGGAACTACAGGGGGGCTTTTTTGGGGCGAAATTGAAGATGGCAGAATAAAGTTTGAATACCGAGAATCAGGTGGTGGTTCTGGTTCCGGTGAATGGAATGTCGAGCCAGATAGCGGGGAGATTATTGGTAAATGGAGCTCAAGAACATGGCAAGGTTCGGGCAAATGGAATCTAACAAGAATCGAATGACCGTTATGGGTCGTTAGCCGCCCCTGGTAAACGGATTCTGAGCGTCTGCTTTCGCGCGCTATACAAAAGCCGTTGGCAGGTGGAGTTGTTCTTCAAGTGGATCGAGCAACAGCTTCGCATCAAGCGCTTCTTCGGCACCTCCAAGAACGTCGTCAAGAGCCAAGTATGGATTGCGATGGGAACCTACGTGCTGGTTGGTATCGTCAGGAAACGGCTCAATCTAGATCTTTCGTTGCATGCGACGCGACAAATCCTGAGCTTGACGCTTTTCGAGAAAGTAACGGTGATTCAGTTGCTTACCGATATCGCGCTGGGCGAGGAAAACCCTGATGCGGATAACCAACTGATGTTGCTATGAAACGTGTCGGACATTACTGAAGAATTTAATATAAGTCAGGACTTGCCTGTGCCACCCGGTCGGTATAAGTTAACAGCTAGCATGCGTGAGAAGTAATTAGCGAAAGCTAGCATAATTTGGATTTATTCCTGTGAATCTCACCGATCGGCCCTGAAACCTCATTTTCACTATATTTACTGCAAAGGGTGTTCGGAATAGTTATCTGCGAGGAGGTGCGGAATGCAAACACAAACAGGGGGTTCCTTCGAGGATAAAGATCCTCTCTACGTACCTTGCCGCAAGCTCTCTATCGGCGCCCCCTTCAGATGGTTGAAGATGGGGTGGCAGGATTTCAAGCGCACACCCTGGCACAGCCTGGCATATGGTGTGGTATTCGTATTTTTCGGTTGGCTGCTTCTTTATCTTGCATGGGCCCATGAAAATAATGCCTTGATCGTCGGCCTTCTTTTCGGCTTCCTGATCATGGGGCCCGTGCTCTGCTTCGGTCTTTACGACAACAGCCATCAACTCGAAAAAAACCGTAAACCAAGCTTCCATCATCAGCGCAAGAAGGCTTTCCATGAAATAAGGTACGAGCGTTTGATTGCGATGACGATGAGCATGTTGATCGTGTTTCTGGTCATCGTGCTATCGATAATGGTCGGCATAGAGTCAGCATACGAGCAGAATACAGGCTCTTATGCGATGGCATCTTTGTTGATCGCCATAATTTTGGGAGGCCTGGCCTTTTGTGCCAGTGTGTTCTCGCTGCCGATGATTCTGCACCAGGATGCCGATGGAGCGACAGCGATATTAACCAGCATCAACGCGGTGTTGCGAAATAAACGGGTATTGGCGCTCTGGGCGTTGCTGATCCTCTTACTTACGGTTGTAGGAATCGCGACCGCACTGATCGGTCTCGCGTTCACAACCCCGTTGCTCGGTTATGCCACTTGGCACGCCTACCGTGAGACGATTATCACGAGGGGATAAGGAGCATTCCAGCGCCATACTGGATGACGTTGATCAATGCCTTGTCACTGTAATTCATCTATTCGGCAGGAATCGCGAATAACACGATAAATATCAGAAAGACCGCTACCGTGGAAAAGTTTACAAAACGCAGCCAGTAGGCTTTACCTTCGTAGTGATGGCGGTTTGCGATGAGCGCGACCACACACTGCAACAAGTAATACAGTGCGAAAGCACGAGAAGCGAGGGCGATAATCTCGAGCAGGTTGGCTGTCCATACCAAGATGATGGCAAAGACCGCTACCGCCATGTAACCCTTGTTGGACGATAGTTTCCCCCTGCTCGTCTCACTCGCCAGGCCACCTGCGCCGACAGTATCGGCAACACCTGCACTGAACTGGCTCATGATAGCGGCCACGATAAGCATCAATGGCAATGCGGCTGCCGCAAGCCCGGTTGCAGTCACGATATCTGCAATCCGGATGTGCGCAAGGTCTATATGTTGCACTATTGGCATCAATACAATGACTGATATCACATAAAGTACGCCTGATATCAGTTGCGCCCGTCGCATGGTTCGTACACGCATATCGGCATGATATTTTTCACCCAGAAACCGCGATGTCTCGAAACCCTGCACTACCAGCAATATACCGGCCAGCATAAAGGCTTTGGTCATCCAGCTTCTTTCCTGAATATCAAAGATTAGGGATTGTTCAGATTGTATGAAGTTGTAGTCGTATACAGACACCCCAATCAGCAGAGCGGCGACAATGGATAACTGGATAGACATTGCAAATGCCTCGAGTTTCTCAAGCCCACCCAGTCCGCGTAGAAAACCAATTGCCGCAATAAAAATTATGATGACCGTTGTCAGGGATCTTTCCAAACCTAATTCATCCACAAAACCCAGATAGTTGAGTAAAAAAGACGATAGCAATGATAGATAGAATGCGACCGCGGTTACGTAAGCAAGGGAAAGCGCAGCATTGGCGACAAAATCGATTTTATATATCCACGGGGAAGCGTTCTTATCGTGCAGGAGTGGTTCGGCATGAATTATATTGAAACGGATCACGCCGCCGATGGCATAGGCGAGTACAACGATTCCAGTGACTGCAATAGGAGAATAAATACCGATCACGCTCGCAAGCATTGGAGCAATAATCAGAAATCCGCTGCCAATTATGGAGGACAGGGGAGTGAGTGTTGCCTGCCAGGACTGATTTTTAAGCAACCGGGGATGGAACAGACACAGCAACCCAATGGTTACGATAATCACAAGTATTACGTTCAGCATAAGCATCTATTCATTTATTTTTCGCGCAAAGTAACTCTAAAGAGGGAGAAGCCTTGCTTCTATTAATAGCGTTCGGCCAGTGCATTACCCCTTCCCGTTGCGCTCCTCAAAACGATAGTCTCAAATACTCTTGTCCGGAACTTGCCATCGGCAACCGGGAGTTAGTCAGAAGGAAAAATCAACACAATAACAGTGCTCTGTTATCCAGGTACCTCGAATACGCTTTGCCCAAATGCCATAAAAATCAACTTTTTACACTCCACAGCGGGCATTTGCTGGCGGCGGTATCCATGCCAAACGCCTGCGTGACCGGAGCTCCACCGATTCTCCCAATTCCGTCCGAATTACCTAAGTCAAGCAATTGCGCGGGACGCTCCCATCCAGCCACGACCTTATACCAGGCCGACATGGAGGTCGACCACTGATCGACCACGTGCAAATTTTGGACTCCAATTAGCCAGCTCAGGCCAGACATTGTCATAAAAAAAGTAACCTGTTGCGGACGACGGTGCAAAGTGTCGAGATATTAGATCTGAAGCCATTTTTTCTATCAGGCACTTTTACGTGTTGGGACAATGAGGACCGGGCATCGGGATTTATGGAGAAGCCCTTCGCTGACGCTTCCCAAAAGAAGTTGAAAGACCGCGCTTCGCCCATGAGAACCCGCAACGATAATATCTATGTCCAGATCCGAGGCCTCCTTAAGAATTGTTTCTACCGTTGGCCCGTGCACAAGGAGCGCCGTTGCTTCCAGGCCTTCTTTGCGTAATCGCTTTGCTATTTCCTGGATCTGGCGATGCTCACGGTGGAATTTTTCCGCAAGCGAATCCCGAGCAGTTTGCGGGTCCGCTCTGAATTCAATGACGTCCGGCTCGGGCATTGCGTTATGCAGAATCCATACCTGGGCTGACATCTCTTTAGCTAATTCTTCCGCCTTTTTTACAATTAATTCTGTTGGTTCGGAAAGGTCTAATGCCACCAAAAGCCTCATATCTTTTCTCCATTCGTTGCGCACTGCAGTAACAAACTCCACTAGGAGCCAGCCGATTTATCTATAGTCCGACTGACTACTGGACCCGACCAATGGGCACCTCAATTCTACAATATCAGACTAACCACCCCAAACCTTTTCGGGATATGCAACCTGTGGATGTCTGCCTATAGAAATCCAACT
This sequence comes from Gammaproteobacteria bacterium, assembly GCA_029862125.1. Classification (GTDB taxonomy): domain Bacteria; phylum Pseudomonadota; class Gammaproteobacteria. The sequence goes on along the minus strand of JAOTXY010000150.1, from coordinate 336 downwards.
TGAGCGCATCGTACTTGTAGGAGGAATATTCGTGCTGATTGGGAAAGGTCATCGTTTATAGAACCATGAAGCATCAAGTACAGTACTTCGTAGGCGGCCAATTCAATGAAGGTAAAGAAAGTTGCCAGGGGTGAAATCGAACTTCCGACCCAAATTTTCCAAATGCAGACGCTCAAACTGGTGTATTGAGGGTCTGTTATGGGTTGCGGTTTCAATCGGTCGATGCAACACCTAATCTCTAACTATAGAGTGGAGGATGTTGTAAATGAAAATGCGACCAAGGATTTATTACACCGAAGAACAAAAGGCGATGATGTGGGATCGTTGGCAGAAAGG
>JAOTXY010000011.1 GCA_029862125.1 Gammaproteobacteria bacterium | reverse complement strand
GGATCTTGAACCCGCCAGGTATAACAAACGCCTCGTCGGGATATACCTGGAACAACAATCTGAGACCAATGGGAATCAATTCGGCGATTCTGACGAAGCCGAATCCTCCAATGAATATCAGAATCAAGGCGACACCGAGATGCGCATCGGGGTTGCGGAAACATCAACGAATCCGGGAGATGATCCTGAATTGGGACCCGGTTTGGGCGCTTCGATGCAACCGGGAGGCCAGGTAGATCCATTTGAGCGTTTTGATGGCCAGGAGGAAGCGCAACAGCGTTTTGTGTTACCAGCTCAAACTGGTGAACAGTCGCTGGATCCCGAGTTTATCGAACGCTGGATCAGAAGCTTGCCCGAAACCTCGACCGACTTGTTCCGGCGCAAGTTTTTGCGGGATGCACAACGACAGAAACGACAGGCGAGATAATTTGGTGTTTCGAATTCCATTTCTTTTTTGTGTCATCCTGCTTATCCAGCTGCAATCCCTCAGCTATGCGCAAACGGCCTACCTGCAATCGAAACAAATATTTTCGGGTGATATTGCCGAGTTAATAATTGAGTTTGACAACCGGATTCCATCTCTTTATGCACTGGATACATCGGTACTTGAAGCAGACTTCGAGATTCTGGATATCAAGTCCAGTGTTTCGCGTAAGTTCGAGTCAAACAAGGCATTCCATCGAATGCGGTGGCAAATCGAGATACTTCCGCGTAGCCCCGGTAAGCTCAGAATTCCACCTCTGCAGGTTGGTGAAGTTTTCACGCCGGTTTTAATGCTTGAAGTCATCCCACAATCGGCCGAGCTGAATTCAGCCAATAACGTACGGGTCGAACTAGAGGCTGAACCTGAAAGGCCTTACGTCGGCCAGCAAACACAAATCGTGATACGTGTCATTCACAACGTTCCCCTGTTTGACGGCGATTTGATTGAACCAGCAGTCGATAATACAGATACCTTTAGTCACGGCCTGGAGTCCAGGTACTCAATTTTTCGCGAAGGCCAGGAATTCCAGGTGCTGGAGCGAAACCTTTCAATCGTTGCTCGATCACCCGGTCAGATCAGGATTCCACCGGTTAATTATCGTGGGCTCATACAATCCGCATCGGCCAGCTCAGTCGCAGGATCCACTGCGAAATCGAGACGCATCAATCGGTCCAGCAAAACCCTGCTGCTGCAGGTCCGCAAACCACCATCTGAATTCAGCGGTAGTACCTGGCTGCCTGCCCAAGAGATCGAACTTGAGCAACACTGGGATGAGATTACCAATGAATTGCAGGTTGGTGATTCGCTCGGACTGACCCTCGGCATCGAGGCTAAAGGGCTACCTGCAGAAGCTCTGCCCGCGGGCCTGTTATCGACAAATTCTGGTAAGTTCAGGGTTTACGCCGATCAGGAAACACGCTCAAACCAGTTTGAGGGCCGAGAGTTAACAGGGCGCCTGGAGCAACGCTTCGTGATTGTTGTTACAGAGCCAGGTGAAATCCAAATACCTGCGATTAACCTGAAATGGTGGGACGTCGAACAAGAGGTCGAAAGAATGGCTGCTCTCGCCGGAAAAAGCTGGACTGCGTCCGCGCCGGAAACTGGCGAAGACGGCTTAGAGACGGCAGGTAAAGCGACAAGCTGGTCTGGCACAGGATCACCAGGGTCGGCCATCACCCTGGCTCACGGTAACTGGTCGTGGTACGCGGGGATCGGTGCAATATTGCTGATCCCTGGCCTGTTGATGTGCCTCAGGTCAGTGCGCGTTCGCATGAGTGAATCAATTGCAACCATGCTGAAGAGTCGCCGCCACCGTCAATTGTTAAAACAGGCCTGCCTATCTAATAATCCCGTACTGGCCTGCCGGGAACTAATAACATGGGGCAGGGCGCGTTGGCCGTGCGATAACATCAATGGTCTATATGAGATCAGGATCAGAACAAGATCCAGTGAGCTTGCCGGGGAACTTCGTCGTCTCGACAAAGCATTATATGCGGATCACAGTGAAACCTGGCAGGGGCGAGCATTGTGGCGACTGGTTGCTGCCGAGCATCGGCAATTGACAGTTGAAACCGGTACCCGGGAGGACTCGTTGCCGAATTTGTATCCGCAACGTTCCTGATCCGCTCGCTAGCTTATTCAGTCACTAGCGACCAGCCCTCGGCTGGATGAAAACGTTCACCGAATTTCGTCTCGTAATCAGACATCGCGGCGACCAGTGATTCGACTCCTTCCTGCAGGCTATGATGCATCGGTCCGCCACGAAAAGGTGCAAATCCGGTACCGAATATTATGCCGGCATCCAACAGGTCTTTGTCTGTCACGATACCTTCCTTAAGACAGGCCGCAGCCTCGTTGAGCAAACGGAATACAAGCCGGTTCTGGATCATTTTCTGATCTCCGAGATCGGCATCTTTATCTTTAACCGGCTTACCCTTGTCGTAGTTATAAAACCCACGCCCGGATTTCTTGCCGAGCTGCTTTGAATTGACGAACCTGTTCAGGGCCTCGGGCAACCCAATGCCATAAGCCGCGGATAAATTCTGCGCTACCGACTGACAGATATCGAGACCCACGGTATCGGCAAGCTCAACCGGTCCCATCGGCATGCCAAAATCGGTTGCCGCCTTGTCGATCGCCTCCGGCGCGACACCTTCGTCGTAAAGCGTAAACGCTTCAACCAGGTAAGGCATCAGGATGCGGTTAACCAGGAATCCGGGAGAACTCTTGACCGGCAAGGGTAATTTGCCGATGTGCTGCGTAAATGCAATCGCCTGTTGCACGGTTTCCTCCGAGGACGAGGCGGTCCGGACGATCTCCACCAGCGGCATCATTGCAACCGGGTTGAAAAAATGAATGCCGACCAGGCGATCAGGTTCTTTCAGCACAGTCGCCAGTGTTTCCAGCGGAATGCTCGAGGTGTTGGTTGCGAGCACTGCACCGGGCTTCATGCGCGGTTCGATGTCCTTGTATATTGCGTGCTTGGCATCGATATCCTCAAAAATAGCCTCGATTACGACATCGGCCCTGGTGACGCCGTCACCATCGATGTCTGGAATCAAACGATCCAGCGCGGCATTGCGCTCCCGGGTTGTTTTCAGACGCTTGCCGAACAGCTGGTGGGCGCGCTTGAAGGCATTGCTTAAATACTTGGCTTCCCGGTCCTGCAAGGTCACATTGAAACCACGCAATGCACACCAGGCCGCGATATCCCCGCCCATGGTGCCAGCGCCAATGATATGCACATGACTCGGGTTGAATGCCTTTTTGTCACCTAGTCCCTTTAGCCGCGTTTGCAGGAAGAACACACGGATTAAACTGCGCACTTTGCTGCCCTGGATCAGACGTGCAACCGAATTGGCTTCTTCTTCCATCATGCGCTTGTCGTTGCCGTAAAAACTGGCCCAGACATCGAGAATCGCATATGGCGCCGGGTAGTGTTGTCGAGGTGCTTTTTTCGCCACCTGCTTTTTCATGTATCCGGCCAGCAAGTTGCGAATACCGGGTAAAGACAGGACTTTGCCAATGAACGGCATGCTCTGCCGATCTGGTGGGGCCAACGCGACGTTGCGCGCCGCGCGTTCAATCTGGCGTTTTGGCTGTGCCTTATCGACCAGCCCAATGGCACGCGCCGCCGACGCAGTCAATGCCCGCCCCGAAAGCATAATTTCTAACGATTGCAGAGGATTAATCATCGAAGTGGCACGCACAAGACCGCCATAAGCCGGATGAATGCCGAGTTTTACCTCGGGTAGACCGATGCGTGTTCCCGCGTCATCGAGTGCAACGCGGTAATCGCAGGCGAGCGCAAGTTCTGTGCCCCCGCCCATGCAAAAACCCTCGATCAGGGCGACGGTCGGGCAGGGCAGTGACTCGATTCGACTAAACAGGGTCTGCCCGCGCTTTATCATGATCAGGGCTTCCTGCGTGGAAGTAACCTCGAGAAACTCGTTGATATCCGCACCCGCGATAAAACCCTTTGCTTTACCCGAGCGAAAGATTATTGCCGTGGGCGGGTTATTGTTGATTTCGTCGAGCAGGCTATCCAGTTGTTCCAGTACCGATATCGAAAGTACATTGGTATCGGTATCTTGTTTATCGAGGGTCAACCAAAGGATTCCATCGTCATCGCTGTGGCTTTGCCAATCGACTATGGTTTCACTCATGACGTACTCCTTTCGATCAGCATCGCGCCGCCCTGACCGCCACCGATGCATAAGGACGCAACGCCGGTGCTCGCATTTTTCTGTTGCAGCACTTTTGCCAGGTGTAGCACGATACGGGCACCGCTGGCGCCAACCGGATGTCCGAGACTAACGCCGCCACCGTGAATATTGAGGCGCTCCAGCGGAATTTCACCGACCGCAGAACGCAGACCCAGCTGTTGTTTGCAGTAATCCTTGTCATTCAGGGCGGCCAGCACTGCAAGCACCTGGGCCGCAAAAGCCTCGTTAATTTCCCAGTAATCGATATCGCCAACCTTGAGGCGCTGTGATTTCAATAACGGGGCAATCGCGTGCGCCGGTCCCAGGCCCATTTCTGCGGGACTAAGCGCGGCCCACTCGGTACTGACCAGCCTGGCGAGAATCGGTAAATCGTACTTTTTAACCGCGGCTTCACTGGCCATCACCAGTGCCGCGGCGCCATCGGTAATCTGTGCGCTGTTACCCGGGGTCACAAGTCCATAGGGTTTATCGAAAGCAGGGCGCAATTTACCGAGCTTTTCCAGGGTTGAATCAGGTCTTACACCATCGTCAAGATCGTAAACTTTGCCACGGGAGTCGAAAACAGGTACTACTTCGGGTAATTCATTATCCTGCTGGGCCTGGTGCAGTTTCAAATGACTTTCCAGCGCAAATTGATCCATCTGGTCGCGCGTAATACCGAAGCGATAGGCGATCTGTTCGGCAGTCTGACCCATGTTAAGGCCGACGACCGGATCGGTTAAACCTTTCAACAGCGCAATAACCGGCGCTAACAGGCGTGGACTGAACCCGCCCAGAACCTTGAATTTCTGACCGATCGATTTTGCTCCCCACCAGTCGGCCAGCCAGTTCACCATTTTCGGGTGAAACAACAGCGGCGCCTGGCTCATCGCCTCGATGCCACCGGCCAGAACCAGGTTAGAGCGTCCCGAGGCGATCGACATTGCAGCATTATCGAGCGCCTGCATACCCGATGCACAATTTCGGTGCACCGTGTAAGCCGGGACCTGGTCACCACATCCGAGTCGAAGCGCTACGATACGTGCAATGTTGGCTTCGTCAGGGCCCGGCATGGTGGAACCGAATATCACCTCGTCGAACTCGGTCGCGGCAAACGGCATTCGAAGTAGTAGTGACCTGGCGGCATAAATACCGAGGTCCGCGTGCTTGAATGGTCCCGGTCTTCCGCGTGCTTTCAGGAACGGTGTGCGATTACCATCGATCAAGTAAACGGGTTTTGAATATTTCTTGTTGGTAGCTGCCATTTGTTATCTCGGCTTGGCGAATGGGTAGTCTATATCTTAAGTTGAGAATCATAAACCATGATTTAACCTTGTAAATCGAAACATTAAGCTGCAGGTGCCCAGATCACCCATTCAGTGCCCATCTGTATATAACTTTATGACTGCGCATAATGTATATTATGTAAAGTTGCAAATATATCACAAATACTATAAACCGCCCGCTCTCGGTTATTAAATGACCTACCCGCGCAGGTATTCGTTTTTTGGGTCGAACAAAGGAGCTGAATAAAGCCTGGCCGGAATCATTTCGCCGAGAATTTCAATTTCGACCTCTCGACCCTCTTCAACCAGTGCCACTGGTAAAAATCCGAACGCGATGCTTTTTTGCGCATGATGCGAGTAACCGCCCGACGTCACATAGCCAACCACCTCGCCGTCATGCCAGATTGGCTCCCAGGCGACCGTATCGGCATCTTTTGCGTCGACCACGAAAGTACACAATTTACGCGTTGCTCCCTTTTCACGCTCGGCGCTCACGGCGGCCTTACCGATAAATTCAGTGTCCTTGTCGTAATCGACGAAACGATCGAGACCTGTTTCCAGCGGAGTATAGTCAGGCTTGAATTCTCGCATCCATGAACCGAATGACTTGTCCAGTCGCAGGCTCATCATCGCTCGCATACCAAAAGGGCGCAGACCGAGATCGGCGCCCGCCTCCATCAATATTTCATACAACGCTACCTGCTGGTGTGATGGCACATAGAGTTCGTAGCCACGATCCCCGGTGTAACTAACGCGTTGTACGATCGCCTGGCACTGGCCGACATCGATTTCTCGTATAGAAAGAAATGGCAACGCAGCCGTCGATACGTCGGCACGGGTTACACGACTCAGTAACTCCTGTGCCTTTGGACCTGCAATCTGGAAGCCGATACGCTCCTTGGAAATATTTTTCAAATTAACACCGTTTTGCGGCAGATGCTGCTCAAACCAGCGCATATGGTAAGCCTGTGCGCCAAATGATGCGGTTACCTGGAACACGTCGTCACGCAGACGGCCTACTGTGAAATCACCGATTATCTTACCGCCCGGGCTCAGCATCGGGTTCAGGCTGATACGACCGGGGGCCGGGATCTTACCGGCCATTATGATATCGAGGTATTGGTGCGCACCCGGACCGCTAACTTCGTACTTGCCGAAATTATGGACTTCGTTAATACCAACCCCTTCGCGCACCGCTCGACATTCCTCTGCCACGGTGTCAAAGGCGTTAGAACGCCGTAAGCTGGGTACTTCGTAAGGATCCTCCCCTGCCGGGGCAAAATAGTTGACGTGCTCCATGCCGTAAGCCGATCCAAACACCGCGTTTTGCTGTTGCCAGATACCGTAGGCCGGCGTGGTGTCGAGCGGTCTTGCAGCAGGTAGTTCTTCGTTCGGATACGACACGGTAAAGCGGCGTTGATAATTCTCGGTAACCTTTAAGCGGGTATACGAAGGATTGCAGTAATCACCAAACCGCGCCACATCCATCGCAAACACATCGCGCGAAGGCTCGCCCTCGATCATCCATTCGGCGAGCGTCAAGCCGACCCCGCCGCCCTGGCTGAAACCCGCCATGACCGCGCAGGCGGACCAGTAGTTGCGTAAACCCGGTACCGGGCCCACCAGCGGATTACCATCCGGCGCAAAAGTAAACGGACCGTTGATGATGGTCTTGATGCCGGCCTCGGCTAACACCGGGTAGCGTTTGAAAGCAAATTCCATCGAATCGCCGATACGATCCAGGTTTTCGCTCAATAACTCGTGACCGAAATCCCAGCGCGTACCGTCTACTGCCCACGGAACGCAATTCTGCTCGTAAAAACCGATCACCAGCCCCTTCCCTTCCTGGCGCAGGTAGCTCTCCCCTTCAGGGTCCATCACGTGCGGTAATTCGGCATCGCGTTCAAACACTTCGGCAATATCGTCGGTCGCAAAATACTGGTGCTCCATTGGATGCAGCGGCAGGTAAACGCCGGCCATTGCAGCGACTTCGCGCGCCCACAGACCGGCTGCATTGACCAACTGCTCGGCCACGATCGTGCCCTGCTCGGTGACCACTTCCCAGTTACCGTCGGCACGCGGGTTAGTCTCGAGCACGGGGTTGCGCAGGATGATTTCGGCCCCCTGCATCTGCGCCGCCCTGGCGTAGGCATGGGTGGTTCCCGAAGGGTCGAGGTGCCCATCCAAAGGATCATAAAGCGCTCCGAGTACACCATCGGTATTGGTAATAGGGCTAAGCTTGCGAATCTCTTCAGGTGTTACCAGCTCGGTATCGAGACCCATGTGCCGATGCATTGCGCGAGCGGATTTGAGAAAGTCGAGACGTTCCGGGGATTCAGCCAAGGTAAGGCCGCCGACATGGTGCAAACTGCAGGATTGACCGGTAATCTCCTCGAGTTCACGATAGAGGCGAATCGTGTATCCCTGCAAGGCAGCCATGTTGGTATCGGCATTCAAGGTGTGAAATCCACCCGCCGCATGCCAGGTAGAGCCCGAGGTCAGCTCGGAACGTTCGATCAGGACGACATCTTTCCAGCCGAACCTGGTTAAATGGTAGATAACGCTGCAACCGACGACACCGCCGCCAATGACAACAACCTGTGCATGTGAGCGCATGACAATAACCCTAATGTTGAAGCGCGAGCGAAGTCGCGCAGCCGCTACTAATTACATCACGAAATTTAGCCGCAATACCCCGGGTCATCGCGCGAGCTCCAGTTCGCGTCGTCGCTCACTTGCATACTGTTCCAGCGACTCACGAATCGCAGCGTCTATTTCGGGTTCCTGGTAATCTTTCAGGGCCTGGCGATACACCTTGTTGGCGCGCTGAAAGGCGGTTTGCTCACCGTTTTCAACCCAGGTCTCGAAGTTGCTCCAGTCCGACACAATCGGCTCGTAAAAAGCGGTGGTGTAATTCGCGATGGTATGGGAAGTTCCGAAAAAATGCCCCCCATGCCCGGCCTCGGTAATGGCTTCCAACGCCAGACTCGACTCGTCAACCTGCAGCGGTTTCAGGGTCTCGGCCATCATTTGCAGCATATCGATATCGATAATAAATTTCTCGAACGACGCACACAGCCCGCCTTCGAGCCATCCCGCGGCATGCTTGATAATCTGGGCCTGCCCCATGACCGCGCCCCAGAGCGACATTTGAGACTCCCAGGCTGCCTGGGCATCGACACAATTCGAGGCATTGGTATTGGACGAACGAAATGGCAGGTTGTAGCGTCGTGCCAGCTGACCGCTCGCCCAAGCGGCGCGGGTGTATTCCGGGGTACCGAATGCCGGTGCACCGCTGCGCATGTCGGCATTTGAGGTAAAGCCACCATAGACCATTGGCGCACCGGGTTTAACGATTTGTGACAACGCGATTACGCCAAGCGCTTCGGCATTTTGTTGCGCCAGCGCACCCGCGATCGTAATCGGACACATGGCGCCGGACAACGTAAATGGTGTCACGATCGTTGGCTGCCCATTCTCGGCCATTTCTATCAAGCCATCGAGCATGGGACCATCAACCCGTAATGGAGAATTGGTATTGACGACGGTGATAATGCTGGGCTCGGATTTCATCGTTTCGCGGTCGACTCCACGCGCAATTGCGGTCATCTCGATGCCATCGTTGACACGCCCGCCCCCGAGGCAGTACAGCGAAAATGAACGATCTGCCAGGGTCAGCGCCGCCAGTGTCGCGTCGAGGTGGCGGGTTTCGGGATGGATATCGATCGGTTCGACCGGGTAACCGCTAAAAAAGTCGATCACGTCATAACTGTGCCCGAGGCGCAGAAAATTACAGTAATCCTCGAAGTTGCCGGTGCGGCGCCCTCCTTCGAGATCGGAACTGTTGGGCGCGCTGGCGACGGTGGTGAAATTCACCGCGTTTCTGCCGACCAGGCGGGATCGCCCGGGATTGCGCGCGTGCAGGGTAAACTCCGAAGGCACCGTGGCAAGTCGTTGCATCAGTCGCTCGCGATCGATGTATACGCGCTGCAAATCCCAGTCAACTCGGGCGCCATCCTGTTCGTAGAGCGCGAGCGCGGATTCATTTAAGACCTCGAGCCCGATTTCTTCGAGGATACGCATGGATCCATCATGGATCAGATCGAGCGCCGTTTGATCGAGCGCTTCGATCGGCTGATAGGGATTAAAGAGTTGCTCGGCCTTTGGTTTGACCACCTGATCCGGCGTGGCACTTCGTTTACGGGCTCTTCTGCGGCTCATTGAGGGCTCCTGTGATACAGCAGTCGATAGTATTTGAGAAATCTGGAGCCGTCTAGCCGGGAAAATCAGGTTATTTACATGCAACTTCGCCGATGGCAGTAAACAGCATCGAATCGTTAACCAGGTATCTACAGGGAATTAACCGGCCGCGTTAATTAACGACTGCCGGTAAGGGGCTACTAAATGAGACGGGGGTAACCTGAATCTATAGCAAAGTTCTCCAGCTCGATTATCGGTTGGTAGTCTTCCAGTGTCACTGGCTCGAATCCGTGCAGGTGAAGCCTGTTACGAATCGTTTCAGGGGTATCTGCAAGTGCCTGATTCATTTTTTCCACCAGCAGCTCCAAGTCGGCATCGTCAATACCTGGTCTCGGAAGCACCAAAGGCAGGCCACATGTCTTTACGCTGAAACCAATGCTACGCACCTTTTCAACCAGTTCCGGCCAATGATCCTGGATCAGCTGGTAACTGACACAATCGATGGCAGCGACATCCGTGGTCCCGTCAGCCACCGTCTCCAGGCTATGCAGATGACTGCCGGTTTGAACTACCCTGGAAAAGAATGGACCGGACGGGTTGAACCTTGCAATCGCGTACCTGAGTACGTTCATCCCGCTATTTGAGTCCGCGGCATTCATCGCAGCGACTTTTCCCCGGCACTCATCAAGTGCTTCGATGGACGAATCCGCGGCAACAATGAAACGACTCGAATACATTTTTCCATCGGTTCCAGGCACCTCAAACACGGGTACGCAAAACGGAATGACCTGGTCTTTTAAATGCTTCATCAACGGATAGCCACAGGTATGACCGAGGAATAATCCCGCATCTCGCAGCAGGGCCTGGTCTGAATCAAAGCGCAATTCGATCGCTTGCTTACTACTGGCATCAAGCAGTTCGCTAAAGCAGGCAAACAGCTGTTGCCACGCCCCTGCCAGGTCGTCGCTAAATGCATACATGCCACAGGCGATAAATTTTTTGTTTCTATTGTTCACGGAATACAAAATAACCGGCAACAGGGACAAACTCCAGTCAGAATTGGTTTTCTCCCCTGGTATGGATTGTAGAAGCCGTATATTTGCCACAAAAACAACTAGCTTTAACTGCTACTCAAGTTTTTCCACCAACGGCCGATAGGGCTGCCATACATTAATATGTCCATAAAAAATCTGAATTTTCACGGGGAATATACAGATGCAGAACGATACCACGGCACTCGACCACTCGGTTTTGAAACGTATCAGAAACCTGGCGCTATTCAACGACAAGCAGCTCAACAGCCTGGCCGCCAGGCTTGAACCAAAAATGGCTGCGCCGAAGCAGCGCATAATCGGCCTGGGTGACCTGGGTGATTACAGCCTGTACCTGTTGAGCGGCGAAGCCATCAGCCGCGACGGTGAGGGAAACGAACGCAAGATGGGTTCAGAAAGCGATGATGACCTGGAGCCGATCGCACATATCCGCCCGAGCCTTTATGAAATCGAGACAGTCTCACCTACGAAGTACCTGGAGATCCCCAACGACCTGTTAACCGAGTTGTCCTTGGTTGAGGAGCCGGAATCTACCGAAATGGAAGTCGAAATAATTGAGCAATCGGAGGCAGCTAATCAACTGACCATCAGTCTCTGTACCGATATCAGCAGCGGCAATATTTCGCTGCCGACATTGCCGGATGTCGTACAAAAAATCCAAAAGGTATTTGCCGACGACAACTATGATGTCGCCAAGGTTACCGGGCTTATCCAGTCTGATCCCTCGATAACTGCCAAGTTGCTGAAAACGGCCAACAGCGCATTATATCGTGGCAGCGAGCCTATCGAGACCCTGCAACAAGCGATCGTACGTATGGGGATGGATGTAATTAAAAAGCAGATCATGATTTACGCGGCTTCTGAATTGTTCGAGTCCAAATCAAATAGTATGCAAAATCGCATGCAGTCGTTGTGGAAGAATTGTCGCAAACTTTCGGCTTACAGCCGGGTGCTTGCCAGCAGGTCGGGAAGCTTCGATCCTGAAATGGCCCAGATGGCAGGATTGATAAGCGACCTGGGGATAATCGCGATACTGGATTACGCGCAGTCACACAGCGACCTTTATGGCGACGATGAGGCGCTCGATCAAACCATTCGCTCACTGCACTCCCAGATCAACGGAATGTTGCTCTACCAATGGAGCCTGGGTGATGAAATCGTTACTGTCGGTGAAGAATCCCGTAAATGGTTTCGCAACCATCGCGACGAAGCTGACCTGTGCGACCTGGTTCTGGTAGCTCGATATTACAGTCTCCTCGGAACAGCTTCAGAAAAGACTTTGCCAGCGCTTTCAAAAATGCCTGCTTTCCTGAAACTACAGCTGGAATTCAGTGCAGAAGAAAGTGAAAGCTTTATCGAAGAGTCCAAGGCAGAAGTCGCGGCAGTCGAAAGTATGCTTGGATCGATTTAAAGGAGTCGTTTTTACAACACCATGGCAATGCCCTGGACGGTGTCGAATTAGACTGCAACAGTATTCGATATTGGTTCAAATAAAATATTAAGGATAAAAATGCTGGAACCTCTACTAAAGCAGGCAGGTGAGTTACCTTCACTTCCCGAAGTCTATATCAGGGTAACTGAACTGCTTGAGACTGAAAGCTCAACCGGCATAAAAATCGGAGAAGCGGTTCAGTCCGATCCCGCATTAACCGCCAGAATCCTGAAACTGATCAACAGCGCCTACTACGGATTGCAAAATCCGGTTACCTCCATCCCCCAGGCCGTAACCTTACTGGGTCGCCAGCAGTTACGACAGGTCCTGGTGGGTTCCGTATTAGCCGGCGTTTTTAAAGATTTTGATATCACCGAGTTTCCGCTAAGGGACTTCTGGCAACATAGTATAAAAACCGCGATTATCGGCAGGCAACTGGCGATGCAAAATGCATGTGTCATCGATCACGAGGCTTTCTTCACGGCCGGGCTGTTGCATGATATCGGATGGCTGGTAATCGCAAAAGTGAATCCGGGCTCTTATATCCAGATCTCCGAACTTGCGAGAACCGAAAACAAGGATGTCATCCAGGTCGAAACCGAAAAGCTGGGGGTTTCACACATCGATGTCGGGGTTGCGTTACTGGATAAATGGGGCATTCCAGGTCTGATTACCCAATGCGTGAAAAGACACCACGATACCGATCACAATGGGCAAATAGCAGTTGAAACCAGCATTGTATATTTGGCGAATAAATTGAGCCGGCTTGACCTGAATAATATCGATGAAGAAGAAGAGGAAGAAGATGTGGTAGCGGATATCCTGTCGACAATTCCGAACTGGGAAAAATCGAAGTGCACATCGGAGCAAATAGCCATCGCCTGCCGCCTGGCCGACGAACAGTGGTTTGAAGTAATGGAGTCTCTCGGAATGGTTGACCTCGATATCGATGAAGATTTAGAAGAAACCTACCTGTTCCAAACCGATATTGCGAGACAGTAATAATATTGTCGTAACTCCTTATCCTCCCGCAGCACATAAGCGGATAACAAGAAAAACATCGCCACTGACAGCAAAGCCTCCTAAAGCATTATGAAAGTATGCTGTTATTTTGCCGTTTCGGTCGCACAAGATACCCGTCGGCTAGCATTAATTTCTAATCAGGGGCGTGTAAGTCAAGTATCCCGTTGCTGTCTTTTTTAAAGAAAACCACAGCAAAAAACCATCCCGCTGCAACATTTCAGCAATTAAACATTTAACCCATACAGGGGATGTCGCCATATTAATGCCTTGTTATGCTTTGCTGGTATTAATGCGGATGCACCGGATTGAAAATGAGGCCATGGCTGGCCGCTACAATTTAGGCAGATTCAAAATAGATGAACGAAGAAATAACTTTACCGGGAACAAGAAGAAGCGATAACACCGATGCTACTGACAATAGCCTGATTACTGATTTTACGCAAGTAGTCAGCAGTGTCGTCGGTAAAGATCGGGCCGAACGCAGACAGCAGAAAATACGAGATGAACTTGTTCGGCAATACTTTGGTACTGATCGCAGTGAGGTTTCCTCTTTAAAGTCCTCGTTTAAAAAACTGTTCAGCTTTAACTAGTTAAACTGATCTAATCCCGGGGTACTAAATTTTATTCCATTCTGCACTCCCCGGAAAAAAGCACTACCGACTTCCTTATTGCTTAAACATTCCTGTACCGCTTGCACAAACCGGTTGCGGGGTTGTCGCTGGCAGAGGACGTCGTTAGTTGATCCTCGCTAATATATTGTGAATCAGTAATTGACAAAAATTTCTCCAACATGGAGAGTGTGTCCAGGCAGATTCAGGCAGAGTTTTTTGAAGATTTCACATGCGCACTTATGAAATAGTATCAGACGACGGTGTCGATGCGCTTGCCCTGAACAAAAGGCAATCACCGCAACCGGGAGCGAGTGAAATACTCGTTAGCATCCGAGCCTCATCCATAAATTATCGAGATCTCTCGACAATTGAAGACCCTGTTCCACGAGGTATCGAGTACCCGCTGATCCCGAATTCTGACGGTGCCGGCGAGGTGATTGGTGTCGGTGCAGAAGTCTCCCGGTTTGAAATCGGAGACCGGGTTGCTGGATGTTTCTTCCAGAACTGGTCTGACGGGCGCATATCAGCTGAAGCCATGGCCAGCGCAATGGGTGGTTCGGTTGATGGCGTCCTCTCCGAACAGGTGGTGCTTAACGAAGCCGGTGCGGTGCACATTCCCGCCCATATGTCATTTGAAGAAGCATCGACACTTCCTTGTGCCGGATTGACTGCCTGGAACTGCCTGGTTGAACAGGGTGGCCTCAGGGCAGGCAACACGGCATTGTTTCTTGGCACCGGTGGTGTATCAATCATCGGTTTGCAGATTGCAAAAATGATGGGCGCGCGGGCAATAGTTACGTCATCCAGTGATGATAAATTGACCCGTGCCAGGGTGCTGGGCGCAGATGAATTGATCAACTATCGCCAGAACCCTGCCTGGGAAAAACAAGTCCTCGAAATGACCAATGGTAGTGGTGTCGATGTGACCATTGAGACCGGCGGTGGCGGGACCCTGGAGAAAACAATGGAGGCTACCCGGATCGGCGGTACCATCAGTTTGATCGGAGTCCTGACAGGCGGCGCGATTAATCCCACCACCGTGATGCGAAAATCAATCCGCCTGCAAGGTGTTTATGTTGGCAACCGCCGGATGTTCGAAGACATGAACGCGGCCTTCGCTCTAAACAAGATACACCCGGTTATTGACCGGGTATTTGATTTTGAAGATGCACGCTCCGCCTATCACGCAATGCGCGCTGCAGGGCATTTTGGAAAGCTGGTTGTAAAGGTTTAATGCCATGACCTGGTTAGAGGCATTGAGTTACCTGGTAACAATACTGGGTTTCCCAACCGCTATTCTCGTTTTTATTTACGAGCATAGAAGACGTCTCGATAATGAAGAAAACGAACTCCACCGACACCTTTCAGAGGAATACGATAATTTCCTGAGGCTGGTTCTGGACAATGCCGACCTTTTACTTTTAAGGGCATCGAATAATCCGCCTACACTATCAGAGGAACAACTCGAACGACGGGAAATTATCTACAGGATGCTGGTGTCACTATTTGAAAAGGCCTACATTATTCTCTATTCCGAAAATATGAAACCCGATGCAAAACGTCGCTGGATGTCCTGGGAAGACGACATGGCAGAGTGGTGCCGCAAAAAGGAGTTCGTCGAATTACTGCCCGACCTCCTTGAAGGTGAGGATGACGCATTTAGCCGGCATATCCTCGCAATAGCAAAAAAATGAAAAATACCACGGCTAGCTTATTGTGAGCCGGTATTCCGCTCCCGGGATTGAAATTAAAAACGCCAACTGTAATAAAGTTCGGCTCGCGATGCATCAAATGATTCAGAGCTGTCTTTGTCTTCAATATCCAGGGAGGTGTAACTAAGCCCCCAGCCAGCCAGGTCACCTTTCCCGACATTCTCCAAATACACAACCACACCATTTGCGGCATCGTATTCGATAGTGGAATCATCTTCGAGCGTCGCCCCATCATGAACAACAACACCAATCCCGAAAATAAATGGATTTGAGCGATATTGATACGCCAATTGCAAATAGACATCCTGCAATGTCGAGTCTTCCGTAAAACCGTATTGAAAACCGAGCCCTACGCGATAGCCGCCACCAAATTGATACATTTGTTCATAACCCAGACGCGCATGGGCACCAGCCCCTGCAGGATCGTAGGAACCATCTTCATAAACCAGCTTATCCCCACCGTAAGCGTAACCAAGACTGACCAGGTAATTACTTTCTGTGCGCACGAAAGATGCCGAGATTTCCTGTGGTGTTTCGGGTTCAGGTTCAACCACCGGGGCAGGCTTAACGACCGGGGCAGGCTTAACGACCGGGGCAGGCTTAACGACCGGGGCAGGCTCAACAAGCTTTGGCGGTGGTTTGGGAGTAGCTTCGACCGGCGCATCTTTTGGAATGACATAATCGGGCAGTTTCAGAACGACACCAACGGCCATTTTATTGGCGCCATTGGCGAAAATAGCGGGATTCAACTTGATGATATCCTGCCTTAAACGGGCCTGCTTATTGACATCCCCCGGATAAACAGCACGACCGATCGCATACAGGGTATCGCCACGTTTTACTTTCCATTTAGTGCCGCTGGCCATCGCCCTTCCCTGGATACCAGTACCTGACTGATTTGTAGCTGCCACGCTTGGTTTACTGGCTTTATCTCCTGTATTCTGAGCTGGAGTTACCACCGGTGTTTTAAGTTGGTCTGAATTATCGGTTGTGGGAGGGGGTGCAGGATCGACTATCTGACAGTCTGGCAAATTACACCGCCGTATACAGGTCCGTGCATCGAACACTGTGATATTGCCGTCACCGTCTGGATCACGCAGATCGCGTGATCCATCCGCCGGTGTATCGCGTGCACTGATGATCAGGCTGATATCCAGGCGATCCACGTCGCCATCTTTATCGATATCGCAAACGGCAGCCTGTGCCAGGCCGGGGACTCCCATTAATAGACACGATAGCGTGGCTGCTACAAACCTGCGTTGGATCATAAATCGACGCCGATTTGTACGATTTGGATATCTGTTTTCACCATAGCAGGCACCTGAACTGGGCCAGGCAGGGTCTGAAAACAGCTTTTGCAAACCAGCGAATAGTAGGTTCGATACCCACGACATGCTTGTAAATTGATTCTGAAATCAACATGGAAAAGGTTACCGATGAGGAGGGAAACTGCTTATTCGGAACATTCAATAGTCTGTCTCCTGTATGAGTGCCGTCGTTTGGTTGCGAACCAAAATAGTCGTTGTTGAAATTTGTGAACCTATGTTGCCTGCTCCAATAATAAAGAAAATACGCTTAACCGTCATTGCTTTAAGTACCAGTTTTACGCCGAATTAAACGATATGCCGATAAAATCCGGTTTTAATTCGGTACATTTGAATTATCGAGAAAACAAACCATGTTCTAAAGCCCCTTATACCAGTTAAAATAAGCGACCAGAACCTGTTCGCTGTCACGTTTACGAGGACAATACACCTGTGCCCCACTCTACCTACCTTCCCGAAAAGATGGGTTCAGCCTCGGTTGCACCAACCGGTAGTTTCGAAGCTGGCTCGTTCCAGGAATTCACCCTCACTTATACCGCGGGTTATTTTGGAATCGACGATACCGGGTCACTCAAAATAGTGCATCGTTTTGCGTCGGACATGGGCAAACCCCAGTTTGACAAACCCGATGCTGCCAATTATGTCACCGCCGAAGCCACTAACGGGGCCGTTTTACATATCGAGTACGATATGAAGCGAAATATCCGTCCCTGGGACAAGACGCTTTACATTAAGGTAGTGCGGGGATTTTTGCGCGAGGGTGATCAGATCATTGTGCGTTTCGGTGATCGACGCCAAGGCTCACCCGGCATGCGGATCCAGACCTTTTGTGAGAAAACCTTCGAATTCAAGGTGCTTGTCGATGCGATAGCAACCTACAACTATGTTGAACTGCCGCATCAGCCGGAGATCGAGATCGTGCCTGGCCCACCCGTCCTCTTTAAAGCGATATTACCGACCATGCGGCAGCAACAGGACAGTTTCCGGCTTTGCCTCAAGGGAGAAGACCGCTGGGGCAATCCATCGAATCTTGGCGACCTGAAGCTGAAGTTACGCGCCAATATGATCGTCGATGGCCTGCCCGATTCGGTTACTTTTGAAGTTGGCAAATTCACACGGATTCTCGAACATCTGAATGTTGTCGAGACTGGTGATTTGATTATCGAGTTGCTCGACGCCGACGACAACCTGCTTGCTAAATCGAATCCCTGTCGATTCATCGCCGATGCCGATTTACTGCCCTACTGGGGCGACCTGCATGGCCAGTCGGAGGAAACCATCGGTACCAATTCGGCACGCGATTTCTACGAGTTTGCGCGCGACAAGGCATTCCTCGATATTTGCGTGCACCAGGGGAATGACTTTCAAATAACCGGTGAATTCTGGCAATGGCTTAACGAACTTTCCGCGGAATTTACCGAGGATGGAAGCTTCATCGTGTTTCCCGGCTGGGAATGGTCGGGCAATACCGGGCTGGGTGGCGACAGGAATGTGCTGCACATGCATGAAGGTCGACCGATACATCGCTCCTCGCATGCGCTGGTTGATGATTTGTCCGATGTCGAAAGCGACGCAACCTCGGCCGGCGATTTATTCGAGGCATTAAAGGATGAGGATTGCACCGTGTTTGCACATATCGGCGGACGCTATGCCGATATCAAGGTTGCCCACGACCAGCGCATCGAAAAGGGCGTCGAAGTTCATTCGGCCTGGGGCACCTTCGAATGGCTGGTTCACGACGCTTTCGAGCAGGGTTACCGCGTCGGTATCCTTTCTAACTCCGATGGACACAAGGGCCGTCCCGGGGCATCTCACCCCGGTTCTACCAGTTTTGGTGCTTATGGCGGCCTGACCTGTGTGCTGGCGCCCGACTTTACCCGCGCAGGTATCATGCAGGGTTTACGTCAAAGGCATCACTACGGCACTACCGGCAGTCGGGTGATACTGGATACCCGGGTCGAATTCACGCAACCGGCTGAACTCTTCTCCGACGATCCGAGGCTGGGTGACGTCAGTTCTGAAATGGTACGCGAAGCGATGATGGGTGACATCCTGCAAACCTCGCAGGACAGCGTAAAGTTCCACATTGACGTTCACAGCGCAGCACCCATCGAGCGCATCGATATCCGTAACGGGCTCGATACGCTGGAAATCTTTCGCCCTTACAGCGAAGCCGATCTCGGGCATCGCATCCGTGTCATCTGGGAAGGCTCCGAGTATCGCGGCCGCGGTCGCGAAACCATCTGGGATGGTCATGCAAAACTGAGCGATAACGGTTTCGAGTCGGTGACGCCGATCAATCGCTACAACCTGGATCGACGTTTCCAACAGACCGCTGACGACCGCGTTGAATGGAGTGCGCTGACAACCGGTGGATTTGGTGGCTTTGAAGCCATATTACGGGAACGCGATACAGGCACTTTGCACATCGATACTGCACTGGTTCAGCAGGAGATCGAGATTAGCGATATCGGACGCCATGAATTAATTTTTGCTAACGGTGGCATCGAGCGTCGAATAAGAGTGTTTCGATTACCCGATCATAATCCCCATTGCGCGTTAAAAATCGAACGCGATATCGAACTGGTTACGCAACGCGATAACCCGCTTTATGTCCGGGTAACGCATGAAGACGGCCACTACTCCTGGTCCAGCCCGATTTACCTGATTCGTTGAAGCAGACTGGCTTCATTATCCCACTGCTGGCCCCGGCACCTGAGTTGAAATCACCGTTGCGAATGCCGGTCAAGCGTTATAAAACCAGCTCCAGGGGTAAGTCTCGCCATTGAACCTGAAGGACGGCATACCCACATTTTCAGGTTTTTTACAGTGATCAGGCTGTTTGTCGCATTAAATCAGGAGAACCCGTGTTATTGCCGTTATTTGTGCTATTTATAGAAGGTTCCAAACCACTAAATCTAATAAATGGCCGAAGTTAACGTTGAATCAGTTGAAATCGATCTGGAGCCTTTAGAGGACTCAACCACTACGAATTTTTCCGATAACGAGCAGGTTCCTGTCGAACATATCAACTTCGAGTTCGAGCAGGTCAACAAGCTGCACGGCGTATATCGGCACTTTACTGTATTCAACGACACGCAACTTTACCAGTCGATCAAAATCAAGCATCAGCGCAAGTACAAGTTTCGTATCGATCTCGCATACCTGGATCCGCGGCCCTTTAGAATCCGGGTCAAGGCCTGGAAGTGGTTGTATTTATCCCTGGCATTGCTGGGACTCGATGCCGCGTTGTATTTTTCGGGTTGGCTCGATACATTTTCGCTAAGTTTCTTCGGCGCTTTCACGGCGATTACGGTTGTTGCAATCATGTGCCTGCTGGCATTTTTCTACTATTCGCATGACAAGGTATTTTTTCGTACCCAGTACGGCAAAATAAGGCTGGTGGAACTCATCAACAAGAACCCTGATAACGCCAGTTTTCGCAGTTTTGTCAATAAATTCATCATGCAAATCAACAGAAGCAAGACCGCCAAGGGATTAAACCAGAATAAATTCCTGGCGCGGGAATTGCGCGAGCTGCGGCGCTTGAAAGACGAATCTATAATCCCGACCGGATCTTACGAAAAAGCCAAGCAACTGATCTTCAAACACAAAGCTTTTAACGCTGCCGATCAATAAACGCCTGAAGCGCGCTATTTCAAACCGGTAATGCCATTACCGACGCTCAAGTTTGGTGTAAAATGTCCGATTTACACGGTTTTCGATTAATGCATTTAGACTCCCTCACCGCGATCTCCCCGATCGACGGCCGTTACGCCGCGAAAACCGAAAGTCTGCGCGGGATATTTAGTGAATATGGACTGATTTATCATCGTTTGATTGTAGAGATACGTTGGCTGCAAACCCTGTCTCGAACTGCCGATATTGATGAAGTTCCGGAGTTCTCAGAAGCCGCGAATGCCCTGCTGGAATCTATTATTGAAAACTTCGATCCCGCCGAGGCGCAACGCATCAAGGAGATCGAACGAACCACCAATCACGATGTCAAGGCCGTGGAGTACTACCTGAAACAACAGGTCGCGCAAAACCCGGAACTTGAAGCGGTCTCCGAGTTTATTCACTTCGCCTGTACCTCCGAGGATATCAACAACCTGTCCCACGCTTTAATGCTGAGGTCAGGCCGTGATCAGATCCTGCTTCCCATGGCTAACGAGACGCTCGAGATGATAACCCGGCTTGCCCATCAATATGCCGCTGTTCCAATGATGAGTCGTACTCATGGTCAGCCGGCATCGCCGACAACCCTCGGCAAGGAGTTCGCCAACGTGGCTTATCGAATGCGCCGTCAATTGAAGCAGATAGAAGCCGTCGAAATACTGGCCAAGCTGAACGGTGCGGTCGGAAACTATAACGCTCATCTGAGCGCCTACCCTGGTAGCGACTGGCCTGCCATCGCCAGGCAGTTTGTCGAATCGATGGGAGTCGACTGGAATCCCTATACAACGCAGATTGAACCGCATGATTACATTGCCGAGCTTTTCGACGCGCAGGCGCGATTTAACACCATCATGATTGATTTCAGTCGCGATATCTGGAGTTACATTTCGATCGGTTACTTCAGGCAAAGGGCTATCGCCGGCGAAGTTGGTTCATCGACCATGCCGCACAAGGTTAATCCGATTGATTTTGAGAATGCCGAGGGCAATTTCGGCATCGCCAATGCGGTGCTGCATCACCTGGCCCAGAAGCTGCCTGTTTCGCGCTGGCAGCGCGATTTAACGGACTCGACCGTGCTGCGTAATCTTGGCACCGGCATCGGCCATACGATCATCGCGCTGGACTCGCTGAAACGAGGTATCGACAAGCTAGAAGTCAATGCCGATGCAATTGCCGCCGACCTCGAAAATAACTGGGAGGTGCTCGCCGAACCCATCCAGACCGTGATGCGTCGTTACGCTATCGAACAGCCATACGAAAAGCTCAAGGCGCTCACCCGTGGGCAAAAGATCGACGCCGAGGCGATACGCCAGTTTGTCGAAGCACTCGAAATTCCTGATTCCGCCAAGCAGGAATTGATCAAGCTGACCCCGTCTGCCTATATCGGAAATGCCGTAGAGCAGGCAAAGAATATCTAGTTCACCATGTGGAAATTACAGGAATTTGACCGCGAAGAATTCATCAGTCGCTACTGGCAAAAGCAACCCTGTGTATTGCGTAACGCATTTTCAAACCTGGACGAAATGCAGCAACAATTGGTGAGTCCAGAGGAACTCGCCGGGCTCGCCTGCGAAGAAGATGTTCATTGTCGCCTGGTGATTGAAAAAGACGGTACCAGCCCCTGGCAACTGCTCTATGGCCCCTTTGAAGACGAGGATTTTCTGCAACTTCCGGAAACACACTACTCGTTACTGGTATCTGAATGCGAAAAATGGTTCCCGGAACTGACCGAATTGCTTGATCAGTTTCGCTTTATCCCCGACTGGCGCATCGATGATTTAATGATTAGCTACGCCCCGGCCGAGGGATCGGTAGGCCCCCATATCGATGAATACGACGTTTTTCTATTGCAGACAATGGGATCACGGCGCTGGTTATTTTGCGACACACCTGGCGAGCAGCCTCAATTGATTCCCGACCTGGATCTGGCAATTCTGCAGGAATTCGAGCCGGACCAGGATGTCACCTTAAATCCCGGTGACATGCTCTACCTACCGCCTGGAATTGCCCATCATGGTATCGCGCTCGAGCGCTGCATGACTTATTCGATCGGGTTTCGGGCACCCACCTCGAGCAGCGTGCTCGAATCCTATGCCCTCGAAACGGAACATCTTGGTATCGGCCTCAAACGCTATCGTGATACCGATCTCGAACTTGATCGACATCACGCAGAAATTACCGACGCCGAAATTGATCGGTTTCGAACCCTTGCTACCGAGTTATTACAACAACCGGTCCAGGTATGGCAGGATGCCGTTGGAAAAATGCTCTCCGATAGCGCGGTTGTAGCGCCGCAGGGAGACGATCAGCCGGTTTACGTGTCGGATCTACTCTCCTGTGCCTGGTTACGGCATCCTGAAACCCGCATGTTTTATCATCAGTCGAAACAAACCGTTTCGTTTTACTATAATGGAAGAGTCAGTGTATTACCGCGCAGCCAGCAAGTACTCGATCACCTGCAGCAATTATGCGCGAACCGCGAATGGTCGGTCTCACTAATTAGTGAATGTCTCGAAATCGAACCTATGGAAGCAATGCTGATCGAGCTTGCAACAAATCACGCGATTATACCGATTAACGATTAATTTAAATTAATTCAATAGTTTATGACTGAAAGTTCAAGTATATTATTAGATGGGCGTCGAGACTGCCAGGAAGCGGCGAAAACCCTTATCCTCGGATCTGTCGGGCGTGTATATATTATCACCCAGCGACTTGAATCCGAACTCTACAATGACGTGGAAATTTACGATCACCTGTCGCACCTGGCAACCACTAACCGCCATACCGATATCCGCATCATCACCCATGACACGCGCGTGGCAGCAAACCAGGGCCATTACCTGATTCAACTGGCACAAAGGTTACCCACGTTTGCACAGATTCGCGCCACGGTCACCCAGGAACACCGGAACTTCAGGGAAAGCTGGTTGATTGCCGATGACAGTGCCTACATGCGCATTCGTAACCCCGAACGTTTTGAAGGTTACTACGAAATCGACAACAAGCTTGAATGCAGATCCTACTACGATAATTTCATGGACATGTGGGAAGCCTGCGACCAGGACCAGAATACTCGACGACTCAGTCTCTAAACCGCGTCTTCAGGCAAATCAGGGGAAATACCTTTCTCAGCCAGCCACGCACGGTTGAACAGGCTTGATCGGTACTTGCCACCACCGTCACAAAGCACGGTCACAACGGTGTGTCCCGGACCGAGTCTGCGGGCGACTTCAATTGCACCGCTAACATTGATCCCTGTACTCGAACCAAAAAACCAGCCCTCTTCGCGCAGCAATCGATAAACCATGCTGACCGCATCCTGGTCGGATATCTGCAGCGCCCAATCGATCTCAGCTCCAGCCAGGTTATCCGTGATTCGACTATTACCTATGCCCTCGGTAATGGAGGTGCCGTCGCTCATGGTCGGGTTACCGGTTGTGATGAAGTTATAGAGCGCGCTACCGATACAGTCGAGCAGCACCAGCTGGATCTCCCCCCTCTTTCGTTTTAGGTACTTTGACACCCCCGCGATGGTGCCGCCGGTGCCGACCGCGCAGACGAAGGCATCCACCCTGCCCTCGGTCTGTTCCCATATTTCGGGTCCGGTCGACTCGTAATGGGCGAGCCGGTTCGCGGTATTGTCAAACTGGTTTACCCACACCGCCGAGTCGAGTGACTCGGCGTAACGCTCGGCCTGCTTCTGGTAATTCATATCGTTCGTATAAGGCACAGTCGGGACGACCCGCACTTCGGCACCCAGCGTTTCCAGGATATCGACTTTTTCCCGCGACTGGTTATCAGGCATGTAGATAACGATGGGGTACCCGCGAGCATTGCAGACATGGGCCAGGCCGATACCGGTATTGCCGGCCGTGCCTTCGACTATCGTAGTGCCGGGCCGTATAGCGCCAACGCGTTCGGCTTCACGAATCATCCACCAGGCGGCGCGGTCCTTGACCGAACCACCGGGATTCATGAATTCTGCCTTGCCCAGAATCTCGCAACCGGTCGCTTCCGAGGCGGCCTGTAAACGAATAAGCGGCGTATTACCTATCGTTTCGACAAAGCCGTTACGCACACCCATGAGCTATCCAGTTCCTTCACAGTAAAGGCAGCATAACCATTTATGGTTTGCCTGCCCAGTTGTCGTCCGCTCAATATTCGACCGGGGTTGACTCGGGTAACGGCAAGTCGAACTCCAGCATCACCTGGCGCAGGCGGTCAGGATAGTCGGTAATAATGCCATCGACTCCCATTTCGATAAGTTCACGCATACGATCGGTTTCATTCACGGTCCAGACGTTTACCGACAAACCGAGCTCATGCGCAAGTTGTATGGCATCGGCATCGACCTCCTTGTGATAGGAAGACCAGATGTCACCCCCGGCAGCCTTGATAGCCCGGGCTGCACTTCCCTCGAAATAATCCACGTCCAGCCCGTTTAACCATGGCGATGGCCCTGGAATGCCCGTTTGCAAATTACTCAACCAGCGCTGGTTGGCGGTCAGGTAAGCGGTTGTAACTTCAGGCGCTATATCCTGGACTTCCTGCAACGCACGCCAGTCAAAGGATTGCAGCATAACCCGGCCCTCCATTTTGTAAGCGCGCAGCACATCGATAACGGCTCGAGCAAACTTTTTCGGCGGCCATGTCAGATCGGATCTTTCAGGATTAATTTTTATCTCGATATTAAATTGCACCGCCTGGTTGCCGGACCTGTTAACCAGGTCAAATACCTCGGCCAATGTCGGTACCGATGTGCCATCGACGGCTTGTTGCCTGGGATAACCCTGTGCGTACTTGCTGCCTGGATTCAGGCGCCCGACATCGTAGGTTTTGACCCTGGCCAATGTCATCGAATGAATACTGGCGCTACTTTGCTGCAACCATTCTCCATTGGCGTTTCGTGTAAGCTCCGGCTCGAACCGTGGATTATGTATAACCACGACTTCTGAATCCCGGGTGAGTGCGAGATCCAGCTCCAGCGTAGTCACACCGATGGCAAGCGCCCGGGCAAACCCGGGAAGGGTATTCTCCGGCATCAATCCGCGTGCACCCCTGTGGCCTTGCAGGTCAAAACCCTGGGCGACGCTCGCTAATCCTATTAAACCTGTAACGAAACCGCCTTTTACGGCCTTTGCTAACCAGTTTCGATTTAACACGATTTACCCCACGTCACTGTTAATCGTGGTCGGCCATCCGTGCCGCAAATGCCCTGACCTCGTCCAGGTCCGAACTGCGTTGCATCGGCGGCAAACTATCCAGCATACCCTTGCCATAAGATTTCGTGTTGAGGCGGTTATCGCATAGTGCCACGATACCGCGATCACCGACGTCGCGAATCAGCCGGCCCACGCCCTGGCGCAGACTGATGGTAGCCTCGGGAATCTGTACTTCGAAGAAAGCATTTCCACCCTTCTGATTGACCTGCTGTATTCGTTTTCGATACACGGGATCGTTGGGAGATTTGAATGGCAGTTTGTCGATAATCACGCAACGTAGTTGGTCACCCTTGACATCGACCCCTTCCCAGAAACTGTTGGTCCCCAGCAATATTGGATTTTCGATCTTGATGAACTGTTGCAATAACTCGTTACGTTGTAGCTCCCCCTGCACCAGTAGCGGATAGGCGACATGGGATCGCAGGTAATCTGCGGTCCAGGTTAACATGCGGTAACTGGTAAACAGGATAAAACAGCGCCCCTCGGTGGCATCTATAAGCGCACGACATAACTCGCCAAATATCGCTGCGTAACGATCATCGGAGGGATCGGGCAAATGCGTCGGCAGGTACAGCATCGCCTGTTGCGGGTAATCGAAAGGACTGTCAAAACTGACGCTGTCAAATCCGTCCAGGCCCAGGCGATTGGAGTAAAATTGAAAAGACTTCTGCGAGCTCAGCGTGGCAGAGGTAAAAATCACTGACCCGAACGCAGCCGTATCGAGTTGCTGGCGAAACTCGGTTGCCACCTCCAGCGGTGATTGCACCAGCCGAAAACTGCGCTCGTTTATTTCATACCAGCTGATCCGGTTATCGGTCGGTTCAAGAAAACTGGCCAGTTCAAGTTTGAGCGTTTGCAATCGACGATGACACATGGCGAGCTCCTTACCGCGACTGATCATCGGCTCGAGTTCATCATCGAGTGCTTCGATCGACTGTCGCATCGCTGTTACTGCCTCACGAATCGCTGGCGCATTCTGAATTCGCTCCCACTCCGCTTTTTGCGCAAACGGACGCAGGGCCAACCTTAAATCAGCGGCTATTTTATTCAAACGATCGCCACACTTCTTTAGTACTTTCGATTCTGCTGCCTCGGCGACTTCGGCTTCGGTGATATCTCGACAAAGGTTATCGATCTGCCGCATCGTGATTTGCTGCCCGTAAAAATTCCCGGCGATATCGGGAAGTTGATGTGCCTCGTCGAATATAAGCACATCGGCATCGGGCAATAACTCGCCGAAGCCATCCTCCTTCAGTGCCAGGTCGGAAAAATACAGATGGTGATTGATTACCAGTATGTCCGCGTCCATTGCAAGTTTGCGTGCCTTTAATACGAAACATCGATCAATTTCAGGACATTCGCCGCCAAGACAGTTATCCGCGTTCGAAGTCGCGTAATACCAGAGGCTGTCATTTTCGGGAATATCGGCGAATTCTCCGATATCGCCACTGTCGCTGAGTTCTGCCCATGCATCGATTGCACGAAATATCGCGGCCATTTCGCGGCTTTTAAAGCGATCCTCGGCACGATATTTCTTTAACCGGTGTGGGCAGCAGTAATTACTGCGGCCTTTCAACAGGGCAACCTTCCTGGCGCTGACGATGGCTTTACGGATTAACGGAATATCCTTTTGAAACAGCTGATCCTGCAGGTTACGGGTTCCGGTTGAGATCACTACTTTGGCATCGCTTAAAAAAGCAGGCACCAGGTAGGCAAAGGATTTGCCGATGCCGGTACTGGCTTCAATTATTCGTGACTCGCCGAGTGCGATGGCTTGATCGATAAGCTGGGCCATACCGAGCTGACTCGAGCGTGGTTGGAAATCGTTGATAGTTTCACCAATGATGCCACCATTGCCGAGCACCGATCCCACGTTCAGTTCAGCTGCAAGTTCTCCCATGCCTAGTGCTCTTTCAACACTAGTACTCCTTCAATGAGATATCTTAGGATGCAGCCAGTCAGGAAGCGGTTAGCTGCTAGGCGTGCGACTGCAGGACTAGCCGAAGCTAATTCAAAGGAGCACAACAACGCAGATGACCGCTTCCTGACCGGCCCGAAGGGAGCGCCCCAAATGGGCCAATGCTGCGTTGCAGTCCTTGTAAAGGGCACATGCCATTCCCTGCGGACTGCGCCTTGCCTTGGCCCATTTGGGACGCTCTGCATCTTAAGATATCTCATTGAAGGAGTACTAGCCTTGCTGGCACTTTGGCTTGAGCCTGTTGTTTGCAGAAACCAGGGCATCATCGAAGATGCCGTAACTGTCCGAACGCTCGATCATGGCCAGGCAACGGTCATACTGCGAATCGCGCCAATAGGTTTGTGCCAGGTAATGCCAGCTCCAGGCATTGCGAGGCTGTATCTTGATCGCGCGTTGCAGGTAGTCGATAGCCAATTGAAACTGTTCTTCACC
This sequence comes from Gammaproteobacteria bacterium, assembly GCA_029862125.1. Classification (GTDB taxonomy): domain Bacteria; phylum Pseudomonadota; class Gammaproteobacteria. The sequence goes on along the minus strand of JAOTXY010000011.1, from coordinate 36,433 downwards.
GAGCGCGGCGAGGGCCTGGTTCTGCAGTTCGGTAACCGGCCGGGCCTCGGCCATGCTGACTTCAATATCGTCCTGGTAACGGTTACTCGGTATCTCGGAGACGGTACAGGCACCGACAATTAACAGCATTGAAAGTGTCGTAACACGATAGAACAAGCGTAGGAGGGATGTTACTGACATCGGGATCGTGTTGTCGGAATCCGATCTTTGGGAAACGGTAACAATACACTAATTGCACAGGATTGTTGGGTAATTCCGCCGTTGGCCGGATTGATATGACGCCAATCGAGACTCTCGTCCCGGCTTATCTTGAATGATTCGAATCCCTGTAGCTCCATGATGTCCGACCACAGTTTCAATGCGCCGGACGAACCGGTCAGGTTTATCGGGCTGTTATCGTCCCGGCCCAGCCACACTACCGACAGCAGGCGGTTCGAAAATCCGGCAAACCACGAATCACGAGCCTCGTTGGTGGTACCGGTCTTGCCAGCAAGCGTCTGCTCGGGAAATCGTTCTGCGAGGTACCTGGCGGTGCCGCTCTCGGTGACCCCAATCATGGCACGCTGTACCTGGATCATGCCCGCCTGGTCAAACAGCTTGTGTGATTCCAGCGGAACTCGCTCCAGGGTCTGATTTTCCTGGTCAGTGACACTGCGTATCGTCGTCAACGGTGTAAAGTAGCCATTGTTGGCGATGACCTGGTACATCTGGGCTACTTCGTAAGCCGACATCGACGTGGTGCCGAGTAACATCGACGGATAAACCACGTCGTGTTTTAGCAGGTTGATCCTGGCCAGGTTATCAGCCAGCTTCTCGAGGCCACCTGCCACGCCAAGCTGGACGAAAGGCAGGTTGTAAGATCGTATAAATGCTTCGTAAAGGCTCATTTCGCCATGCAGTTCGCGGTCAAAATTGCGCGGTTCCCAGATATTCCCATTCGACTGTTGAATACGGATTGGCTCATCCCTGACCTTGCTCGCAAGCGTTAATCCATCGTTTAACAGGCTATAAAGCAGTAACGGTTTGATCAACGACCCAATCGGACGTTGCGCCATAAGCGCGCGGTTAAATCCCGGAAAATCGGTTACTCGATCACCGATCAAGGCCTGGATATCGCCATTGAGATAGTCGGCAATAACGACCGAAACCTGCAACTCGGGTTGATCAAAACGACCAAGCCCGCGCGCCAGGCCACGCTCCAGGTTACGCTGTAGCAACGGATCGAAAGCGGTAAACACGCGCAAACCGCGACGCGATAATTCAGCGCTGGAATAACTCGTCTGCAGCTGACGTTTAACCAGGTCGAGGTAGGCTGGAAAGGGATTGACCCCCGGCAGGCGTCCGACAATGCCAAGAGGCGCGGCTACAGCGCCTGCATATTCCACCTGCTCGAGCAATTCCTGCTTGAGCATAATCTTGAGCACGAGGTTACGTCGAGACAGGGCGTTGTCAGGTGAAGTGAAGGGGTTGTAAAGAGAAGGACCCTTAACCATTCCAACCAGCAAGGCCAGGTGTTGCGCTTCCAGGCTATCGACGCTGCGACGGAATAACATGCGACTGGCCTGGGCGAAACCATGTATGGCAATGCGCTTTTGCTGCAGCAGGAATACCTCGTTGATGTAAGCGGTAATAATCGCCTGCTTGCTGAAACGCAGCTCCAGTATCAGGGCCATGAAAGCCTCGTTAATCTTGCGTAATATCGTTTTTTCCGGGGTTAAAAACAGGTTCTTGGCCAACTGCTGGGTAATCGTGCTGCCCCCCTGTACCGCCCTGCCCGCCTTCAGATTCGCCAGCATTGCCCGCATGATCGCCATTGGACTCAAACCCCAGTGTTCAAAGAACTCGCGATCTTCAACCGCTATAAGCGCCTGGATAAGGCGTTGCGGAACCTCGTCTTCGGTCAGCAGTAACCGGTCCTCGTCATTGTCCGGATAGTAACTGCCCAGAATGACCGGGGGCAGGCGGAATATTTCCAGGTCGTCACTGCTTTTAGAGTCGATCAGCGCCGCAATCCGGCCCTTGTCGAAAAATGCCTGCACCAACCTCGAACCCTGAAACCGGCTGCCGAATTCAAATGGGCGGGTATTCAGTTCGAGCGACTCGCCCAGCAATCGATATTGTCCGGGCAGCGGTTCAGATTCAACGGCGAGGTAACTTGATAGCTCCAGTTCATAAATCAGCTGGTCTCGCGTGAGTGCCAGGCCGGGATAAAGTTCCTGCGCCCTGGCAAAGACCCGTGATGGCAATGCCCAGGTGTCATCTTCAAAACGGCCGTTGATTAAGTGATTCAGGTATCCGAGGTATATCGCAAACGCCGCAACCAGAACCAGTGCCACAATCGAGAAGTACTTTCTCTTAAGCGAGGACCTGGTGGATTTTGACTTTTTGCGTTTTGACTTGGGTGGCATCGCCGCGCCGCTTCAGCTCCGCGATTATCCTTGTTTCCGCTTGGCCTTGACCGCATCGGCAAGTTCGTGCAGCAATTTCGCTGAATCCTCCCATCCAATACAGGCATCGGTAATACTCTGGCCATAAGTCAGTTTAGCGCCCTCCGCAAAATCCTGCCGTCCTTCGATCAGATGCGATTCAATCATCAGGCCAAAGATATTGTCCTGGCCGGTTTTGATTTGATGGATGATGTCACGGCAGACTTCGACCTGCTTGTGAAACTGTTTTTGACTATTGGCATGGCTGGTATCGATCATCAGGCGGGGATTCAGCCCGGATGATTCAAGCCTTGCAGTCACACCGGCCACGCTGACGCGATCATAATTGGGGCGGTCACTGCCACCACGCAAAATAACATGGGTGTAGTCATTGCCGGCGGTGGTAAAAATAGCCGAATGTCCTTGCAGTGTAATCGAGATGAAATGGTGTGAGCCCTGGGCGGCGCCCATCGCGTCTATCGCAACCTGTACGCCGCCGTCAGTGCCATTTTTAAATCCTACCGGGCAGGAAAGACCCGAGGCCAGTTCACGGTGTCCCTGGCTTTCGGTTGTGCGTGCGCCGATAGCGCCCCAGCAGACCAGGTCGGAAATGTATTGCGGACTGATCAGGTCAAGGTACTCGTGCCCGGCGGGTACACCTTTATCAGCGAGACTCAGCAGCAGTTCACGTGCCTTGCGCACGCCCTTGTTGATATGGAAACTGCCGTCCAGGTCGGGATCGTTAATCAGGCCTTTCCAGCCGACCGTGGTACGGGGTTTTTCAAAATAAACCCGCATGACGATAATCAGTTCGCCCTTGAGTTCATCCATCAGCTTACGCAAACGATCGGCATATTCATGCGCCGCATCGGTATCGTGAATCGAGCAGGGGCCGATAATGACCACCAGGCGATCGTCCTTACCGTCCAGCACGTCGTAAATTTGTTGACGCGTTTCGGCAACCGTGTTCGCGGCCTGCTCCGTCAAGGGCAGTTCCTGCATCAGCGCCTCCGGAGTTTGAATTTCCTTGGTGCCGATGATGCGCAGGTCTTTGGTTTGAGGCATGGTCATGTTGGTGTCTTTCCGATACAGCTATCTATTTGAAAAAAGGCGATATTCTTAACTATTGAAGGCTCAATTGCCAGTAGTAAATGATTTCAGCAAGGTCCTGGTCTGCTTTGCCCTGAGGCGTGGGCCGAACTGGGTAACAATCTTTGCCGACGCCAGTGATGCCAGGTCCCCGGACTGGTGAAAACTCATACCCTCGGATAACCCGTATAGAAAAGCACCGGCAAACATGTCACCTGCACCCAGCGTATCGACAGCCTGCACCGGTTTAGGCTGGATTTCGATTAGCGCGACACCGTCGAACAGCAAGGCTCCGTCCTTGCCCCGTGTAATCGCGAAACTGCGCGATATTTTCTTGAACAGCTGCACGGCTTCATCAAGATTAACGGTTCCGGCCAACTCCATGGCTTCGTCCTCGTTGGCAAACAGCAGGTCGACTCGATCACCGATCATGGCCTCGATCGATTCGCGAAAAAACTTGACCATGTTAGGGTCCGAGAGCGTCAAAGAGGTTTTGACATCATGGGATTCGGCGATTCTGCGTGCTTCAATGGCAGCATCCCGGGTACTGTCGTCACTCGCCAGGTATCCCTCGATATAGATGTATTCGGACATTTTAATCGCCTCGGTGTCGATGTCATCTGTATCGAGATCGGCACTCACCCCGAGAAAGGTATTCATGGTGCGGTCGGCGTCAGGGGTGACAAACACCAGGCACTTGCCAGTAATCCCGGGCGGAAGAGGCTTGAAATCGAGATTCGAATTGACACCCGAATCATGCAGATCCCGGGCAAATACCTGCCCGGTCATATCATTTGATACGCGGCAGTCAAGATGGGTTCTGGCACCCATTTGCGCGAGCGCAATAATCGTGTTCGCCGCCGAACCCCCGCAGGCCATGCTTTCGTGCGACTCACCGAGTTGAGCTATCAGGCTGTTCTGACGTTGTTCATCGATAAGCGTCATGACACCCTTATCAATATTCAGCTCCAGAAGCTTGTGGGCTGTGGCGTGATACTCGATATCGACCAGTGCATTGCCAATCGCGTATACATCAAATTTTTTCATAAATGTCCTTCAATCAGTAGTTTATTCTGGGCAGTTTACCCGTCTTGTCAGCTTGCTAGGATAATCTTTTGATTACTCGGTGAAAACAAAATTAATCCCGAAATATTCACCATTTATCCTTTTCAAAGTTCGAAAAAACGTCTATATATATATTTCGCTATTTGTCAAAACGGGGGTCTTGATAATGTATCGCATTGAAACTACCGACCCAATTACCGGAAAAACAGTGGAGCATTTAGTCGACATGCCGTACGTCATTGAAAACGATAATGACGACAGCCTGGTAATTTATTTTGAGTCTGAAATTAACCGCGATTTGTATTTGCAAAACCCAGCCGAACACAGGCTTCAGCACTATAAAAAGTATAACGGAAACTGAGCTTGTTCAGCTTGAAAAAAACCACCATCTCGGTGGTTTTTTTTATATCTCTTAAATAGTTAAATTCAATTAATTGTATAAACAAAATTAACTTCATTTATACAACAGAATTGCTACTATGCCCCTCCGAAATGTTAAATAACTCAACTGGAGGCATCATGTCCCTGAAAGGATCTAAAACCGAACAAAACCTGAAAGACGCTTTTGCTGGTGAATCACAGGCTAATCGCCGTTATCTGTATTTTGCCGCCAAGGCCGACGTTGAAGGCTTTAATGACGTGTCAGCAGTGTTCCGCTCTACAGCTGAGGGTGAAACCGGCCATGCACACGGACACCTGGAGTACCTCGAGGAAGTTGGTGATCCTGCAACCGGCCTGCCCATTGGCAGCACTGAGCAAAATCTGAAAGCTTCGATTGCCGGGGAAACCCACGAATACACAGACATGTATCCGGGCATGGCAAAATCTGCTCGCGACGAAGGTTTTGACGAAATCGCCGACTGGTTTGAAACGCTGGCAAAAGCAGAGCGTTCGCACGCTAATCGCTTCCAGAAAGCACTCGATAACCTCGACGCTTAATCCTCCTCGAAATCCGGATCCTTCGGGATCCGGATTTCATTCAACGGAACATAGATGGCAACTGAATCTCGCGAGGGTAGTCTCGAGGCGCCTACCCGTCATCCGCTCGGCCAAAATGACCCTGGTTTTTACGATGCGGGAGCACTCTTCGAAGAGCTTGAGCGTGTCTACGATATTTGCCACGGCTGTCGCCGCTGTGTCAGCCTGTGCAACGCATTCCCGACCCTGTTCGACCTGGTCGATGAATCCGAGACCTTCGAGGTCGACGGAGTCGACAAGGCAGATTACTGGAAAGTTGTCGACCAGTGCTATCTCTGCGACCTCTGCTACCTGACCAAGTGCCCTTATGTTCCACCCCATGAATGGAACGTTGACTTTCCGCACCTGATGTTGCGCGCCAAGGCAATCGGTTACAAACAGGGCCGCACCAAGCTGCGCGACAAGCTGGTCACTTCAACCGATCGCATCGGCAGTCTTGCCAGCATCCCTGTCGTGGTCAACCTGGTCAACGCTGTTAACAACAACGAACACACCCGTGCGCTACTGGAGTCTTCACTCGGGATCGCGGCCGAGGCACGTTTGCCCAGGTACGACAGTAAAACCCTGAGCAAGCGCACCTCCGCGCACAAACCCGCCGATGTCGAAATCCAGGCCACCGATAAAACCAGCGGCAAGGTCGCTATCTTCGCCACCTGTTACGGCGAGTATAACGAACCCCTGCTGGGCGAAGACCTGCTTGCAGTTTTCGAACATAACGGCATCCCCACCATGGTGGTAAAGAATACGGTTTGCTGCGGTATGCCAAAACTGGAGCTGGGTGATCTTGACGCGGTCGAAATATTAAAAAATCACAATATACCGCTGCTGGCCAGGCTGGTTAACGAGGGCTGGGATATTATTTCACCGGTTCCCTCCTGTACCCTGCAGTTCAAACAGGAATTGCCGCTGATGTTCCCCGAGGATGCAGCAGTGTCAAAGGTACAGGCAGCTTTTTTCGATCCCTTCGAATACCTGGCGTTGCGTAACAAGGCGGGATTGCTCAAAACCGATTTTCAAAATAGTATCGGCAAGATCAGTTACCACGTTGCATGTCATCAACGGGTGCAACGTATTGGCATGAAAACACGCGACATACTGGCGTTAATCCCCGGTACCGAGATCGACACGATCGAGCGCTGCTCGGGACATGATGGTACCTACGCGATCAAGCAGGAATTTCACCAGGCGTCAATGAAGATCGCCAGACCCGTGGTCAATCGCGTGCAAAAAGCAGAGCCTGACGCCTACGCCAGTGACTGCCCCATGGCCGGCCACCATATTTCTGCCGGGCTCGACGATGGCAGCAGCACCCAGCACCCTATCAGCCTGTTACGACAGGCCTACGGAATTTGATGATGGAAACGACTATGAGTAATCCTATCACTCGCGACGATTTAATGAGCCTGGAGCAGTATGCCGAAAAACGCGGCGAGTTCCGTCAGCAGGTGTTATTGCACAAAAAGCACCGCCAGGTAGCGCTCGGTCCAAACGCGACCCTCTATTTTGAAGATCGGCTTACCCTGCTCTACCAGATCCAGGAAATGCTGCGCATCGAGAAAGTGTTTGAAGCCGATGGTATCAATGAAGAGCTGGAAGCCTATAACCCGCTGGTTCCGGGTGGGCGCAATTTCAAGGCCACATTCATGATCGAGTATCCCGACCCGGTTATTCGCGCGGCTCAACTCGAAAAACTGCTGGGTATCGAAGATCTGCTGTGGATGCAGGTAGGAGAGCACGACAAAATCTGGTCTATCGCGGACGAGGATTTAGAGAGAGCCACCGATACCAAGACATCCGCCGTGCACTTTGTGCGCTTCGAAATCAGTGATGAAATGGCACATGAATTAAAAGCAGGCGCGAAATGGGACATTGGAGTTCAACATCCAGTCTACAGCTATGATCTGAATATTGTCGGTGAAACCCGGGCCTCGTTACTAAACGACCTCGACTAGAGATTTCTTTCAGGACAACAACATTTACCGGCAATCCGGGCGCTTCAGCTCTTTGTGCTTTTTTTGGCGGGATCAAACAATACCAGGCGCGGCTTCTTGTTAGTGGTTAGATGCTTAATATTGTCAATGGAAACCGGTTTACAGTAGAAATACCCCTGCCCCATATCGCAGTTTAGTTCGGACAACAGGGCGTCCTGTTCGGATGTCTCCACGCCTTCCGCAATCGTCATCAAATCCAGGCCATGCGCCATCGTAATGATTGCTTCGACCAGACGCCGATGACTGTCGCTTGCACCGATATCATGAATAAAGGAACGGTCTATTTTCAGCGTATTGACCGGGAATTCCCTGAGGTAACTTAACGCCGAGTAACCGGTGCCAAAATCGTCGACTGCCAACCTGATTCCCATACCCCGAAACTCGGCCAGCACATCCTTAATTCGTATATCTTCATCCATCAGCAACGACTCGGTAATTTCGAGTAACAGCTTGTCTGCCGGGAAGCCTGTCTCCTGCAGAATTTGTTGCATTTGCTTTTTGTCGAATCCACCTTTGAACTGGCGCATCGATATGTTCACCGCAAGATAAAAACCGGGATGTAAATCCTGGTCCAGCCATTCTAACCCCTCGCTACAGGCACTACGCAATACCCACAGTCCAATTTCCTCAATCAGGCCGGTTTCCTCGGCCACGGGAATAAATTCTGCCGGTAATATCAGTCCTCTTTTAGGATGTTGCCAGCGAAGTAATGCTTCAACTCCTATCAGGGAATGCTTGCGGAGCTCGTATATCGGTTGAAAATATACCTGGAGTTCGTTCTGTGACAGGGCCCTGCGCATGTCCTTGTCGAGCTCGAGAAAATGCCTTGCCCGGTCAGTCATTTGCGAGGTAAAGAAACGAAACGTATTACGCCCCTGGTCCTTGGCCTCGTACATGGCCATATCAGCATTTTTCAACAGTGTATTTGCATCCTCACCGTCATCCGGAGATATCGTAATGCCGATACTGGCACTTGAGTAAACCTCGTGGCCATACAACATGAAGGGTTCCGCCAGGCTCGCAAGGATATTTTTGGCAATGATAGAAGCATGTATCTCATCCGTCATATCGGGCAGCAACACGGTAAATTCATCCCCTCCGAGTCGTGACACAACATCGGTTTCACGAATCACCTCTCTAATTCTGATCGCGACCTGCTTGATCAGTTCATCCCCGAAATCATGACCGAGCGTATCGTTAATGGTTTTGAAGCGATCGAGATCGATAAACATCAACGCGGTATGACCCGGGTTGCGTCGGCTGCGGGATACTGCTTCGCTAAGGTGCTCAATGAAATTCAGGCGGTTGGGTAAATCGGTTAAGGAATCATAATTCGCCCGGTAGCGAATCTGCTCCTCGCTGTCTTTCAGGGCCAGCACGCTCTTTTGCAGTCGGAACCCCAGCATTACCAGTCCCACGGTCATAATCGTCAGGACCGCGAGAGTTAAGATCATAATATTTCGAAAACCGTCTATCCTGTCCGCCTGCGCGGTCAGTACATCAATTGCCGTTTTACCCACCTGTAACAGCAAGATCTCGGCTTCCGAATGCGCTTCCTTGGCTCGCATTTCAGCAATTTTCAAGGTTTGGGCAGAGGTCGGCTCAAAATTATAAAGCCCCTTGGTCAGCCAGGTATGGATATCGAAGATGGCTGGATTGAGTTTGGCATGGATCGCTGACGCTCCCAGTACATCGTTAAATCGATAGCTCTCCCTGATTACCTCGAGGTGCATTTGCATTTCGTCGATCTGCCTGAGCACGATGCTGAAATTTCCGGGTGCCCGGTTGGTGCGCGCGATGCCAATACTCTGCAACAATGTACCCATATCGCTGACGAGTACACGGATATCGCGCTCCTGCTTGGACAGGGTTATCGGTAGCGCTTCCTCTATTTCCGAAAGTGTTCTTTCGACGTAGAAAATAACACTGGAGGTACCGACCAAAAGCAGCAACACCAGCGCGAAGGGTATCGCCGGACGCATTAACAGTTTATTGATTAAAATCCTCATTAACCAATACCTGCGAGCACAATTATTACGGTGTCCCTGGGCAAAACTGAATTATTCCTTCGACATGCCGATTTCTTCGTAGAACCGCCTGGCCCCCGGGTGCAGCGGCACCGCGATACCATCCATTGCCGACTCAATGGTAATGTAGCGACCTTTGGCATGACCACTATCCAGCAATTTCCGGGAATTCTGATTCCACAATGTTTTGGTTATCTGGTAAATCATTTCTTCTTCCATGGTCGACGCGACCAGCCATTGTGCGCCGACACTCACTGTCTCGACCCGTGAAACACCCGAATATACCCCACCCGGGATGTCAGCTCGAGAAAAAAATCGATGCGAAGAGACCAGCTGATCCGCTTCGGGACCATTAATGGGAATTAAATTAATACCGGTATCTTGTGCCAGTTCTGCCACTGCCCGAGCCGGATAACCGGCCACGATAAAGAAGGCATCCAGCTTGTTGTCCTTGATTCTCCTGACAGCCAGGTCCGGCTTGGTATATTCAACCCGAATATCATTCTTGGAAATGCCGTACGCGCTCAATACAAGCTCGGCGTCAATCAAGGTACCCGAACCGGGCTCATCGAGCGAAACGCGTTTGCCGACCAGGCCACGAACGCTGCGAATACCCGCATCCTTGCGTGTTACGATATGAATGCTTTCGGGATATAAATTAGCAATGGCACGAAGCTGTCGAAAGGGCCTTTCGCCTTTAAAAGTTCCGGTTCCGGTATAGGCCCAGTAAGCGATATCCGATTGCACGAATCCAGATTCGAGGTGACCCATCTCCATACCCCTGACGTTCGACACCGAACCATTTGCCGACTGGGCGATCACCACCAGACCGGGTGGGCCGCAACTCCCACCCTGATCGCAGGGGCGCGATCCCGGCGGGTTGCTGACCGCACTGGCAATCATACCGCCGATCGGGTAGTAAGTCCCCGCGATACCGCCGGTACCTATTCGGAAGAATTGCAGCTCGTTTGCCTGGCCTGGGTAGATAGTACTGACGATAAAGAAAATCAGGCCCAGGGGCACGGATAATACACGCATAATGTTCAATCGATAGCTGTTACACACCAATCCTAAGTCTAGGTCATAACCGTCAATATTCTGGCTTTTTACTAATTGTGTGATCCAGGGCAGGTTTAAACTGAACAGATGTGTTCAAGACCTTGATTTCGCGGGAAATCTTCTGCTTTAACGGCCGTGAAATGTTCCACCAACTGATTCAATCATTTCGTTGTAGAGCGGGGCCCTGGCTACAGGAAAATTGCGCTATTAGGCCCTTATAATCCAGGTAACGATCGTTTTATTTCCTTGCCCGATTTGTACCAGCCCAACCGCTTATGCAACGCAACCACTTCTCCAACCAGGATAAGGGTCGGTGCACGTACCTCGTTTTCTGCAATAATACCTGGCAGGCTGTCAAGATCACCGACGAACACGCGTTGCTCCGTGGTGGTACCCTTTTCCACCAGGGCTGCCGGGGTGGTGGCAGCACGCCCGTGTGTCTTCATCGAGTTGCAGATGCGCTCAACGTTCTCAAGCCCCATGTAAAACACAACAGTCTGGTTGGCGTGACTCAGCATTTCCCAGTTAAGATCATCACTGCCCTCGCGACGATGACCGGTCACGAATATGCAGGCCTGTGAGTGATCACGGTGGGTTAACGGTATACCAGCATAGCTGGCGCAGCCCGATGCGGCGGTGATGCCCGGCACCACCTGGAACTCGATATTTTCATCGATCAGTTCGGCGAGCTCTTCACCGCCTCGGCCAAAGATGAATGGATCGCCACCCTTCAAGCGCAACACGCGCTTACCTTCTTTTGCCAGTCGCACCAGCAGCTGGTTAATATTTTCCTGGGGAATCGCGTGATTGGAACTTGCCTTACCGGCGTATATTTTCTCGGCATCGCGACGCACCATGTCCAGGATCGGGGGCGATACCAGGCGATCATAAACCACGACATCGGCCTTTTGCATCAAGCGCAAAGCCTTGAACGTAATCAGGTCCGGATCACCCGGGCCGGCGCCCACCAGGTAAACCTCCCCTTTCACAGTACCGACATTAAATTCCTGCAACTGTTCACGCAATAAAACACGGGCGTCTTCACTTCTACCGGAAAAGATCAGTTCGGAAACCTGTCCCTCGAGAATTGATTCCCAGAATCGTCGGCGTGAATCCACATCGGTTAAACTCGCCTTGACTTCATCCCGGTATTCCTCGGCTAACCTGGCAAGCTCACCATAGGTTCCGGGAATACAACTCTCGAGTTTGGATCGCAACATGCGTGCCAGCACAGGTGATACCCCGCCCGTGGAGATAGCGATCTGGACCGGGTCGCGATCGATCATCGACGGCATGATAAAACTGCAAAGGTCGGGATTATCGACAACGTTAACCGGGATATTTCGGGCCTGCGCGAGCCGGGATATTTCACCATTGACTGTTTCATTATCGGTCGCCGCAATAACACAGACTACGTCCTCGAGATCGGTTTCTGCAAATGCTCGCTGCTCAATTTCCAGTGCTTGTGTTGTCGCCAGTTCGCGCAACCGATCGCCCACCTCGATAGTAACTACCCGCACCCTGCCCTCTGCCTTTAACAGCAGTTCTGCCTTGCGCGCGGCAATCGCACCGCCACCGACAACGAGGCAGGCTTGGTCCGAGATATTGTAAAAAACTGGTAGAAAATTCATCGACTGTCTAATCCTGGGTCAGATTATAAGCTGACAGCGTCGATCGTGGCATCTTCACAATGGGAGATAAAAAAAGCCCGCAAAAGCGGGCTTTTTAAACCAGATAAAGCTGGTTATTGCTTCTTCGAGCGGTAATTGTCGATCGCGGCAGCAATCGCATCTTCAGCCAGTACCGAGCAATGAATCTTGACCGGTGGCAGGGCAAGTTCCTCGGCGATATGGGTATTCTTGATTTCCGCGGCCTCATCAAGGCTCTTGCCCTTTACCCATTCGGTAACCAGTGAACTTGACGCGATTGCCGAGCCGCAACCATAGGTTTTGAACTTGGCATCTTCGATGATGCCTTCATTACTCACCTTGATCTGTAGCTTCATTACGTCACCACAGGCAGGAGCTCCCACCATGCCGGTTCCGACCGAGTCGTCATCTTCGAGCACGCCAACGTTGCGCGGGTTTTCGTAATGATCGAGTACTTTTTCACTATAAGCCATGTTACACCTCTAAATGCGGCACTTAATGCGCCACCCATTCAACAGAATTCAAATCTATACCGGCTTTGTACATGTCCCAAAGAGGTGATAGATCACGTAATTTTTCGACCGCCGAGCGCACCAGCCCGATTGCATAATCGATTTCCTCGACGGTGGTAAAGCGTCCGATGGTAAAACGGATCGAGCTATGCGCGAGTTCGTCGTTTCGGCCCAACGCGCGCAGCACGTAGGAAGGTTCAAGGCTTGCCGAAGTGCAGGCCGAACCCGACGAAACCGCGAGATCGCGCAACGCCATGATCAGTGATTCGCCTTCAACGAAATTAAAACTGATATTCAGGTTACCGGCGATTCGGTGCTCAAGATCACCGTTGACATAAACTTCTTCCATATCATTCAAGCCGTTGTAAAGCCGATCACGCAGCATGCGAATCCGTTCGTTCTCGGTTGCCATTTCTTCTTTCGCGAGGCGGAAGGCTTCGCCCATGCCGACAATCTGGTGCGTGGCCAGGGTGCCTGATCGCATGCCACGCTCGTGGCCGCCACCGTGCATCTGGGCCTCGAGCCGCACACGTGGTTTGCGCCGCACGTAAAGCGCGCCGATACCCTTGGGGCCATAGGTCTTGTGGGCACAAAATGACATCAGGTCTACTTTCAGATGTTGCAGGTCTATCTCGACCTTGCCGGTTGATTGCGCCGCGTCAACATGAAAGATAATACCCTGTTCGCGCGCAAATTCGCCGATCGCCTCGATATCCTGGATCACGCCAATTTCATTATTAACATGCATGACCGAGATCACTACGGTTTGATCGGTCGTCGCCGCCTTTAATTTTTCGAGATCGAGCAAACCATTTTCTTGCGGATCCAGGTAGGTCACTTCAAAGCCTTCACGTTCGAGCTGACGACAGGTATCCAGTACCGCCTTGTGCTCGGTTTTCATGGTGATGATGTGATTACCTTTCTTTTTATAAAAATGCGCGGCTCCCTTGATCGCAAGATTGTCCGCCTCGGTCGCGCCGCTGGTCCAGACAATTTCACGCGGGTCAGCATTGACAAGATCGGCAACCTGCTGGCGCGCGAGGTCAACCGCTTCTTCCGCGACCCAGCCGAATTCATGACTGCGGGAAGCGGGATTGCCAAAGGTACCCTCGATGGTCAGGCATTCCGACATTTTAGCCGCGACGCGCGGATCAATCGGCGTGGTCGCGCTGTAATCAAGGTAAATCGGTAATTTTATATCACTCACTGCAAAATTCTCCAATCAGGCTAACGCTTGGGGACGATTGATGAATCGTCCGTACTGCAAGTCCTGTTTCTTCACCAGTTCACTTATATCTGGGCGGTTAACGTATTGATCAAGCTTGATACCGCTTAAAAAGCGATAAAGATTGCAGGAAAGCTCGAACCATAATTGATGTGTCAGGCACTTCTCACCCTGCGAGCAATTGCCCTTGCCACCGCACTTGGTCATATCGAGTTTTTCATCAACAGACTGGATGATGTCAGCGACCGATATCTGGTCTGCCGGTCGGGCCAGGCGATATCCGCCACCCGGGCCTCTTACCCCTTCCACCAGGCCTCCTTTACGCAACTTGGCAAACAACTGCTCCAGGTAAGAAAGCGAGATTCCCTGGCATTGCGAGATGTCGGCCAGGGTTACCGGGCCTACTCTCTGATGCAGGGCAATATCCATCATTGCGGTCACGGCGTAACGGCCCTTGGTAGATAATCGCATAAAAACTAATAATTCCTGACTAATTTAGTCAGGAATTATATCGATGACCGGGATCAGGTCAAGATGTATTTCGTGGGGTCTTTATAATTTTATTTTTGTGAAAATTTTTAATTATATAATACTTTATAAAACAATAGCTTAAAATGATTATTTAAAGTTATTTAGAATTCGTCTTCAAGTGCCGCATTGGATGGAAATAGTGCCCCTGGTGCAAACAGTAGCCGAGCCATTTATACAGAAACCGATTCATGCGCCACTTTTCTTCGATCATGTTGGCAACATAAAGCGGACCGCGTGTGCGCGAATGAAACTGCTGAACTTCCACGACATGCGCATCATGGTAGACCTTTAAATGCAAGTCGGGCTCAAACAGTGGTTGCCCGCCTTCTTCAAATTGATAGGTCATGCGTAGCATCGTGGTGTACTTGCAACGTTCGCTAATCGAAAGGTAGAGGTCCTGGTGTCCCGGTACCGAGGAAATCATCTCGTCGGCAACACACAAATCCGGCGCGATATTGCGCAAGCGGATATAGTTCTGTTCGTACAGTTCCATGAGTCCAGCAAAACTGCGCGCGTTGGCATCGCGTCCTTTTCTGACCGGTGCAAAATCAAGCAACATTACGCTGCTCCATCTTGCGCAAAAGGTAGCGCATCTGACGGTAAGACTGGATCGAACTAAAGCGATCTGGATTCAATATCAGGGTCCTTGATTTCTGTTCGTTAACCAGCTTAAGAATAGCAAACCATCGAGTCTGGTAAACCTTGTTTTTACTGTAGAAATATGGTTGTCCGTCCCGTTCCATTTCAATTGTTTCGCCCTTTGAATCGAGGCGCAATTTTATAATCTCCTGTCGAATCAGGTACCTGGATTCAGTTACTGCCAGCAACAACACCAGGGCTAAACTGCTCAGTTTCAGCAGGCCCGGCTGCATATAAAAAATAATCGTAACGGCGACCAGTCCATGGATAACCAGTAGACAAACGAGTTGCGATTTAGAAGGTTGAATCTCGTAGTATTTTTGCAAGCGACATCCCTGTTAATCCTGTCCCGACATGTGGCGTAAAAATTCAATAAAGCGCATCAGTTCGGGATCGTTTTCTTCACTGCGTCCAAGCAGCAGTTCATATAAATCCGGATCGGGCATTTCCAGTAATGCTTTAAAAATATCCTGGTCAATCGTTGAGGCAGATTCGTAATAGTCCTCGAGATATCTGCTCATCACTACATCCAGCTCTTTCATGCCGCGACGGCATAACCAGCGCAAGCGGGATAACTCCGACATCGTTCAGTTAGATCTTGCGCTGAACCAGCAGTTTCTTGGTTTCCGCAATCGCCTGTGCCGGATTCAGGCTTTTAGGACAAACCTTGGTGCAATTCATGATCGTGTGGCAGCGATAGAGCTTAAACGGGTCTTCCAGGTCATCCAGGCGTTCGCCGGTAGCTTCATCGCGGCTGTCGACAATCCATCGATACGCATTCAGTAACGCAGCGGGTCCAAGGTAACGGTCACTATTCCACCAGTAACTCGGGCAGCTGGTCGAGCAACAGGCACAGAGAATGCATTCGTAGAGGCCGTCAAGTTTTTCCCGATCCTCCCTCGACTGCAGGCGTTCGCGATCCGGTGGTGCCGGCGTATCGGTTTTCATCCACGGCTCCACCGACGCATACTGCGCATAAAAATTGGTCAGGTCCGATACCAGGTCCTTCACCACCGGCTGGTGCGGCAGCGGGTAGACCTTGACATCTCCCTTGATTCCCGCGATTGACTGGGTACAGGCCAGCGTATTGCCGCCGTCGATATTCATCGAGCAGGATCCGCAGATACCCTCACGGCATGAACGGCGCAACGATAGCGTCGCATCCATTTCATCCTTGATCTTGAGCAATGCGTCCAGCACCATGGGACCACAGGTATCGAGATCGACATCGTAGGTGTCGGTGCGTGGATTTTCCCCGCTATCGGGATCATAACGATAGACCACGAAACGCTTGACATTGGTCGCACCGGCCGCAGCCTTGAACAGCTTGCCCTGCTTGACCACGGAATTGGCGGGTAAGGTAAATTCGGCCATCTTGCTTACTTCCTCACAACTCTAATAAACACGTTTCTTCGGCGGGATAACATCGCATTCATCGCTCAGCGTGTACATGTGCACCGGGCGGTAATCAAAGCTGACATTACCCTTGTTATCAACCCATGAAAGCGTGTGCTTCATCCAGTTTTCATCGTCGCGCTCCTCGTAGTCCTCACGCGCATGACCACCACGACTCTCGGTGCGATGCAAGGCACTTTGAATCGTGGCCTGTGCCTGTAACAACAGGTTTTCCAGTTCCAGGGTTTCAACCAGGTCGGTATTCCAGATAAGACCCCGATCAGACAGGCCGACATCTTCGAAACTGGCGAAAATCTGATTCATCTTATCAACCCCTTCCTGCATCGAATCACCGCTACGGAACACGGCCGCATGCTTTTGCATATCACGTTGCATCTGGTTTCTGATGCTTGCGGTCGTGGACCCACCCGATGCACACCGCAAACGATCCAGGTGGTCGACGATGCCATCGCAGCAATCGGACGCCAGCGGCTTGTGCGCCATCCCGGGTTTAATATTTTCAGCAGCGCGTAATGCTGCGGCTCGCCCGAAGACCACGATGTCGAGCAACGAATTAGATCCAAGGCGGTTTGCGCCATGCACTGAAACGCAGGCGGCCTCACCAATCGACATCAAGCCGGGCACCACCGAATCCGGATCTCCATCCTTGAGCGTCACCACCTCGCCATGGTAATTGGTCGGGATACCGCCCATGTTGTAATGCACGGTGGGCAATACCGGGATCGGTTCCTTGGTGACATCGACACCGGCAAAAATTTCAGCCGATTCGGAAATTCCCGGCAGGCGTTCATCGATGACTTCAGGGCCCAGGTGTTCGAGATGCAGGTGGATATGATCCTTGTTCGGACCGACCCCGCGACCCTCGTTGATTTCGATCGTCATCGAACGGCTGACCACATCGCGTGACGCCAGGTCCTTCGCGTTGGGAGCATAACGCTCCATAAAGCGCTCACCATCTGAATTGGTTAAATAACCACCCTCGCCGCGCACGCCCTCGGTAATCAGCACCCCTGCGCCGTAAATCCCGGTTGGATGAAACTGTACAAATTCCATGTCCTGCAGCGGCAGCCCGGCGCGTACCACCATACCGCCGCCATCGCCGGTGCAGGTATGTGCCGAGGTCGCCGAAAAATAGGCGCGCCCGCAACCCCCGGTCGCAAGCACCACGGTATGCGCACGAAAACGGTGCAGTTCTCCGCTTGCCAGGTCCCATGCGACCACGCCGCGGCAAACACCTTCGTCCATGATCAGATCGATCGCGAAATACTCGATGAAGAATTCGGCGCGATGTTTCAGCGACTGCTGATAGAGCGTGTGCAAAATAGCGTGTCCGGTACGATCGGCCGCGGCACAGGTGCGTTGCGCCGTGCCTTCACCGAAATTCGTGGTCATACCACCGAACGGACGCTGGTAAATCTTGCCTTCCTCGGTGCGCGAAAATGGTACGCCATAATGTTCCAGTTCGATTACCGCGGGTACCGCCTCACGACACATGTATTCAATCGCATCCTGGTCACCAAGCCAGTCGGAGCCCTTAATGGTGTCGTACATGTGCCACTGCCAGCTATCCGGGCCCATGTTGCCGAGCGAGGCGCTCATGCCGCCCTGTGCCGCCACCGTGTGGCTGCGGGTCGGGAAAACCTTGGTAATACAGGCGGTCGAAAGTCCGGCGGCAGCCATGCCGAGCGTTGCGCGCAAGCCTGCACCACCCGCACCGACAATCACGACGTCGTAGGCATGATCGATTAATTTATATTCGTTCGCCATCGCCTACGCCCCGAAAGAAATTTTTAGCACCGAAACCACCCCGATGGTGCCGAGCAACAGGCACGCCAGGTTAGATAACAGCAGGATGGCCGTACGCCGTGAATGCGACGAGACATAGTCTTCGATGATGACCTGCAGTCCCAGTTGTGCGTGGTAAAAAGTCACGATGATTAAAAGAGTCAGCGCGACCGTGACCCAGGTTTGCTGTATCCAGCCGGTGAGCGTGGCGTGATCGACCGGCAATGCGGCGAGACTGAAACCGACCCACAGTACCAACGGGATCATCAGCAGAGAGGTCAGGCGCTGGCGCCAGAAATGGCTGGTACCATCCTTGGCCGAACCGAGGCCCTTGACCCGGGACAGGGGTGATCTTAAATCGGTCATGCTTACGCTACCCCCGCAACCACCCAGGTTGCTATGGTTAATACGACAGCCATGGCGATTGCCAGCTTGGCGGTAATATCGACAACCTCGAGCTCAAAGCCATAACCGACATCCCAGAACAGGTGCCTGACGCCGTTGCAAAAATGGAGGTAGAGTGAAAATATGAAACCGAGTAAAAATACCTGGCCGTACCAGCTGCCCAGGTGCGGTTCAATTGCCTGGTAAGCCTCGGCACTGTCGGCCGCGGCAGCCAGGATCCAGACCAGTAGCAGGCAACCAAAGGCCAGGATTACACCCGTGATGCGATGAGTGATTGACAGTAGTGCGGTCAGCGGTAAGCGATAGATTTGTAAATGCGGGGATACAGGATGATTGCTATTGGGCATCGTCGATTACCAGGTTACGAGTTACAGTTCATGCAAAACTATCGCGCGCATCAAAAATCAATGCAACGACCCTTTTTTTCCCAGTCGCCATATCGAGTCGGCTCTTTGCCCTTGGGACCACCATACTCTTTGGGCGACTTATCCTGTTCCTCTGCCCGAGCCTCGTCCCCGTCGGTTTCCGGTGGTTTACCTGATGATTCCTGTTCTGTCATTCAAGCTGCAAACTCAATTTTTATTAGGCAAAGATATTAACACAGTAGAATTATTCGACGAGCACAAAAAGCATGCCCGCTTAACCCGGGGCACGTATTTCTACGACTTTTATATAAAATCTACTTGTTTAGCAATTGCGGGATCAATTGCTGGTAGGGCACATAACCATTGAACATGGTGCCGTCACTCGCGTAGAGCGCGGGCGTGCCGTTAACCCCGATGCGATTACCCAGTACATAACCCTCGTCGACATACAGGGCAGACTCACAATCCTCGGACGAAGCCAGCGATCCCATCTTCGCTCCCTTGGCAATGCTCATGGCCGTGAGCTTGTCATCCGCACACCAGACCTTTCTTAAATTGCTATAGCCCGGGCCGCGATTACCGCCACGGGGATAGGGAAAATAATGTACCGATATGCCCGCTTCCTGCAGGTACTTCACTTCTTTATGCAATTGCTGGCAGTAGCCGCAACTGGTATCGGTAAACACGTTCAACACCGCGAGCTCCTCGTTTTCGGCGGGGAAAACGATCTGCTTTTTGCTATCGAAGCTGGCGAGTTCCTGCACCACCAGCTCGCGCCGACTCACCTCGGTCATATTCCGCGCCATCTTGAGATCGACCATGTCGCCGATAAAAACATAGCGCCCGCCTTCTATCAGGTAGGCAAACTTGTTGCCGAAACGGGTTTGATAAACACCGTCGACACCGGTAGCGGTCGGGGTTTCGACCTTGTCGGTACCGAGACGCAACTTGAGTAAACGTGTCATGTCTTCGACCGACTCCTCGGCCGAATTGGCGAGCGAGAACGACAGCATGAATACCAGGCTGGCAGCAAGGGCCTGCGGGATCAATTTTCTCATTGGCTTATTTTTGGCTTAAAGTAGATATATTAGTCTAACTATGCGCTATTAAGTTCGTTTTTTCCAGATCAGGCAGCGATTGTTGGCCGGCATTTCTACATCCTCGAGTAAATCGATCTGAACCCTGCCGGCCAGTTCCTCGATCCACTCGAAATCCCGGATCCCGCTTTCGGGATCACGCGACTTGAGCAACTGGTCGAAACGGGCGTTACTTTCAGAGGTGTAAGTCCCGCCAAAATTGAAAGGACCGTAAAGCGCAAACAAACCGCCGGGTTTCAGGCAACGCCCGACGCCCTCTATGCACGCGGCGACCATCGTTGTGTTCATAATATGGAAACTGTTAGCGCTATAGACGAAGTCATATAGACGCTCCGGCCAGCCCCCGAGCACATCGAGTTCAATCGGCACGGCCAGGTTTGGCAATCCCGAGGCTTCGATCCTCGCCTTGATGCCGGGCAGGTTGGCAGGCAGATCCGAAGTCTGCCAGGTTACTTGTGGTAACTGGCTGCTGAAGAAAACCGCGTGCTGACCGGTGCCGCTACCTATTTCGAGCACATCGCCATTCAGGTGAGCCTTGATCGCATCAAAAATAACGGCCTTGTTTTGCTCGGCAGATTCAGCGAAAGGAAGATTCACGACTTTGCATCGCGGTTGGCTTTGCGCAGACGCTCGAGTTTTTCCGCGATCTTGATTTCCAAGCCGCGTTCGACGGGATGATAGTATCGACGGTCGAGCAGAGCCTCGGGGAAATATGTCTCGCCCGCCGCAAATGCGTCCGCTTCATCGTGGGCATAGCGGTAGTCATCGCCGTAGCCCTGCTCCTCCATGAACTGTGTGGGTGCGTTGCGCAGATGCATTGGTACTTCGAGACTGCCCGAATCATGCGCATCTTGCATCGCTTGCTTGTAGGCGCTGTAAAGCGCGTTACTCTTGGCCGCGCAGGCCAGGTAGACAATTCCCTGCGCAATTGCGAGCTCTCCTTCGGGACTGCCAAGGCGCTCGAAAGTCTGCCAACCGTTGAGACACAACTCCAACCCGCGTGGATCGGCGATACCGATATCTTCGACCGCCATGCGTACCACGCGCCTCGCTATATACCTCGGGTCACAGCCGCCATCGATCATACGACAAAACCAGTAAAGCGCGGCATCAGGATCCGAGCCACGCACCGATTTGTGTAACGCCGATATCTGCTCGTAAAAAACGTCGCCACCCTTGTCGAAGCGCCGTGGCCCCTGCTGTGCAATCTCTCCAACCAGGGCCGCATTGATCTGGCTGTCCTCAGCGAGATCGCTGATAATTTCAAGGTATGTCAGTGCCCGCCGCGCGTCGCCGTCGGCAATCCGTGCCAGCAAGGTGCAGGCATCGGCATCAATACTGAGGTCGAGTTCCCCCAGTCCCTGCTCCCGGTCTTCGAGCGCACGTCGAATCACCTGCTCGATATCTTCGGCCTGGATTGGCTTGAGCACGTAAGTCCGGGTACGCGATAACAGCGCATTGTTCAGTTCGAACGAGGGATTCTCGGTGGTGGCGCCGACGAACAGAATCGTGCCATCCTCGATATGGGGCAGAAACGCATCCTGTTGTGCCTTGTTAAAGCGATGAACCTCGTCGATAAACAGTACCGTGGGACCCTGGAATTGGCGCGCCTGCTCGATCGCATCGCGAATATCCTTGACCCCGGCGAGTACTGCGGACAAGGTGATAAATCGGGCATCAGAGTATTCGGCAATAAGGCGCGCGATCGTCGTCTTACCGGTTCCCGGGGGGCCCCAGAAAATCATCGAGTGCAGCTTGTTGGCTTCGATTGCCTGGCGCAGTGGTTTGCCGGGTGCCAGCAAATGTGACTGGCCAAAGACCTGGTCGAGCTTGCGCGGGCGCATGCGATCGGCAAGCGGTTTGAATCCCTTTTCCGCGTTAAACAAATCGTTCATAGACGGCAACGCGAAACGGCCGAAATTTAGCCGCCTACTCCGTACACATCGACGCCATCGGGGGGTACAAACTTGAAGGTAGCCGGGTTATGTACCACGCCAACGCGCAGGTTATCAAACACGATCTGGGTACTCTGGCCGAACTGGTCTTGTAGTTCCATGGCACGCAGGTTGCCATCTTCGAGACCGATAAAGATGCGCTGGTACTCGAGATCTTTAGCCTGCGGCTCAAGTTCGATCCAGTAAAGAAACTTGCGCTGCCCGACTTCGATAACTTTGAACTGCTGGGTGACATCGGATTCTTTCATCAGGATCATGATCGGCGCGTTGGAAATGCTTGCATCCATGGGTTTGACCGTGACCTGGTCGAGTTCGACATCGTACACCCAGAGCTCGCTGCCGTCGGCGATGATACGTTGCTCGAAGGGTTCGGTGTAAATCCAGGCAAACTTGCCTGGGCGTTGCAGTGCCAGGGTGCCACTGCTTTGCTGCACTATATTCTTGTCTTCGTCGAGAAGCGTCTGTTTGAACTCTGCACTCAGGTTATCCATGTTCTTGAGCGCGGTTTTGAGTCTCTGCTCCGCATCCTCGGCCCAGGCCGGCATGGACAGGCTGGTTACAAGTGCAATTAAAAGTAAAGGAAATTTCATTTTCAATCCGCTGGAGGTGGTGGCGCTAGCACTTCCCGGCTACCGTTTGATTGCACCATGGAGACGACACCGGATGCTTCCATTTCTTCAATCATGCGCGCGGCCCGGTTATAGCCGATCTTCAGGCGCCGCTGCACGTAGGAAATCGAAGCCTTGCGAGTCTCGGTAACCACGGCGACTGCCTCGTCATAAAGCGGGTCCGCCTCTTCACCATTGGAATCACGCGGTCCCTCTCCCGGCAATACCGCCGAGGATGATTCTTCAAGGACATCGGTTATGTAATTTGGTTCACCCGACTTCTTGATTTCGTTGATCACGGCATGCACCTCGTGATCATCGACGAAAGCGCCATGGACACGCTCGGGCACACTGGTGCCTGGCGGCAGGTAAAGCATATCGCCGTGCCCGAGCAGGGTTTCCGCACCCATTTGATCGAGGATGGTGCGCGAATCTATTTTGGATGACACCTGGAAAGCGATGCGGGTTGGAATATTCGACTTGATCAACCCGGTAATCACATCCACCGACGGGCGTTGCGTTGCCAGCAACAGGTGCAGGCCCGAGGCGCGAGCTTTCTGTGCCAGTCGAGCAATCAGTTCCTCGACCTTCTTACCCACCACCATAATCATGTCAGCGAATTCATCGACAACGACAACAATATACGGCAGGGTTTCGAGGTCTTCAGGCTCGGCATCGGGGTCCAGTAACAGCGTCTTCTTGTCAAATAACGGATCCTTAATCGGTGTTCCCGCGGCAATTGCCTCGCGGATCTTGCGGTTGTAGCCGGCGATATTACGCACGCCAAGCGAAGCCATCAGTCGGTAACGCCGTTCCATCTCCGCCACGCACCAGCGTAGCGCGTTGGCTGCTTCCTTCATGTCGGTTACCACCGGCGCAATCAGATGCGGAATGCCTTCATAGATGTTGAGTTCGAGCATTTTCGGATCTATCAGGATCATGCGTACGTCTTCCGGGGTCGCCTTGAACAGGATACTGAGCAGCATTGCATTAATCGCAACCGATTTACCGGAACCGGTGGTACCGGCAACCAGCAGGTGCGGCATCCTGGCCAGGTCGGCAACGATCGCTTCACCGCTAATGTCTTTGCCGAGGGCGAGTGTCAACGGCGAAGCAGCCTGGTCGAAACTTTTTGACTGGATGATCTCGCTTAACGCAACCAGCTCCCGATTCTCGTTCGGAATCTCGAGCCCCATTACCGATTTACCCGGAATGATTTCGACAACCCGCACCGCGATAACCGAGAGTGCACGAGCCAGGTCCTTGGAGAGATTTGAAATCTGGCTAACCTTGACACCCGGTGCGGGCAGAATCTCGAAGCGCGTAATGACCGGACCCGGGTGCACCGATTCGACCTGGATCTCAATACCGAAATCGAGTAGCTTCAATTCCAGCTGCTGCGACATTGCTTCAAGTGCCGACTTGGAGTAACCGGCAACCTTCGGCCTGGGTTTATCCAGCAGCGCCAGCGGTGGAATCGTGCTATTGCCCTTGCCAACGGTTTTAAACAGCGGTATCTGTTTCTCTTTCTCGACCCGCACACTCGGTTCGATATTTTCCACCACCGGTTCGATTTTCACCGGTTTGCGTTTTTCTAGTTTCCTCTGCTGCACCTGGAATACCTGGTCACGCTCGCTGCGGTTGCGATTGCCCTCCGCCCTGTCCCGCATCAGGTAATACCGGTCGAGCAGTTTGTCCAGCAACAGCAGCGTGTACTTGCCGACATTGTCGATCAATGCCAGCCACGACAGCCCGGTGAACAGGGTCAAACCGGCCAAAAATAACGCCAGGTGCATTACCGTGGCACCAATGAAACCAAGTCCCTGGGAAAAATAATTGCCCGCGATCTGCCCGAGAATCCCGCCTGCATCGAGCGGCATGGCGCCGGGTTCTATCGAAAAGTGAATACTCGACAGCGCGCAGCCCGAAATTAAGGTCAGTACGAAACCGCTCCAGCGAATGACCAGCAACTGGTAACGGTCTTCAGGGCTCATTTCCCGCATCCTGACCAGGATCATGCCGTTATAAATCAGCATAATCGGCAGCAGGAAAGCGAGGAAACCAAACAGGTAGAAGGTCAGGTCAGCAATCCAGGCACCCGCGGTGCCACCGAAGTTGCTGATTTCAGTATTACTGCCGCTATGCGACCAGGATGGATCCAGCGCGTCGTAACTGAACATCGCGACCAGGAAGTAGCCTGCGAGTGCAAACGAAAGCAGCATGCCGGCTTCGCGCAGGCGTTGATTAACCTGGCCGAACATCAGCCTGGCGTCCTGTTCATCGGAACGTCGTTTGTGTCTAGCTTGCGCCACTTTGATAAATGCCCTGCGTAAAGCGGCTTATTTTACATGATCAGCTTGGCTGGGAACCAGAACTAATAACATTGAAATAATCTACCTGATCGCCATATAGTCATTTCTATTTTTTGCTATTACTATTGGCTTCTTTATCCAGCCCTGTTAATTAGAGAGCACTCAATGACTGATCCCAAGCATCGCCGGGTGATTATCCTCGGCTCCGGTCCAGCCGGTTACTCGGCAGCGGTCTATGCCGCACGTGCCAATCTGAATCCCACGGTCATTACCGGGGTTGAAGCCGGGGGTCAACTGATGACCACCACCGAAGTTGACAACTGGCCCGGTGATGTCGAGGGTTTAACCGGCCCGGTGCTGATGCAACGCATGCAGCAACACGCCGAACGTTTCGATACCGAAATTATTTTCGATCACGTCAACACCGTTTTTCTGAATGAATCGCCCAAACGACTGATTGGCGACAGCGGTGAATACACCTGCGATGCGCTGATTATCGCGACCGGGGCAAGCGCGATGTACCTGGGTGAGCCTTCCGAAGAGAAATTTCTGGGCAAGGGGATCTCTGCCTGTGCCACTTGCGACGGATTCTTCTTTCGCGACCAAAAGGTCGCAGTCATCGGTGGTGGAAACACCGCGGTCGAAGAGGCACTCTATTTATCCAACATCGCTGCCGAGGTGACACTGGTGCATCGACGCGACAAATTGCGTGCAGAGAAAATTCTGCAGGATAAATTATTCGAGAAGGAAAAGAACGGCAACGTTAATATCGAGTGGTTTCACGTTTTCGAAGAGGCACTGGGGGATGACTCCGGTGTTACCGGGTTACGAATCAGTAATGTTCAGGACGATACTACCCGGGAACTCGACCTGACAGGCATCTTCATCGCAATCGGTCACAAACCCAATACCGATATTTTCGCCGGTCAGCTCGAAATGAAAAATGGCTACATAACCGTTCACGGCGGTGCCGATGGTAATGCCACTGCGACCAGCATCGAAGGTGTTTTTGCGGCAGGTGACGTCATGGACCATGTTTACCGCCAGGCAGTTACCTCGGCCGGTAGCGGTTGCATGGCGGCGCTCGATGCCGAAAAGTATCTCGATGCCAAGGAACTTGAATAATGCCGAGCTGCGCGTCAGCGTCATTCACTCCCTGAGTGAAGTCCCGGTTGCCGACTGGGACGCACTCGGTGACACCAGCTATCCATTTACCCGGCACAGTTTCTTATACGGACTCGAGCAGCATGACTGCCTGGAGCCTTTTGGCTGGCACCCGGTCTACTTCCTGGTCCATCGAGAGCAGCAACTGGTTGCCGCAATCCCTTGCTACATCAAGACAAACTCGTATGGCGAACTGGTTTTCGATCATGCCTGGGTCAATGCCTACCAGCGCAGCGGCCTCGATTACTACCCAAAGCTGGTATCTGCCATTCCATACACCCCGGCAACCGGCGATCGCTTTCTGATTAACCTCGCACTGGTCGGCGATAAAGAAGAAAGACAACGGCTTCGTGAATTACTGTGCCAGGCAATCCAGGGCTTTTGCGAAGACCAGAACTTGAGTTCGTGGCATATCCTGTTTGCTGACAAGGAAATTCTGCACGCACTGGCTGGCCGTGAAATCATGCTACGAAATGATGTACAGTTCCACTGGCAAAATAATGGCTACCAGGATTTCGACGATTTTATTTCGCGTTTAAGCTCGCGCAAGCGCAAAAATATCAGGAAAGAACGTAGCAGCGTAGCCGCACAGAATCTAGACATAAAGATGCACACGGGTGGCAGCATCAGCCCGGACGAATGGCAACAGATTTACCATCTATACGCCGGCATATACCAACGCAAGTATGGTACCGCAACGCTGACCTCGGCATTTTTTGAACACCTGGGTCAAAATATGCCCGAACAGGTGCTAGCGTCGATCACCCGTGACCAGGGACAAATCGTCGCCGCCTCCCTATTTTTTCGCAGCGACACCCACCTCTACGGGCGCGTCTGGGGCTGTGATCAATACTTTCGCCACCTGCATTTCGAATGTTGTTACTACCAGGGTATCGACTACTGCATTGCCGAACAGCTACAGTGTTTTGACCCCGGTGCCCAGGGCGAACACAAACTGGCCAGGGGCTTTTTACCGCGGATGACATGGTCGGGGCACTGGATCGCGCATCCCCAGTTTCGCGAGGCAATCGAGCAGTTTCTGCGCCAGGAACGTCGCTACATCGAGAGCTACCGCGACGATTTACTCGATCATTCACCGTTCAAGGCGACAGAATGAATATATTCAACTTTAACTTTGTATTGTAAACATTTGTTTTATATATGGTTCCCTGGTTAGAAGCAACGGCAAAACCGTATTTCCCGGACACCGCCTCGGTGCTTGCCGAACCGGCTGGATTACTGGCCGCGGGCGGAAGACTCGACGTGGAATGGCTGCTGGTTGCCTATCGACAGGGTATTTTTCCGTGGTTCAGTGAAAGTGAACCGATTCTGTGGTGGTGTCCAGCCCCACGCACGGTGCTTTACCCCAAACGCTTTTATCAAAGTAAAAGCCTGCAGAAACTGGCTCGTCAACAGCGTTACCAGATAACCCTGGACCAGGATTTCGAGGCCGTAATCGAAGCCTGCGCCGCTGACCGCGAAGGTCAGAGCGGCACCTGGATCAACTCGCAAATGATCGATGCCTATATCGAGATGCACCATGCCGGATTTGCGCATTCGATAGAATGTCGTCACCAGGATGAACTCGTAGGTGGACTTTACGGTATCGGACTCGGCAAAATATTTTTCGGTGAATCCATGTTCAGTCGTGCGGCCAATGCCTCCAAGCTCTGCCTCAAACACCTGGTTGATTCGGGTAACTACGAAATGATCGATTGCCAGCTGCCAACCGGTCACTTGCATTCGCTGGGTGCAATCGAAATCAGTCGCGATGAATTCGAATCGGCTTTGAATCGCTGGATTTAGCGCATCAAACCGTTTCCGGATTAACTATTATTCACCGATGTAGGCGATAGCCTCTATTTCGATCAACATCGTGAGGCAGTCATTCCGGTATATAGCCAGCAACCTGGCTGATGTCACAATTGACCTGTATCAAAGCCCGACAAGCTAAAAGCGCTATATTTATTAGCTCGCGTAACGATTAAAATCATGCAACCCTGGCTGCGAGTGAGGAGAGAATTATGAATATTTCCAGGATAATATTAGCCTGCCTGCTGGCATTGACCTTAAATGCCCATGCCGGCAATACCTCAGCGCCTGATGGAGCCAGCGTTTACATCGTTTCCCCGGGGCATGGCGAAGCCGTCACATCTCCATTTAAGGTCGTTTTCGGATTGTCTGGAATGGGTGTCGCACCTGCGGGTATCGACAAGGCGAAGACAGGACATCATCACCTGCTCATCGATACCACCGTTCCTGATCTGGGCAAACCCATCCCGGCGGATGACAAGCACCGGCATTTCGGCGGTGGCCAGACCGAGGTGGTAATTGAACTCGCCCCGGGCAAGCATACGCTGCAGTTGCTGCTCGCCGACTTTACCCATACGCCGCACAACCCACCGGTTATGTCGCAGCAAATCACCATCATGGTGAAGTAAAATCTGGCTCCTACGGGTAGCGCTAATATCCCGGCTCGAGACCATCAGCTGTGCATCCAGCAAGATGCCATGCGCGCGACTTCAGCCGCCATGATTGCTGCCAGCGGGCCCTTGCCTAGTGTGCTCGTATTGAGAACCCTGTCGAACACTATCGTAATTCTGGTTCTCGCCACCCTGCTGCCCGGATGCGCGAGCACCCCGGCAAATCTCGCGCAGATGGACGCTGGCGCAGACTCGAGTGCCCTGCCAATGATCGCGTTGGAGGGTTATCGTGGCCCCGATAATTTCTTCGTCAAGTATCGTATCGGTGACCGCATAAGCTACGCCGGTGGCAACTGGCGCAACCGCTTGGAGCTGATCGATCCACCGTTAACGCCACCCTCCAATTATGCAACTCCAAGCCTTGTGCCCATGGAATATCACCAGGAAACCCCATGGGAATCACTGCCACAGGTTCTGGTCGAGGTGCCTATCCTGGGCGTCGACCAGTGGCAGCTGCTGCGTAACCGGCTATTGCGCGCCGTGGTACCCGATGACGGTAAAGGAGTGGTCGTCGATTTTGGATATACCGAGTACTTCCTGTTCTATGATGAAAACGGCGAATTCCAGGCAACACGACTAACCGACAAGCCGGCCGATTACCGGGTGCATACAATGCTTCGCTTTGACGAGTTCATGCGCCGCGGGCGCCCAATCCTGGAGGCTTATCTTAGTGAACAGGGCATCACCGAGACCGAGTTTGTGTTCAACACCGGGGACACAGGTTGGTATTCACTCCCGTTTCTTTACGTCAACACCAACCGTCATTTACTGGTATTTATCAGAAACGAGCCGCAGCAGGCAGTCGCGGTAACAAGCATGCCCGGATTGAAGGGTGGCCAGGCCTTCGGGCATGTAATGCGAAGTCACCTTACCGATCTTCTTTTACGCCCCGTGTCCTCGTTGTACCGACTGTTTTTCGTGGTTACGGACACAACTATCGCCACGCTACGCCTCGACTGGATGACCGGACTGGCCAATAAACCGGTACCAGAGCTCAGCGAGTCGCCACCGATGGACCTGCAAATCTGGGAAAGCGAACTCGACAAGATATCCAGCCGTTCGAAATCGACCGGCAGTGTCGATTTCCTGGTCGATGGCGAGGCTTTCTTTACACGTTTTATCGATACCGTCACGCAAGCAGAGCATTCGGTGCACCTGCAGACTTATATTTTTGATAACGACGATTTTGCGGTAAGGATAGCCGAGTTGCTAAAACGGCGCTCCAACGAAGGGATCGAGGTAAAAGTCCTGTTTGATGGACTGGGCACTATCGGGGGAACCATGTCGGACTCCGAGTCTTTACCCGAGCACCATGAGCCGCCTGCCTCGGTACATTGGTTCCTGGAGGCCGATTCGCAGGTAGCCGTGCGCCAGAAAGCCAATCCCTGGTTCACGGGTGATCACATCAAAAGCACCATCATCGATCAGAAAACAGCGTATGTCGGTGGTATGAATATCGGTCGTGAATATCGCTACGACTGGCACGATCTGATGATGGAACTGCGCGGACCGGTGGTCAGCACCCTGGCACGCGAATTTCGGACCTCATGGATGCATTCCGGTCCGCTGGGTGACCTCGGTTACGTAATCTCGAAAACCGCACCGACTGTTAAAGACACTACGCACGAGGGACCATCGCTACGGGTGTTGCTGACTGGAGCCGGCAACTACGAGATCTACAATGCACAGCTTGCAGCGATACAGCGGGCGCAGCGATATATTTACGTTCAAAATGCCTACTTCACCGACGATCGATTGCTGCGCGAGCTGGTCATGGCCCGCCGCCGGGGCGTTGACGTGCGCGTTATCATCCCGATGGAAACCGACCACGGCCCTATCACCCGCAGTAATGTTCTGGCCGCTAACGTGATGCTGAAGCATGGTATTCGGGTGTATATCTACCCGGGTTTTTCACATGTTAAGGCAGCGATTTATGACGGTTGGGTCTGTGTCGGCTCCGCCAACTTCGATCGCCTGAGCCTGCGCATCAACCGGGAACTGAATATCGCGAGTTCAGACCCAAAAGTAGCCGGGCAATTGCTGGAACGCTTATTTGTACCGGATTTTCTCGGATCGCCGGAACTGACCGAGCCCATCCCGGAACGCTGGATCGACCACCTGGTAGAGATTGTTGGTGACTACATATACTAAGAATCGTGCTGTCGTCCCGGTCTAGGTGCCGGGATCTGGATATGGCTGCGCGTTACAACTTTGAAAGTGCCTCTGCGACGGCATTACCAAACTCGGAAGGCCTGACGATAATGCCGACCCCGGCAGCACGCAGAATTTCGACCTTTTCCGCGGCTGATTCACCGGCGCTGGTCACAATTGCCCCCGCGTGTCCCATGGTTCGCCCCCTGGGCGCGGTGAGGCCGGCGATGTAGGCGAGTACCGGTTTTTGCATATGGTCACGGGCGAATGCTGCGGCCTCGGCTTCCTGGGGTCCGCCGATCTCACCGATCATGACCACGAGATTAGTCTCCGGGTCCTGTTCGAAACGTTCGAGGTGATCGCGAAACGCGCTGCCGTTGATGGGATCTCCGCCGATGCCAACACCGGTCGATATTCCAATTCCCATCGCCTTCATCTGCGACGCGGCTTCATAACCCAGTGTGCCAGAACGGCCGATGAGTCCAACATTACCCTGCATGTAAATATGGCCCGGCATGATTCCCATCATAGCCTTGCCGGGGCTGATCGTACCGGCACAATTAGGGCCGGTCAGGGTCATGCGATCTTCTTTCCTATAGCGTCGCATGTAACGTTTAACGCGCATCATGTCCTGCGCCGGTATGCCGTCGGTGACACAAACGCAAAAACGTATGCCCGCATCTGCCGCTTCCATGATCGCATCGGCGGCAAATGGAGGTGGTACGAAGACCACGCTTGCGACTGCACCGGTATCGCGCACAGCATCCTTGACCGTGTTGAAAACCGGGCGCTCGAGATGTCTTTCCCCGCCCTTACCAGGCGTCACTCCACCCACCAGGTTGGTGCCATAGTCGATCATTTCCTGAGCATGGAAAGTGCCGATACGACCGGTAAATCCCTGCACGATAACGGCTGTTGTTTGGTCGAGGAAGATGCTCATATTCGGTCCTCCTTAACATCGGTGCTGGCCGATTGATGAAGTTGTGCGGCAGACACTGCCTTTTCGGCCGCCTCGGCGAGAGTTTCTGCAGTGATCAGATCGATATCGCTATCGGCCAGTATCTGCCGTCCGAGTTCAACATTGGTGCCTGAAAGCCGTACCACCACCGGTACCGGCACGTCGAGTTTCTGCATCGCCTGGATCACGCCCTCGGCAACCCAGTCGCAACGGTTGATTCCCGCGAAAATATTAACCAGGATTGCATCGACCCCTTCGTCCGACAATACCAGGTTAAATGCCTTGGCAACCCGCTCGGGCGATGCGCCACCGCCAATATCGAGAAAGTTAGCAGGTTCGCCGCCGACATGCTTGATCATATCCATGGTCGCCATCGCGAGCCCTGCGCCGTTGATGATACAGCCAATATTGCCATCCAGTCCGACATAGCTCAGGCCCCGGTCCGCGGCATTCATTTCGCGTGCATCTTCCTGGGACTTGTCGCGTAACTCGGATATCTGCGGTCTGCGGAACAGTGCGTTGTCATCGAAGCCCATCTTGGCGTCTAGCGCGATGATGCGGCCATCGGTGGTCACCACCAACGGATTGACTTCGACCATGGTCGCATCCAGGTCACGAAAAGCACGATAACAGGCTTTCAGCGCCTTCACCGCTTCGGCAATTTGCGCGGAATCCATACCCAGCGCAAACGCAATTTCACGAGCCTGAAAATCCTGCATCCCTACTGCTGGTTCGATCGGTACGCGCACGATCGCGTCGGGATCGGTTTCGACAATCTCTTCGATGTCCATGCCACCCGCTGATGATGCAACGCACATTATTCGCTCCGAACTGCGGTCGAGCACAAAGGCCAGGTATATCTCGCGATCGATATCGGTCGCCTCTTCAATATACAGCCGCCCTACCAACTTACCCTGTGAGCCGGTTTGATTGGTTACCAGGCGTCGGCCCAGCAATTCATTGGCAGCATCCATGACTTCGTTTTCAGTGGCGCAAACCTTGATGCCGCCCGCCTTGCCGCGCGCCCCGGAATGAATCTGGGCCTTGACGACCCACTTCTCGCCGCCGAGTTCCATAGCTCGATACGCAGCCTGCTCAGGGCTGTAAGCGATGCCACCCCTGGCGATCGGCATGCCAAAATCGGCCAGCAGCACCTTCGCCTGGTATTCATGAATATCCATCGATCCTCTCCCGCTTCGAAAACGTTACTGTTTAGCCTGAATGGCTGCATCGGTATTAACGACGTTTTCAGCCATGCGCGCCGATGCTGCGTCGATCATGCGACCGTCGAGTTGTGCCGCACCCTTGCCTGCTGCCGCCGCTTCTTCCAGTGCCGCCAGGATGCGTCGAGCGCGATCAACCTCGGCCTCTGGCGGTGAGTAAATTTCATTGGCAAGATCGATCTGGGAAGGATGGATCGCCCACTTGCCTTCATAACCCATCGCCGCCGCGCGACGCGCAGCGTCGAGATAGCCGTCAGGATCGTTAAAGTCCCCGAAAGGACCATCGATTGCCCGCAATCCATAAGCGCGGCAGGCGACCAGCATGCGCGACAGGCCATGGTGCCATTGATCACCCGGATAATCCGGGTTCAGGCCACCGATATTGGTGGTGCGCGCTCGGCAGCTTGCGGCATAATCGGCGACCCCGAAATGCATTGCTTCCATGCGCGAACTGGACGTGGCGATCGAATCCACGTTGGCCATACCGAGGGTGATTTCGATCAGCGCTTCGAGCCCGATACGGTTATCAAACCCCTGCGCGGTTTCAATTTGGGTCAACATCGCATCGACCATGTAAACGTCGGCGGCAACACCGACCTTGGGAATGAGGATGGTATCCAGACGATCGCCTGCCTGTTCGACAACGTCGACGACATCACGATACATGTAATGGGTATCGAGACTGTTGATACGGACCGAAACTGTTTTGCCCCTGCCGCGCCAGTCGATATCGTTGAGCGCCTCGATTACGTTTTTGCGAGCCTGTACCTTGTCGCCCGGGGATACCGCATCCTCGAGATCCAGAAACACGTAATCCGCGGCACTGTCGGCCGCCTTTTCGAACATCCCCGGGTTTGATCCCGGCACGGCCAGTTCACTACGCTGCAAGCGCGGTCTTGCCGGTGCGTACTGCGTATGACTCATTACAGATACCTCATCAAATTAAACAATCGTCGTCGAAACAACGATCAAAGCCCAGCTATTACTAATCTACCGGGACAGTGTAAATCTCTATCAGAGTTCAAGGCTATCGCTCAGCCGACATGCTGGATTTCAAGAACGACGACTAGATCGTTTAAACGGGGTATCTAGTTTCAGTGGAGTAACGCGGTGACCAGCAGGTATAAAAATACTGCACTCAACCACAGGTCGATGACGAGGTAAAGAAAGAACAACTTACGTCGCTCGGGATCGCCACGTACCCCGAGCGTCAGGTATATAAAAAAAGCCAGGGCGGCCAGCAGAATAATAACCAGGTGCATGTTAAGACTCTTCCTCGGCCCCGATGCGGGCCGCCGCAATCGCGGTCATGTTAACCAGGCCCCGCACCGTAGTACCGGGCGTTACAATATGCGCCGCGATATCGCAGCCCAGCAGAATTGGGCCGATCGCAACGCCATCGGCACCCATTTTGACCAGGTTCATCGCAATATGTGCGGCATCGAGGTTCGGCATAATCAACAGATTTGCGACGCCGTCGAGATTAGAATTGGGAAACGCTTTTGCCATCGCCTTCGGAGACAACGCCAGGTTGGCCTGCATCTCACCCTCGACCATCAGCTCAGGGTCGAGCTTGTTGATCAGGGACAATGCCTCACGCATTTTGCACGAGGTTTGCGTTTCACGGGTGCCGAAGTTTGAATGAGATAACAACGCCGCCCGGGGCTTCAGTCCGAATCGCGCAACCTCCTTGGCTGCCAGCACCGTCATATCGGCGATCGCCTGTGCCGTTGGATCTGCCGTTACGTGGGTATCGCAAATGAACAAGGTGAACTTGGTGGTAATGATGGCGCTTAACGCCGAAACCTCTTCAAAACCGTTATCCTGTTTAGACACGCTCAGCAGGCGGCCAAGGTGGCGATGAAACCGGCCGATGGTGCCGGTGATCATGGTATCGGCCAACCCCAGCTTGACCATCATTGCCGCCTGAGTGGTTTTACTGTTGCGCAATATTTCACGGGCTTCCGACAATGTCTTTCCACGGCGTTCGGTCAAACGGTGAAAGGTCAGCGCCCATTCCTCGTTTTCTTCATAATCCACGATTTCGTAATCCGTGCCGGGCCGGGCGACAAGACCATACTCGCTGATAATCGACTTAACTACCTCCTCGCGACCCAGCACGACCGGAAAGCAGAGTTGATCCTTGACAATATTATCGACCGCCTGCAGAACCTTGGGGTTCTCTCCCTCTGCAAAGACCACCTTGCGCTGGACGGTTCGCGCCATGTCGAACACCGGCTTCATAAACAATCCCGAACGAAATACGAAGGTGTTTAACTTTTGCCGATAGGCGTCCATATCCTCGATCGGCCGTTCGGCAACACCCGAGTCCATCGCGGCCTGCGCCACCGCCGGTGCGATTTCGAGAATAAGGCGTTGGTCAAAAGGTTTGGGGATCAAGTACTCGGGCCCGAAGGTCAGTGACTCGCCGCGGTAGGCGCTGGCGACAACATCGCTGGTGCCGGCGCGCGCAAGTCTCGATAACGCATCGACGCAGGCAATTTTCATTTCATGGTTAATTTGCGTGGCGCCGGCGTCGAGCGCCCCACGAAACAGAAACGGGAAGCACAGCACGTTATTGACCTGGTTCGGGTAATCGGTGCGCCCGGTGGCAATAACGACGTCGGGGCAGACACGTTTGGCCTCGGCCGGATCGATCTCGGGAGTCGGGTTGGCGAGCGCAAAAACGACTGGTTTCTGCGTCATCGATTCAACCATTTCAGGCTTCAGCAAATTACCGGCAGACAGTCCAAGAAAAACATCGGCACCGGCAATGGCATCCGCGAGTGTCCGCAACTCGGTGTTGGCCGCGTAGGCCGCCTTGTATTCATCCATGGATTCGGCTCGGCCTTCATAGATCACGCCCCTCGAATCGCAGACCAGTACGTTGTTCTTGTCGAGCCCCATCGAAACCAGTAAATTCAGACAGGACAGGGCTGCGGCGCCCGCCCCCGATGCCACCAGCCTGACCTTACTAATATCCTTGCCAACCACTTCCAGGGCCGATTTCATCGCCGCCGCAACCACGATCGCGGTGCCATGCTGGTCATCGTGGAAAACCGGGATCGACATCCGCTCGTGCAAGTACTTTTCGACGTAAAAACAGTCTGGCGCCTTGATATCTTCCAGGTTGATTCCGCAGAAAGTGGGCTCGAGGCGCTCGATGGTTTCGGAGAGTTTATGTGGATCCTTTTCAGCGATCTCTATATCAAAAACATCGATACCCGCGAAGCGTTTGAATAGCACCGCCTTGCCTTCCATCACCGGCTTGGCCGCCATGGCGCCAATGTCACCAAGTCCCAGTACAGCGGTACCATTGG
>JAOTXY010000066.1 GCA_029862125.1 Gammaproteobacteria bacterium | reverse complement strand
ATTCAGCCTCGAGGGTTGCCATAAGGCAGTAACAACAAGTGTTATCATCGCGACCTGACGCATCCCGGACATCCGAGGCAGCAGCAATATCACCATCGAAACCAGCGTTATCGCGATCAGGGGTGCCGGATAGGAAACGGCAATGGAATGCAAACCGGAATTGAGCAACCAGTCGAGATAATCCAGCAAAAATACAAGCAGGCTATCGGCCAGCTTAAACAGGATATGGCTAACGCCAAAACCTGCTATTGACATTAAGCAACCACCCAGCACGACCGGCAGTACAGCAAAGCTGACCAGGGGGATTGCGACAATATTGGCCAGTAGTCCTGCAGGATTGAACTGGTCGAAAATCAGGATACCAAGAGGTACGAAAAGTAACGAAAAACTAAACTGCAGCGCTAGCAACTGTTGCCACCAAGGCATTCTCGCCGGCAGCCGGAACTGAACAAAAGCGATCACCAGCAAGGCGGTAAAACTCAACCAGAACGAAATTGAGCCTACCGAACGCGGGTCGATTATAACAATCACAATAACTGCCAACGCGATAGCCTGCAACAGGTTGATCCTGTTGCGGGTATGCAGTGCAAACCAGAGCAGGCTAAACATAATCAGTGCGCGCACGGTAGGAAGGCTGAACCCGGCGAGGGCCGCATAACCCAGCGCCGCGACAATCGCAAAAAGCCAGGCAATCTGGGCACGATTCAAGCCACTTCGATATAGACCCAAACGCCAGCAGTGACGACCCAGTCCATAAAACAACAATGTCACGATGCCGATATGAAGACCGGATATGGCAAGCAAGTGCGCGGTGCCACTTGACTGCAGTAAATGCTTTTGAGTTACCGGAATATCGCCACGAAATCCCAACGCCAGCGCCTTTATAAGGCCTCGATGCTCACAGCTACTGCAACTTCGATCGATATCGGAGGCAATGCGCATGCGCCAGTAGTTTGCCGACGTCATCGCCGCAGATTCCAGTTTACGATTTGCAGCGGAATCTCGAATGTATCCCGTTACATCAACGCCCCTGGAAAACTGCCAGGCTTCAAAATCGAACCCGGCCGGGTTCAGCGTCCCGATTGGTTGTTTCAGTTTAGCCTCAAATACCCAGCGCTCACCGGCACGCGGTACGCGTTGATCCTGGTACCAGTTTAGACGCGCCAGGCGCGGCATAGACCCGGTGTAATTTTTGATTTCGAGAGCAGTCAGGTACAGGCTGATGCGATCCCGGCCACGTCGTGGAATATCAGCGACGATTCCGCTTATCAGGGCAACCTGGTTGTCATGACGGCTGTCAAGTCGATGCTCGAGATGATAATGAAAAACAGCACTGCTCCAAAGGTAAGCAATGGCTAGCAATAGGACGAATCGATGAGTCGGGCAGTAAAAGACAAACAGCACTGCGATCGGCATAAATGCCGACCAGTAAGAATCCGGTAGTTCGTTACCATATAGCGCCGCGAGCGAGCCAAGCACGATCGCAAGTGCGTGTTGAGGCATGCTTTCCCTGCCCAGTTTCCCTGTTATTTGACCCAACTCTTTGCAGAATATTGAAATAGTGCCGATAATACAATGAACATGGCAAAGAAGATTCTTAGGAAGTTTTTGCCGCATCCTGACGTCATCACTAAAAATCGCTGGATCAAGTTACTTGGCCCCCGGTTACAGGATCCGTCTTTGTGGCACATCAACCGGCGTTCTTGCTCGCTAGCGGTTGCACTGGGTATGTTCTGCGCATTTGTACCGGTCCCGTTTCAAATGGTTATCGCCGCGGCCGGCGCAATCTGGATCAGGGCCAACGTGCTGCTGACCGTACCCGTGGTCTGGGTCAGCAACCCGCTTACGATTGGGCCCATGTTTTATTTCTGTTACCTGATCGGAGCCGAGATGCTGGGACTCGAGCCGGGGAGTTTCCATTTTGAATTGAGCTTTGACTGGCTCGTCAATGGCCTCGCCGCTATCTGGCAGCCCTTCTTGCTGGGTTGTTTCGTGGTTGGCGCAATTAGCGCGCTGGCTTCCTTTCTACTGGTCCGAATCCTGTGGCATTTGCATATTTTAAGGCACATCAAGATCAGGGCCAGGCGTCTGCATAATCGACGTCGAAGGGCGCACGGAAAACCGTGAACCTGTTGTGGACAGTCCTTGTCACCGCCACTAGCGTAATCCTGGGCACCGGATTCTGTTTCTGGCTTATCCAGAAAGCACAGGAGGTGGAGTCCCCCACCTGGATTTTCGAACATATTTTATGCCCGGTTATCCGTATCCTGGTGTTGCTGCTTGTCGTTAGCCAGGTTTATCCAGTGATCGACGCCAATACCACCAGCATAGACTTCTGGCGAATCCTGGTACGACAGGGACAATTTAATAATTTGCTTAACATCCTGTTTGTCGCCGGTTTGTTACTGGCATTCATGCCGGTTCTCAGTCATCCGGTATTTGCCTTGCCAATACAGAGTTTACTGACCATTGCCCTGGTATTTAACTGGCAGTACGCGGATTCAATCGACTCATTTAGCCTGTTTCCATCTTTTGTGACCATCCTCAAAATTACCATCTACATGCTGTTTGCCTATTTTGTCACGCGGGAGTCTAGCAAATACCTGTCGCGCAGGATCGATACAGCACTGGCGATCTCAGGTAGTATCCGCCTCATTTCCGATGCTATTCACCTGGTACTGCAGATTCCGGTCATGCTGGTTTATTGCAGCTACCTCAAACTGCAACTGCCCTGAAACTATTTCCCGGCAAAGAATGTTGCCTGACCCTGAACTATCTACTAGCCACGTGGGGTGAACGTTCGCAAAGGTGTAGCGAGGCATGGATGCCGAGCTCCAAGCGATTCCATGGATGGACCAACCGGCGCTAGCGCCGGTTGGGAGCGTCCTTTGCGAACGTTCACCCGACGTGGCTATGGATATTAGATTTCGGGCGTGAGAACACCGTCTTGCATACGTGAACGATGCTGCATTCGAGCGGCTATGGAAAGGTCATGGGTTACAACCACCAGTGCGGTATTCATTTCCTGGTTCAAGCCCAACATCAATTCCAGCATCTGTGCTGCCGTTTGCTGATCGAGATTGCCGGTGGGTTCGTCAGCAAGCAGGCAGTCGGGTTGTGTTACCAATGCACGCGCCAATGCCACACGCTGGCGTTCGCCCCCTGACAACTCGCCCGGCTTATGTTCGGCGCGCTCCTCGAGCCCTACCTTGACAAGCCAAGCACTCGCCTCGGCAATCGCCGTGGCAAACGATTCACGACGCATCAACAAGGGCATTGCAATGTTTTCGACGGCGCTAAATTCAGGCAGTAGGTGATGGAACTGGTAGATAAATCCGAGATGCCGATTGCGTAACCGGCCAAGCCTGGATTCGGATAAATTCGCCAGGCTGTTATCGAGAACCTTGATTTCGCCACTGCTGACATGGTCCAGTCCTCCAAGCAAATGCATCAGCGTTGATTTACCAGCGCCCGATGCCCCCAGGATAGCGTGGCTTTCTCCAGCCGCGACACTAAAATCGACGCCCTTGAGTACTTCGACATCGAGCTTGCCCTGCCGGAATACCTTGCGCACCGCATTGGCTTCGATAACGGCTGCAGTCACTAATCGGCTCTCTTATTCATAGCTTAGCGCTTCGGCTGGCCTGGTTTTGGAAGCCCTGAGTGCAGGATACAGGGTTGCGACGATCGAGATACCGAAAGACAGCAGCGCAATCTTGATAATATCTGACTGCTTCATTTCAGCCGGCAAATCAGTAATCGGGTAAACTCCCCGAGGTAGGAATTGGGTCTGAAAAAACTGCTCCAGCGCCGGCACAATGACATCGATATGCGAGGCAACAACAATGCCGCTAACCAGGCCGAGCAGCGTGCCGATCAAACCAATCAGGGTCCCCTGCACCATGAACACCCACATGATCGACAAAGGGGACATTCCGAGGGTGCGTAAAATTGCGATATCGGACTGCTTGTCCGTTACTACCATCACCAGGGTCGATACAATATTAAACGCCGCAACCGCAACAATCAGTGACAGAATAATGAACATCACGGTTTTCTCGGTTTGCACCGCCTTGAAATAATTGCTATGACGCAAGGTCCAGTCCGAGACCCAGTACTCCAGACCGATACTTTGCTTCAGATCCTGGCGTACCTGTGGGGCCAGGTCCAGATCATCGAGCTTCAGGCGTAAACCGCTGACGCCCCCATCCAGCCGAAACAGGCGGCTGGCATCTGCATAATGAATAATCGCGCTACTGCGATCGTATTCATACACACCGATCTCAAAAATTCCGACAACCTTGAAACGACGCAGGCGTGGCAGAAATCCCAGCGGCGATGACGTCGCCTGCGGGGTTACCATCGTGACGCGATCGCCGGGGACCACGTCGAGCGTATTTGCCAGTCCGCTACCGAGGATGATTCCGTAATCTCCCGCGACCAGGTCGCCGAGTTCACCAAATTCCATATTTTCGTGAATTTCGGATACCCCGGTTTCAAATTCCGGATCGATGCCACGTATCAACGCACCGCTTACCGAGGACATGTTAGAAATCATTGCCTCCGCCTCGGTATAGGGGGCTCCACCGATAACCGCAGGATGTTCCAGGGTCTCTTCACGCAGAGACTGCCACTCCTGCAGCGGCCCA
Organism: Gammaproteobacteria bacterium; assembly: GCA_029862125.1. Taxonomy (GTDB): domain Bacteria; phylum Pseudomonadota; class Gammaproteobacteria. Next base: position 13,643 of record JAOTXY010000066.1, on the reverse strand, counting down.
CGGAAACTCGATACCGTAACATGCGACACCATTCCAAGAATGCGTCCTCGCAACTCGTTCTCAAATCCGTTCATAACCGAGAGCACCACGATCAGCGCCATCACGCCGAGTGCGATACCGAGCATCGAAATCATCGTGATAAAGGATATAAAATGGTTGCGACGCTTGGCTCGCGTGTAACGCAATCCAACGAAGACTTCGAGCGGCATTTTCATGCGGCGGATTAAAGCATGAATATCGACTTCCCACCACTGCTGCTGCGACATGCTTCACCCTTGTCACTATAGAAAGGCATGCTATAGTTAGATAGGTTAAATAAAGGAACTTGATAAAATGCGTACAGGCTTATATTTATTGCTCCTGGGTATTGGCTTAACCCTGCAACCCGCGGTTGCTGGAGACACATTGACCATTCCCGGTAATGTCCCGGTTGCCGAAAAACAGATGATGCCGAAACGCGGTATCAACATGGATGATGTACTGGGCGAGTTTGGAGAACCTGACGAGCGTTTTGGTCCGGTTGGCGAGCCCCCAATAAGCGAGTGGGTATACGGATCTTTCAGGGTCTATTTCGAATATCAAATCGTATTACATACAATCGACCTGAACACCATAGTTATGCCAAAATAGAACTGTAGTTCAGTCATCCGGTCTGAGATAAACATAATTATAAAGACCGGAACTCGAACTACACGAGTTAAATCCGGGGGAGCGACAATGAATACCAAAAAATTGCTGATTATTTTATCTTCGCTGACGCTTGGGCTTGCGAACCAGGGTCTGTATGCAGCCGAGGTCAACATTACCCGTGACGTAGAAAGTGTTAGCGTAAAGCATGGTGAAAATGATATTAAAATCATGCGCAACCAGAATCAGAAAAATACGATAAACCCGGCGTTTGCCAAAACCTCTCGCAAGTGCCCTCCGTTTTGTATTCAACCTTCGACTCTCGCGCCCGGCGTTGAAACCATCGCGGAACTCGAAATTCTGCAATACCTCAGGCGTAAAAGTGAAGGTGATGACAGTATCGTGGTTATAGATTCACGCACCCCGGCCTGGGTTGCAAAAGGAACTATCCCCGGCGCAATCAATATCCCCTGGACCAGCCTTAATCCAGCCAAGGGTGCAGATCCGATTTCAATTGGCGAAATTCTCGAAGAAAAGTTTAATGCCAGGAATCTCGAGGGCTTGTGGGATTTCAGGAACGCCCGGACCCTGGTTATGTTTTGTAACGGAATGTGGTGTGGTCAATCACCCAATAACATCAAGAACCTGCTAGGATTCGGTTATCCTGCCGACAAGATCAAGTGGTATCGCGGCGGCATGCAAAACTGGGAAATTCTCGGTCTGACCACTGCAAAACCGATTCAGGAATAGTCTCTCTACAGGCATAAGTGCCCACACAACTTCTCGAAACTCCAGCGCCTGAGATCGCGCAACCGCTCCGCGTTGGCCAGCTATACGGCAGTAGCCGAAGCTTGTTGCTGAGCGAACAGATTGCGCGACATCGGGGATTATCGGTCATCGTCTGCTGTGACATGACCGACGCCGAGCAACTGGAACATGAAATTCGTTTTTTCAGTTCCGAGCAACCTGGGATCTATCGTTTTCCAGACCTGGAAACCCTGCCCTACGACCAGTTTTCACCGCACCAGGATATCGTTTCCGAGAGAATCCGCTGCCTCGCATCGATCACGGAAGCCGATTCGGGAATCCTGATCCTTCCGATTAGCACCTTGCTGCAAAAGATTGCACCACCCCAATTTATCCATCAGCGGTCACTGAACCTGAAACCGGGTGATCGTATCGACCCCGTGGCACTGCGCGAGAAACTAAGCCTTTACGGATATAGCGCGGTATCGCAGGTTGAACAACATGGCGAATTCAGCGCACGCGGTTCGATCCTGGACTTGTTTCCCATGGGTAGTAGCAGACCGTTTCGTATCGATTTCTTCGATGACGAGGTCGAAACAATCCGCAGCTTCGATGCCGAGACGCAGCGCTCGGTCGAAAAGATAAATGAAATCAAGCTATTGCCAGCACAGGAATATCCACTGGACGAAGACGGAATCAAACACTTCAGACTCAGGTTTCGTGAAACCTTCGATATCGACCCCAATAGCTGCCCGGTTTATGTCGATATTTCAGAAGGCATTTCTTCACCCGGTGTCGAGTACTACCTGCCACTGTTTTTTGAGCAGCTGGTAAGCCTGTTTGACTATTTACCCGGCAATAGCCGTTTGCTTATCGACGACGCAGCCCTCGCGCATGCGGAATCATTTGCAGTACAGGTAACCGAGCGCTATGAATCGAGGCGACATAACCTGGAATGGCCATTGCTCGCGCCTGAAACCTTATTCATCGACAGCAACACGCTAGAGGAAAAAATTCAGAATTTCTCATGTCTCTTTTTCTCGCCATTTAAACTGGATATGCCAGACCAATCGAATATTAACTGTGATTCCCAATCAATACCCCAGTTAACTTTACAGTCAAACACGGAACAACCGGAAAAAGCGCTGCAGGCGTTTATAACAAAACCGGGGTTTAGCAAAATCCTGTTTAGCGCTGAATCCGCGGGGCGGCGAGAATTTTTACTTGAAATGCTGCGCCACTATTCGATTCAGGCCCATCCAGTAGACAGCTGGGATGAATTCATGAACCGTGACGACAGCCGTTATTGCATCATCGCATCGGCCTTGCAAAGTGGAATGACCCTGCCAAATCAGGGAATCGCCATCATTGCGGAGAATCAGCTGTTTGGTGATCGAGCGATGCAGCGCCGCCGGCGTAAATATCGTAAAACCCGGGACGCTGAATCGACCATCCAGAGTCTCAAAGACCTGCAGCCGGGTGCACCCGTTGTTCACGAAGATCACGGTGTCGGTCGCTACCAGGGTTTGAAAACACTAACCGTATCCGGTATCGCAACCGAGTTTCTTTGCATCGAGTACGCCAACCAGGACAAGCTGTACGTGCCCGTGTCTTCGCTGCACCTGATCAATCGATATGCCGGCGCCAGCGAAGACAACGCGCCTTTACACCGCCTCGGCAGTGATCGCTGGCAGCGCACGCGTAAGAAAGCACAGGAAAAAATACACGATATCGCTGTTGAATTGCTCGATATCCAGGCAAGGCGCGAGGCCATGCTGGGATTCGCCCACCAGGTCACGCTAGACGAGTACCAGCAATTCGCCAGTGAGTTTCCGTTCGAGGAAACCCCCGACCAGGAAACATCGATCGAATCGGTGATTGCAGATATGCAGTCCCAACAGCCGATGGATCGAATTGTCTGCGGCGACGTCGGTTTCGGCAAAACCGAAGTTTGTATGCGGGCGGCCTTTGTTGCCGCCGTATCTGGATCACAGGTCGCGGTACTGGTACCTACTACCCTGCTGGCACAACAGCACTTTCATAATTTTCGTGATCGCTTTGCTGACTGGCCTATCCGTATAGCCAGCCTGACCCGTTTTACCGCGAAAAAAAGTCTTGAGGCTACCTTAAAGGAAATCGAGGCCGGTAAAATTGATATCGTGATCGGTACCCACAAACTCCTTTCCGATACGATTAAATACCGGAATCTCGGCCTGGTCATCATCGATGAAGAACACCGTTTCGGCGTTCGCCACAAGGAAAAACTAAAGGCCCTGAGAGCCAGCGTCGATTTACTGACGATGACGGCGACTCCCATCCCAAGGACACTGAACATGTCGTTATCCGGCATGCGCGACCTGTCTATTATCGCTACTCCCCCGATGCAGCGACATGCGATCAAGACTTTCGTATCGCGTTGGAACCCCGACACCATTGTTGAAGGTTGTCAGCGGGAGCTTAAACGCGGCGGGCAGATTTATTTTCTGCACAACGAGATTAAATCCATCGAGAAAACCGCGCACGAGTTGCAGCAGCTATTGCCCGAGGCGCGTATCGGCATCGTCCATGGACGCATGAAAGAAAAAGAGCTTGAATCGGTAATGCTGGATTTCTATCACCATCGCTGCAATTTACTGGTTTGCACCACGATTATCGAAAGCGGTATCGATGTTCCCACTGCAAACACGATCTTCATCAACCGTGCGGATAAGCTGGGACTCGCCCAGTTACACCAGATTCGGGGTCGAGTAGGACGTTCACATCACCGTGCCTATGCCTACCTGATCGTACCACCGGAACGGGCTATGACCAGCGACGCACGCAAGCGCTTGCTGGCAATTGAATCGTTGGAGGACCTCGGAGTCGGATTTACCCTTGCCACTCATGACCTGGAAATTCGCGGTGCCGGGGAAATACTTGGCGAGGAACAAAGTGGTCAGATTACAGAGATCGGCTTTACTTTATACTCGGAGCTCCTCGAGCGCGCGGTAACATCACTTAAATCAAACCTGCCGATCGATTTCGATCAACCGATTATGCGCGCATCAGAGATCGATTTTCACATTCCCGCCTTAATCCCGGAAACCTATGTCCCTGATATACACAGGCGCCTGATCGAGTATAAACGTATCGCTTCAGCAACGGACGACGACGGGCTTAAGGATATCCAGATAGAATTGATAGACCGCTTCGGCCTGTTGCCTGACCCGCTCAAGCATTTGTTCAGAATAACCCAGATCAAGCTACGAACCCTGGCCCTGGGAATCGAAAAAATTGATGTTGGCGAACACAACGGTAAATTTGTTTTCAATCGTAGTCCCAATATCGATCCATTGAAGATCATCGAATTGATACAATCAGACCCACAGCAATATCGTTTCGACGGCAAACAAACCTTGCGATTTGTGTGTCAAAATGTTGAACTTGAACCCAGGTTAAAACAGGTAGAAAGCCTGATTACGAAGCTGACTGCAGAATAATATGAACCGACAATCACTATCCTTGCTGGTGCTAGCTACCCTGGTTTCCGGTCCCGGGCTCGCACAATCCGAAACCAGTGCAGAACTGCCACGTTACGATGTTGAACTAGTCATATTCAAAAATTTACAGGTACCAAAAAGCAGGGAATTCGTGTTGCCGGTCAGTTCTCCTGCCAAGGATAAGAAAATGCTTGTCCTGTCTTCAGCCAATAGCGTGAAGGCAGCAAAGAAACTGGGCTACGAGGTAATCTCCGGCAAACAGTATCGATTAACTGATGTTGCCAAAAAACTGGTTAAGTCATCGCGCTATGAGTTATTGCTGCATACCGCCTGGCGCCAACCCGGAGTCGAACAGGAACGGGCCTTACCTGTCTGGATACGGGGCGGGCGTATTTATGGCAATGAATACACGTCTATCGACAGTCAAATCGAATTGCTGGAAAGCATGCCCAAGGTCGAAAGCAAAAAAGCCGACGGAACTACCAATGAGTTCGATGAACAGACCCTTGAATCGATTGAACTGCAGTTGCTGGAACAGCAAAGTTCACAACGCCCGCAGAGGCTGTACGAACTCGAGGGTAAAATTACGATCGGGTTATCACGATACCTGCACGCTTACACCGATCTTGTATTGAGGCGCCCACGGCTCTCGATCGATCAGGAAACGACTAGTTCCGCCCAGAACCGTACCCTGGCTGCCTACTCTGCCGATACCCTTATACTGAACAATCACCGCCTTAGGGAACGTCGCCGCATGCGCAGCAAGAACCTGCACTATCTTGACAGCCCCGAGTTCGCACTGCTTATACTGATTACCCCTTACGAGGTTCCGGAAGTTGTCGAAGAGGCACCAGTGGAAGCCGAGCTCGCGCCAACCAACGAATAGAACCCATTAGTTGTACCTGTCGCTTACTCCGTAACCGCTATCCAGGTTTTCGAAAGGAGGAGTCCTGCCAACCAGTTCTTCGATTAAAGTCAGTTCCGAATCGGTATGATTAATGACAGGCGCCGGGACAATGAGCTTATCCCCACTAGTTGCGGTGGAAAGTACGTAATAGGGTTTGTCATGATATTCGGTGATCACGTCAAGGCTGATATCCGGATTAGCGTTTGCAACAATATGGGAATGCCCGTAACAGGTGCAGATATAGGACTTCTCTGGATCGGATTCAAAGTACATTCCGGTGCCGCGAATACCGATCGTCGCGGTTGATGTTGTTATCGTGTGGGGTTTCTTACGTTTTCCAAATACCGACAAAAGCCTGCCGGATAACATGCGAAAAGCGTCGATAATCAATCCGTCGCCACTCTCCATTTCGAGCTGACTATTGCTGCGTAAAATAAACGCATCATTGGCGACTACAAATATAAGCAGGCTATTGTTACCGGTTTTGATGCGCGAGTTGGGTTCGATGCGGGTACTAATATCGGCAGCCTTACCATTTACGGTGACACTACCCTGCAATTTGTAGATTGAACGACCTTCGGGTAGCCTACCGGGAACATCACCGAGGGCGTAAGCTGGCTGCAACAGGCTTACCAGATTGGGACTGGAAAATAAACCCAGGCCTAAGGCTTTCGCTAAAAAATCCCGCCTTGGATCGTCCAGATCTTTACTCATTTTTATCCCCGGGCAATTCTTCCTACCTACTCTAGTAAGTTAGCTGTAAAATGCAAATTGACCTGGCCGTAACTAAAATGTATTTGCTGTTGCAACTCGCTGCAAGCCTGACAATAATGGCGCTAACGACCACATCGACCAGACGAAGAATCGTCAGAGGAAAGGTTCATGGTGACTCGAATGATGAAGTTTTTTGAAACGCTTTTTAAGGTAAATAGATCAATGATACGAACTATTCTGCTAGCGCTCGTTTTCTTTTTTGCGACAGGCCCATCGTATGCGGCGGATACCCGGTATGTTACCGACGAATTCGAAGTTACGATGCGTAGCGGTACCAGCACTTCGAACAGTATCGTGCGCATGTTGCGTAGCGGCGAGGCGGTCACCGTACTCGAGGAGGACCCGGCAGCCAATTATTCCCTGGTTGAAACAGCCTCGGGCAAGCAGGGTTATGTCCTGACTCGCTTCCTGATGCCTATTCCCGCCGCCAGGCAAAGGCTAGCTGATCTTGAAGCCCGCTTCGAACAGCAAAAAACCCGTCTCGATCAACAGTCATCCGAGATCACCGAGCTCAAGCAATCGCTGGACCAGGAAAAGTCTGACAATAGCGCTTTGACCACCACTTTGCGCGCCTCCGAGCGGGAATTATCGGAAGTTCGTACTGCCGCGCAAGATACTTTGAGCATCCTTGATCAAAACAAGCGCCTGCAAACGGTAGTGGATCAGTTACGACAGGAAAAGACTGGGCTTACTGAGACCGTTGCTGAGCTTACTGATAGCACCCGGCTTGACTGGTTTTTACGCGGTGGCGCAGTTAGCCTGATTGCATTTGTAATCGGGATTCTGGTGACTCGGATTCGCTGGAAAAAACAGGATTCCTGGGGATCTTATTAAATTCAAGCCCGGAATCTGAGTCGGTCGCGACCCGGGCTAAACAGTTTCACTCCAGGCCCAAAGGATTGTCGGCATCAACGCCTTGCATAAAAGGCTTGCGCCGATCGACATTGGTCACTTGGTAAATCAAACCCAGCCAGGTGCCGATGACTGCGCTTGCAGTGTCCTGCCAGGTGTTTTTCAGATTTCCCAGTATCAGGTGCTCAGGAAATTCGGGAATTTCCTCGCCCAGCGCCAGGCTCTGCACAACACGACCCTCGTATTCACGACACACTGCGGCGTTGAAGTCGCTGAAATAGTGTTCCGGCATCGGTGCGTAGTTCTCGAATTTACCGTCAATGAACAGCGCTACGTCACGCTTGTACTCTTTTAGCAGGGAGACGGTGTCGTATTCCGGATGCCCCTGGAAAAAAATGGTACGAAACCCGTCCGGACTGGTAGCGAGATGCACACATCCGTCGTCGCCTCTTACCAGTATTTTCAGCCCCTGGGATTCGAACTGTTCAGGATGAACGTCATTCCAGCGTGAATGAGGCACATCAAATTCAGAGTTGATATCGTCCACCAGGGGATGCGAAACATCGACGACCTGGTGACGGAATACACCCCATTTCTTTGATTTCTGCCTGATACGTTTCTGCCCATAGCGAAAGTCCATCACCGCATGAGTGGCGAGGCAGGAACACAGTGTCGAGGTCACGTTCTGGTGGGCCCAGTCGGCCACCTGGTTCAACTCGTCCCAGAAGACTTCTTTCGAAAGGTCGGCACCGATAACATTGGCACCGGTTATGATCAGGGCGTCGAGTCCCTGCTGTTTAATCTGCTCAAAACTGTCGTAGTAGCTATCGATGTGCGTACGTGCCGATTGTTCACGTGGCAATGCATCGAGTGTAAACGGGTGTACATAAAACTGGGCAATCGGGTTACTTTCACCAATTAATCGAAAAAACTGTCGCTCGGTAGCGGCAAGCGCCGCGTCAGGCATCATGTTGAGCAGCCCGATATGCAACTCGCGTATGTCCTGCTGGTTGGCGAGACCCGGCTCCAGTACCAACAAACCATCCTGTCGCAACTTGCCGAAGGCAGGTAATTCATTGTGCGCGACCAATGGCATTATGCGTCACCCTCCGACTGTCTCTCGATAGCCATTTCCAGCAAATTCACGAAGTCCACGTCATTTTGCACGCGATCGACTTCCTCCGAGGTAACCGTATAACCCAGTTTCGCGATCGCATCGTAGCGCGGCAGACGCGAGCGAAACAGGCGCGGAAAAACCCAGCGCGCAAATTCGTCGGGATCGATTTGTGCTGCATACTCGAGCCCTGTTTCCTGGTAATAAAGCTGCAAATGTTCCTGCAGGAAATCGGGTCGATAATAAAGTGGCTTGGGGTCGGACACGGCGCGCTCGATCAATACTTTTTCCTGCGCGTCATTGGTAACCTGGATATAAAGAATTAACGTATTGTCCACCAGGATGTCCATGACCCCGTGTTCATCGAGTTCACACAGGCTGCCACCGACATCGTTGACAAAATGCGGGTATCCGTAAATCTCCTGTGCTTTCTCGATAAAATGCGGGATATCGTACATCGCATCGACTTCCGCCTGGCGATATATCGACTGGCGCTCGATGAACTCACCGAGTTCCACGCCTCCCAGTTCAGGATTGCCCAGTTTACCGACAAAACTTAAAACCGGCCCGAGATCGTTAACCCGGATATTGTTCTTAATATAGATCCAGTCGTTACGCAGCAACTCTTTCAGAAACGGAATCTTGATTGCCTGGTGCTTGATCATGTCGACAATATGTTCGTCGAGGTAGCGCGTACCAATCCGGTAATCGCCCGAGTAGTGAAACCAGTTACTGCCGCGCAGCTTGGCGGACAGGTAGGACTTTCCCACCCCGGACATGCCGACCAGCGTGACTCTTTTATTTTCCCAGGCACGAAATTCTTCGATGCTAAATTTCAAAACTGACTCCACTTGGGTTAGCGCCCAAATTATGCATCAACAAGGGCCTGGACGAAACCTGAAGTTATGCTTTACGCAACACATGCAGTGTCTATAATCCACAATCATTTTTCCTGGAAGCTAGTACTCCACGGGCTGCACTGCGTACTGGTTCAAGGCGTTGGGACGACTGTATGATCGACGCTTATCATTTGCGAGCTTATCTTCTGCTGATAGTTACCACCTTGTGCTGGGGACTCAACGCGATATTCGGCAAACTCGCCATCGACGAAATCTCACCGATGCAGTTGGTTACCTTCCGCTGGTTGGGCGTGGTTATATTGCTGGCAATATTCGCGCGCAAACACATCGTCCGCGACTGGCCGATACTACGACGCCACCTGCCCTTTCTTTGTCTCATGGGCAGCTGTGGATTTACTGCCTTCAACGCCCTGTTCTATGTCGCGGCACATCATACCTCGGCGATTAATATCGGCATATTACAGGGCTCGATTCCGATTTACGTGCTGCTTGGCAGTTGGCTGGCCTGGCGTCACCGAATCACGCGGGTGCAGGTACTGGGCGTGGTTATAACCATAGTCGGGGTAATTATCGTCGCTACGGGCGGTGACTGGAATGAGCTACAAAACCTGTCGGTAAGTCGCGGCGACCTGTTCATGCTGATCGCCTGTTTTTTCTACGCAGCCTATTCGATCGGGCTGAGCCGCAGACCCAACGTCAGCGCGCTGGGCCTGTTCGCGGTCATGGCGGGCGTGGCCTGGCTGGTTTCAATTCCAGTGGTTGCAATCGAGACCTATCAGCAGGGCTGGCAAATGCCGTCACTCGCCGGCTGGGCAATTGCGGCGCTGGTCACCTTGTTACCCTCGCTGGTGGCACAAATATTCTTTATCCAGGGAGTTGCCCTGATCGGTCCCGGCAGAGCCGGTGTGTTTGTCAACCTGGTGCCGGTATTCGCATCGATAATGGCAGTCGTGTTCCTGCATGAGACTTTCCAGTCACACCACGCGCTTTCGCTAGTACTGGTTCTTGGGGGGATCTGGCTGTCCGAGATGGGCCGTGTCAAGCAGGCCCGTTAACTATTGGCTACTGACTAGTCGCTACTAATCTCGAGCGCGATCATACCGAGCGATTCCATGACTTCAAACACCATGTCATCGGCATGTTGACAGGCAAATGCAACCTGCTCGAGCGTCGCGTAACCCAGGTCCCAGTTTTCAATGTCGTCCAGTATGTTCTGGGTTTCCTGCTCGTCCAGGGGAGGCACGTAGGTACTGAGACAGTTCGCCAGGTATATCAGGTGAGTGGCCTCACGGTTCGGTCCATCGTGAACCACCTCGTGGTGATTGCGGGCGCAATCAATCAGCAGCTGCGGCAAACCCCAGTGATCCATCAGTGCTTCACCCACGGCAGTGTGGGTAACTCCGACCTGGCTCAACTCGGCGGTTAACACGTCGGCTCGTTTTTGATTCATGTATTCTTCCGCGGCAAGCATTCTATCTGCAACCTTGTTAAATAGCAGCAACTTGCCAATATCATGCAGTAACCCGGCGGTAAACATCGATTCCGGCTCCTGGATTGAATTAATCTGTGTCGCCAACTGACGTGCAATAATCGCCGTCTTGATACTGTGCTGCCAAAATACCTGCATCGAGAACGCTGGATTTTCCTGGTCACTAAAGACACCTCGGAGGACCGAGCCGATCAGGATATGCTTGAGTCGTTCTCGGCCCAGCAATGAAACCGCCTGGGAAACCGAGGCAACCTCGTTGGGCATTCCGTAATAGGCACTATTGACCATTTTCAAGACACGGGTGGTAATCGCGGGATCATTTTGCACCGTGTCGCCGATCTGCTGCACGGTACTGCTTTCGTCTTCCAACTGTTCGGAAACACGCAGGTAGATTTCGGGCAGGCTGGGTAAATCCTGGCCCTTGCCAATTAGCTGTTCAAGGGTTACAGGTGGTTGAATATCGAGTTCAGCACTTGGCGTCATGCAAAGAGCATAGCAGAGATATTTTTAAATACAGTGCCGTTCGTCCGGCAGATTTCCGGCATTTGAAAACCCCGATCTGTAACATAATATTTTGAATTTTAAATCAACCTAAATCGTTAATATTCAATAACTTATTAGTTTTATCTGAAGCATTTTATTATTGCTAACTTACCCGGTTTCAACACCCATGAGTAGTTTTCAAACAAGCTGAAATTCCCGGGATCAGGAATCTTAAAACGGGTAAACCCGGGTCAAATAAGGGATAGCAATTCGTTGGTTACCGCAGTCGTACCCATATCGCCACCAAATTCGAGCGGGCGGATACGTGCCTCGGCAAAGCCCAGGGATATAGCGCTTTCGATCAATTGCGATGCATCCTGCAGCGCGGGCTCATCAGCCTTGTCAGCCAGGTATTCGAGCATCAACGCGCCACTCAGAATGGCAGCCATGGGGTTAGCCATATCCTGGCCCATGATGTCGGGAGCGCTGCCATGGGCGGGTTGAAACAATCCGGTTTCATCCCCGATCTCGGCACAAGCCGCCATCCCCATGCCACCAACCAGGCCGCCGGCGAGGTCCGAGAGGATATCGCCAAACATGTTTTCGGTAACCAGCACGTCAAACTCCCAGGGTCGACGAACCAGATCGAGCGCCTGTACATCGACGTAATTGTAACCGGTTTGAATATCGGGAAATTCCGCTGCAATCTCATCGTAGATCTGCCGAAAAAAAGCCATCGACTTGAACACATTGGCCTTGTCGACACAGGTCAACATACCGCTGCAACCGCGCTGCTTACGTTTGCGCGCCAGTTCGAAGCCGAAGCGATGCAGCTTTTCGGTTGTTGCCCGGGTAATCCGTAGCACGTCACGAACTTCCTGGTTATCAAGCACTTCGCTTCTGCCATGCACCGCCGCTGAATAGAACAGACCCTCGGTCGACTCGCGTAAAATGACGAGGTCTATTTCCCGGGCACGGGGGTCGGCCAGGCGCTGCGGCGCATTTGGATATGCCCTGACTGGCCGCACCCCGGCATAAAGCTGGTAAATATCGCGTAAGCGTAGATGTGGCGAGATTTCGGTGCCGTCTTTATAGCGGATGTCGGGCAGTCCGATCGCACCGAGAAACATCGCATCCGCTTTACCGGCGGCATCTTCACCACCTGCCTCGATATCGCGTCCCGTTTCGCGGTAGTAAGCTGCACCAGCGGATATTTCGTGATAAGCGAGACGGATAGCAGAAGTTTTCTCGAGCGCTGCTTCAATGACCGCAAGCGCCGCATCGGTAACATCGATTCCGATACCATCACCCCTGATCACTGCAATTTGAATTTTTGAACTGGCCATCTACACGGCAGTATTGGTTACAACAAAACTTCTTAAGGCTGTTTGTCGTACCTGGCAATAGTGAGACACATACATAGTAATTACTTTAAGTTATATCTATAAATATCTGAATTTAAACAATATAGTCTCTTATAAAGGGATCAAGTTACCGCTGAGCGAGTAAAATATTCCGTGCTATCCCAAAGCCGGTTGAGCATGACATCCTCGATGATCGCGGCGGCTTTCCTCACGTCTTCAGCATCAATGTAAAGCGGTGTAAAACCAAATCGCATGATGTCAGGTGCGCGAAAGTCGCCGATAATCCCACGTTCAATCAGCGCCTGCATCGCTGCATAACCATTGCCGAAACGGAAAGACACCTGGCTGCCGCGGTGCATAGCGTCACGAGGGCTTGCCAGTTCGAGATCTGGACAGTTAGCCTCAACGAGCCCGATAAAAAGATTAGACAACTTGATGGAATGCGCGCGGACATCTTCCATATCAACCTGGTCCCAGATATCCAGGGAGGCTTCCAGCGCCGTCAATTGCAGAACGGGTGGCGTGCCGACCCGCATGCGCTCGATGCCACGTCCAGGACGATAATCGAGGTCGAAATCGAAAGGTGCTTGATGACCGAGCCAACCGCAAAGCGCCGGCCGTACCTGGTCTGCCAGTCCAGGTGCCACGTAGATAAATGCCGGGCCACCCGGGCCGGAGTTCAGGTACTTGTAGGAACAACCAATCGCAAAATCAGCCCCTGCGGAGTCCAGTTTCACCGGCAGCGCACCGGCTGAATGAGCCAGGTCCCAAATGGTCAAAATGCCTTTTTCATGGGCTTTCGCGGTCAGGGCTTTCATATCGTGGAGTCGACCGGTTTTGTAATCGACCTCGGTAAGCATCAATACAGCGACATCTTCAGCCAGGCAATCTTCAACCGCATCCGGCTCGCATAGTTTGAGTTCGTGCCCCTTGTCGAGGGATTTGAT
>JAOTXY010000010.1 GCA_029862125.1 Gammaproteobacteria bacterium | reverse complement strand
AGGTAACACAAGCCAAACTGAATGCCGTGGCAAGACGTCTGAACGAACGACCAAGAAAAACGTTAAACTTTGAAACACCGGCTGAACGATTTAATGCATGTGTTGCGTCGACCGGTTGAGATGGCAGTCGTTAGCGGACGCTCGCTTCGAAGAATTGAGTGTCTGCTTTTGATGCCAGGCTTTAGCGGCTTAGATTAAAATTTCTTATGGCTGGGCACACGTCGCAATTCGTCAAACACCTTCACCTCCCAGGGCCTGATCGCCATTATAAAACTACAGCCGAAGCGATCCTCCAGCGGAACGGATTCAGAATCAAGTCTCAGTTCGTGCGCATCGATTGCAAGTTGTTTTATCTTCCTGATTATTTCAGCATTGGCGGCGCGCGAAAAAACACCTGAGATATAGATGCGGAATTCACCGTTACCATCAAACGACGAATCAAAAAACTCGGCCTGGACCTCACGTTCATAAAAGCGCTCTATCGGGCCACCCGGAAGAAAGCGGAAGTTTTTTGAAATCATCAGCTTCACCCGGTTGCCCGGCTGCAGTTCTATTAGCTTCATGCGATCCAGTTTCGCCAACAGGCGTATGCCTTCGGTCTCGGATATATCGTAGATCCTGATAATGTCTTCGAAATCAAGCTTGCTCATGAGGAAATATGCCACCAGCAGCAGCTTGATATCCGACACCAGTTCCGTTTCCTGCTCGAGAGTTAACTGATCGGTGAGCTCGATATCTTTTTCCATCTGGTGAATCAGGTCGGAAAACTCGAGGTTTAACAGCTCACAAACCTGTGCCAGGCGGGTCAGGGTAAACGATCGCTCGGCGAACAGTCTTTTAACGCTGGCTTCAGACAACTCAAGTTTTCGTGCAACTTCTTTGTACCTTATCCCCTGCTTGCGAAGTTCCCGCTTCAGTGTTTCTACAATCAGATTGGTTTGTCGCATAGTATTAACCAGTGCTACTGTAACTCCCGGATGTCGCTACTATGCGGTAGTTGGTTGCGCAATACAATTCCTGGAGGCAGTCTACACTTCCTGCTTTCGTGGTGTTCCGAAATATCGGCATAACGATGATACTGCGGGTGGAAACCTCTACCTGACGTAACCAATCACCGAAACAAAGTGGCAGGTGGAACCGGCCAGTACAAAAAAATGCCAGATGCCGTGGGCATGGACCAACCGATCCATCATGTCGAGAATATAGAACACCACGCCCCCGGTGTAAGCAAGACCGCCGGCCGTCAGCCACCACAGGCCTGCTCCGGGAAGCACGGTTTGAAGGCTGGCGAAATCAAATGCGCATGCCCATCCCATACCGAGGTAGATCAGCATTTGCCCCACTTTAACCACCCATCCGGATAAAAATACCTCGCTCAAGATACCCGCCATGGCGAGTGCCCAGATGATGCCGAGAATCAGGAAACCATTACCGTCGCGCAGGCTAACCAGCATATAGGGTGTGTAGGTGCCAGCGATCAAAAGGTAAATTGCAACGTGGTCGAGCAGCTGGAACAGGTCCTTGAGCTTCGGTGGATGAAAACTGTGATACAGCGTCGACATGGTATAGAGCAATACCAGGGTAACGCCGAAAACGCTAAAGCTCGAAATGATCCACGGATCGCCTGACTGTATTCCAATGGTGAGTAATGCACCCAATCCAACCAGTGCCAGTACGGCACCGACCAGGTGGCTGATACTATTGAGTTTCTCGCCGTAGTACATGGTTAAACCGAAAATCTGGCAGTAAAAAGTTCCGTTTCAGGCAACGGCTACTCGAAAGCGATCGCGGCTTCCTGTAACCAGAGCAGCAGGTAATCCGCAAAGCTGCGACGGATAATGACCTCGAAACCGGAATTATCGGGCAGCGGCGACAGCGTCATGCCGGCCTTGGCGAGCCGCGTCTGCGCACACTGTCCATGCTTGAATTCGCGTGGATGTAAATCGAGCGGACAGTCGGTCGCAAGCAATGCAGCCGCATTCTCACCGCTGACATGAATCATGGTCAGGCCGCTTGAATTATCGACAACGGAACAAAATGCACCTTTCATAGCAGACAGTAATTTAGTCTTTAACTGGCCTTGCCCGCCGGCCGGTGTCACCACCAACCATTCGTCCGGACCCAGCCAGTAAATTCGATAGTCGCCCGATTCAATCACGGTGTTGGCGGTTGTCGGCGGCTCGCAGCCAAGCACTTTCAAAGCTCCAGCCAGGAACTTGGTATTGTCGGAGCGACCGCGCAGGTTAACGTAACCCAGGAAAGGTTTTTCTTCGATCAATGGGGCGTTCCCAACCGTCTCGCCCAGTTCAATCTGGACCAGCGGGCTCTCCTGTTGGAAAAGGTCAGACATTCTGCTGCGCTCCTTCCTTGTCGTAAAACACGGGATCGGTGATCTCGGCCTTGATCACACGACCATTGGAGAGTGGCGCGTACACGGTTTCACCGATTCGATGGTGACCGCCTTTCACCAGCGCCAGTGCGATCGAATGACCGCAACAGGCGCTGAAGTAACTCGAACTCACGTGACCTGTCATCGGCACCGGCACCGGCGCCCCGGGGTCGTTCACCAGTTGTGCGCCTTCGGGGATCACCGTCTGCGGGTCTTCGGTGACCAGGCCGACCAGTTGCTTGCGGTCCTTGCGTACCGTGTCCGGTCGACTCAACGAGCGTTTGCCGATGAAGTCATCCTTGGTTTTCGATAATGCCCAGCCTAGCCCCAGATCTTCAACCGTGACCGAGCCATCCGTATCCTGCCCGACGATCACGTAGCCTTTTTCAGCACGCAACACGTGCATGGTTTCGGTGCCATAAGGGGTGATATCGAATTGTTCCCCTGCCTGCATCAGCTGTTCCCACATGAAGCGACCATGATTCGCCGGAATGTTGACTTCGTAGGCGAGTTCACCGGAAAAACTGATGCGATTCACGCGACATTCAATATCACCGATGGTGCCGGTTTTCGAGGCCATGAATGGAAACGCTGACGCGGAAAAATCGATTCCCTCGCACACGGCTGCCACGACATCGCGACTCTTCGGGCCCACCACGGCCGCTGTCGCCCAGTGATCGGTCACCGAAGTCAGAAAAACTTCCATCTGCGGCCATTCGGTCTGCAGCCAGCGTTCCATCCACGCCAGCACACCAGCAGCACCACCGGTGGTCGTGTGCATAAAGAAATGCTCCTCTGCGAGGCGTATGGTAACGCCGTCATCCATGACCATACCGTCTTCACCGAGCATGAAACCGTAGCGTCCCTTGCCGTTCTCAAGCTTCATCCAGTTGTTGGTATAAATCATTTCAAGAAATTTCGCAGAATCGGGTCCCTTGATTTCGATCTTGCCGAGCGTCGATGCATCGAGAATACCGACACTCGCGCGCACCGCGAGACATTCACGATTAACCGCGGCGTGCAGGTCTTCGTCGGCCTGCGGGTAATACCAGGGGCGCTTCCACTGCCCGACATCCTCGAATTTAGCGCCATTTTCTTCGTGCCAGGCGTGCATCGCCGTCTTGCGTACCGGATCAAATAGCCTGTCACCCAGGTTATGCCCGGCAAACGCGCCGAAACTGATTGGCGTATAGTTCGGTCGGTAGGTCGTGGTGCCAGTCGCGGCGATACTCTGCCCCATGGTTTCAGCGAGGATGGCCATACCATTGATATTGCCTAGCTTGCCCTGGTCGGTACCGAAGCCCATCGCGGTGTAACGCTTGACGTGCTCGACAGACTGAAAACCTTCCCGTACTGCAAGCTGGATATCAGCCGCACCAACATCGTTTTGCATGTCGATGAAAGCTTTGGGTCCCCGGCCCCGGGTGTAGGGTGAAGGTGCGGTCCAAAGCGGCAATATTGCCTCGCTGTCGACGGTATCGGCAGACGGGGCTTTCATCGTTTCATCGAAACCGCAAGCTGCAGCAGCATGGTTACCGGCCTCGGTGCCCTGTTCCAGGCATCCCGCCAGGTCGAGCCTGCCGTTTGCAGCACCGACCGAGAACTGGGGTTGTGTCGGTGTACCGGGCAGAAACATCGCCTTGGCGTCATCCCATTCCGGCCTGGCCCCGGATTGGGCATTCAGGTGCACCACCGGGCTCCAGCCACCTGAGACGGCGAGGAGATCACTGCCGAGCGATTTGACATTACCACTCACCGAGGAACCATCCGCGGACAGGCGCATGACCTGCACCGAGCGCAGCCGTTTGCGACCCGTGGTATCGACAACAAGGCTGCCATTGATCACCTGGATGCCGGCACTGCGCACCGTGTTGGCGATTTCACTGGCCGAATCGGTACGCACGTCGACCACGGCAACGACTTCGACGCCGGCAGCATTTAGATCGAGTGCAGCCTGGTAAGCGCTATCATTGTTGGTGAACACGACGGCCTGTTTGCCTGGTTTTACCGCATAGCGAGTCGCGTAGGTTGATACCGCGGAAGCCAGCATTATCCCGGGGCGGTCGTTATTGGCAAAAATCAGTGGGCGTTCAGCGGCACCGGTTGCGAGCACGACCTGGTGTGCCCTGACCTGCCACAGTTTCTCGCGTCCGCCGGTGCGTTCTGCAATCGGCAAGTGATCGCTAAGACGCTGGTTTATGGTCAGGAAATTGTAATCGTGATAACCAAACACGGTGCTGCGCGGTAACAGTGTCACGTCCGGCATGCTGCCTAACTCGGCCACCGCGTTTTCGATCCACTGGCTGGCGTCAACGCCATCGATCTGCGCCGTGCCTGCAAGCGTCATCCCGCCCGGTTCGGATTGTTCGTCAGCGATGATCGTGCGCGCGCCGGCACGACCTGCCGCAAGCGCCGCGCTAAGACCGGCGACTCCGCCGCCGACAATGAGCACATCACAATGCTGGTGAACATGTTCGTATCGATCAGGATCATTCTCGCGCGGGGTTTCACCCAGTCCCGAAGCCTTACGAATGAAATGTTCATATTTCTTCCACATCGATTTCGGCCACATGAAGGTCTTGTAGTAAAAACCGGCAGGCATCAGGCGGCTGAACTGGCTGTTGATCGACAGCAAATCAAAATCCAGGCTGGGCCAGCAATTGACGCTGTTCGCGTCGAGGCCATCGTAAAGCTCCACCTGGGTGCCACGGGCATTGGGGATGGTACGGTTACCCTTTTCTACCTGGAAAATCGCGTTCGGTTCTTCCGAACCCGCACTCATAACGCCACGGGGACGATGATACTTCCAGCTACGTCCGACCAGGTGTACGCCGTTGGCGAGCAATGCCGAACACAGCGTATCGCCGGCCAGGCCGGTATAGCGCTTGCCATTAAAGGTGAAGCTGATCTCCCGCTCACGATCGACGCGCCCACCCTGTGCGGTTCGGAAAGGCTGACTCACTTCTTGCCTCTTCCGGGAGGCTTTTCACCAATCTTGTAGGTGCCCTTGATCTGGTAGGTCACAGTATCGCGCTCGGCATTGAAGTAGCGACGGCAACCGGCTGCGTGCAACCATTGTTCGCGGTGAGCACCCTTCGGGTTGTTGCGCATGAACAGGTAGTCGGCCCATTCCTCGTCGCTTAACTTCTCGGTTTCGAGCGGTCTTGCGATATGCGCTTCGCCGGCACAGGTAAATTCAGTTTCATCACGTACGCCACACCAGGGGCATTCAATTAGCAACATCTTGCATGTCTCCTAATGCGCAACGCCGGCAGCGCCGTGCTCGTCGATGAGGAAACCGCTAACGAAACGATCCAGCGCAAATGGCCGGTTAAGTTCGTGTGGTTCGCCGGTGGCGACATTGTGGGCAAACACCCAGCCGGAACCGGGGGTGGCTTTGAAACCACCGGTGCCCCAGCCGCAGTTGAAGTAAAGTCCCTTGACCGGGGTATTGCCGATAATCGGACAGGCGTCGGGCGCGGTATCGACGATACCGCCCCACTGGCGGTTCATGCGCACGCGTTTGAAGATGGGGAACATTTCGCAGATTGCCGCGACGGTATGCTCGATCGTCGGGAAGCTACCGCGCTGACCATAGCCATTGTAACTGTCGATGCCGGCACCGATAACGAGATCACCCTTGTCGGATTGGCTGATATAGCCATGCACGGCGTTCGACATGATCACCGTGTTGATTACAGGTTTGATCGGTTCCGACACCAGCGCCTGCAGCGGATGACTTTCGATCGGCATGCGAAAACCGGCCATCTCGGCTAGTACCGAACAGTGTCCGGCGACCACGACGCCAATTTTCTTCGCCTTGATCCGGCCACGCGTGGTCTCGACACCGGTAACCGCCCCGTTTTTCTGGTTGATCGCGGTTACCTCACAGTTTTGAATGATATCAACGCCGCGCATATCGGCGCCGCGCGCAAAGCCCCAGGCTACTGCGTCATGGCGCGCGACCCCGCCGCGGGGTTGGAAAGATGCGCCCAGGATTGGATAGCGGCATCCCTGGTCGATATTGATCTCGGGTATCGCGCGCTTGATCTCTTCCGGATTGACAACGTGCCCGTCGATACCGTTCAGACGATTGGCGTTGACACGGCGCTGGATATCGCGCATGTCCTGCAGGTTATGCCCCAGGTTATAAACGCCGCGCTGGCTGAACATGACGTTGTAATTCAGATCCTGGCTCAAGCCTTCCCACAGCTGCATCGATTTTTCATACAGATGCGCCGACTCATCCCACAGGTAATTGGAACGTACGATGGTGGTGTTACGTCCCGTGTTGCCACCACCAATCCAGCCTTTTTCTAGCACCGCGATGTTGGTCATGCCGTGCTCTTTAGCCAGGTAGTAAGCGGTTGCGAGCCCGTGACCGCCACCACCGATAATCAGCGCATCGTACTCCTGCTGCGGCTCTGGACTGCGCCACGCGGCGGCCCAGTTTTCGTGGTAACTGATCGCGTTACGCACCAGTGAGAAAATGGAGTACTTGCTCATGATGAACCTGAATTTACGAGGCGCGTAGCATATCAAGCCTGCTGACATTGGGTAAAGCGAAAAGCGCCCGAAGCGCGGGCGTGGTCGGTTAAAGCTAAATCGATGGCGCATTTGATACAGCCATCTGCGGTTCCAGAGAACCGCTTATTCAACTAGACTGCGGGCCTCGCTCAAGGTTTCGACTGCACTCAATGATCCACAAGAATTCAACTGCCAGCGCGATGGTGATGATGATCGCTGCAATGCTGATGCTGCCCGGCATCGATGCGATCGCAAAATGGCTATCGGGATCGGTATCTTCAGGACAGGTTACCTGGAGTCGTTTTTTCTTCCAGATCATATTAATGTCGCCACTGCTGCTTAAAACACGGGGACCCTGGTTTACACCAGCGCTCGCCCTGCACGCCGCCCGTGGTTCGCTGATCGCGTTCGCGACACTGTTTTTCTTCTCCGGGCTGGCCTATTTGCCATTGGCTGATGCGATCGCTATCTTTTTTATCGAACCATTACTGGTCACATTGTTGTCGGCACTATTTTTCAAGGAAGCCATTCACTGGCGGCGGATATCAGCAATAAGCTTCGGCTTTGTCGGCGCCCTGATTATCATTCGCCCGACTTTTAGCGAGGTGGGCTTCGCGGCCCTGTACCCGGTGGCTGCAGCTTTTTGTTTCTCTTTTTATATCGTGCTGACACGCAAGCTGGTCAGGCACGAGGACCCGATCCGACTCCAGTTTTTTGCCGGGATATTCGGCTGCCTGGTCATGAGTATTGCCCTCAGCTACGGCACTGCCCAGGGGGTTTTAATACTGACCGCCGCCTGGCCGACGACCGATCACTGGATGTTGCTCGGCGCACTGGGACTGATCGCAACGGTGTGCCATCTGCTCGTCGTCTACGCTTACCGACTGGCATCGATTGGCATCCTCGCCCCGTTTCAGTATGTCGAAATCATCGGCGCGACGATCCTGGGGCTGGTCATCTTTGACGAATTCCCGGATACCGTGACCTGGCTGGGGGTAGCGATAATAGTCGGCTCTGGAATGTATGTATTTC
This sequence comes from Gammaproteobacteria bacterium, assembly GCA_029862125.1. Classification (GTDB taxonomy): domain Bacteria; phylum Pseudomonadota; class Gammaproteobacteria. The sequence goes on along the minus strand of JAOTXY010000010.1, from coordinate 57,106 downwards.
ACCGCGAAGCGAAACTGGCGGCGACTGCGGGATAATGGGTTCTATCCGGATACTTATCGCGTCTTGAGAATACGCTCGACGCGCCCGCGTAAATCTGGAATTGGGTTAACGGCAATAAAGGAATAGAATAAGCGCACAATTATAATGCTGATCAAAAAAACAGGAGAACAAAATGGAAATCGAAACCAAGGCAGTCCATTCCGGCTATAGCCCCGATCCCACAACCAACGCAGTCGCCGTTCCGATTTACCAGACCACGGCCTACGCATTTGATAACACCCAGCATGGCGCGGATCTGTTCAATCTCGCGGTGCTCGGCAATATTTATACGCGCATCATGAATCCAACCAACGATGTGCTGGAACAGCGCATCTCTGACATGGAAGGCGGCGTCGCAGGGCTCGCGCTGGCTTCCGGCCAGGCGGCCACGACTTACGCGATTCAAACCATCGCCGAGGCAGGTGACAATTTCATCAGTATGTCCACGCTTTACGGCGGCACCTACAACCTGTTTGCCCATACTTTCCCGCAAATGGGGATCGAGGTTCGTTTTGCCGACCCTGAAAACCTGGATGCGATGGCGGCACTGATCGACGGCAGGACCAAGGCTGTTTACTGTGAGTCACTGGGTAATCCAGCAGGTAATATTCTCGACATCGAAAAAGTCGCCGAAATTGCCCACGCGCACGGCATACCGTTAATCGTCGACAATACAGTTCCATCTCCTTATTTGTGCCGACCGATCGAATGGGGCGCGGATATCGTGGTGCATTCACTGACCAAGTACATCGGTGGCCACGGAACAATTATTGGTGGCATGATTGTCGATTCCAACAAGTTCGACTGGGTAGCGAACAAAGAGCGCTTCAAGCGCCTGAACGAGCCCGATGTTTCCTACCATGGTGTTGTCTTTACCGAAACCGGTTTGCCACCTTACATATTGCGTGCACGCGTCGTACCATTGCGTAACATGGGTGCGGCACTGGCACCGATGAATACCTTCCTTGCGCTGCAGGGTCTGGAAACGCTGCCGCTGCGGATGGATCGAATCTGCGAGAACACGCTTACGGTCGCGCAACACCTCGAGGGGCATTCCGGGGTTGAATGGGTGCGCTACGCGGGCCTGGAAAACAGTCCTCATAAAGCGCTCGCCGACAAGTACATGGGCGGTAAGGCCTCCGGGATTCTGTCATTCGGTATCAACGGCGGAATCGAAGCCGGTACCAGGTTTATCGATGCGCTGCAGTTGATCACCCGCCTGGTAAATATCGGTGATGCCAAATCGTTGGCCTGTCACCCGGCTTCAACCACACACCGTCAGCTTGCCGATGAAGAGTTGGCGGCTTCGGGTGTTTCTCCGGACCTGGTGCGCTTATCGATCGGCATTGAAAATGTGAAAGACATTATTGCCGATATTGACCAGGCGCTGGATGCTGCGAAGTAAGCGTAAAAATACTGTCGGGGCCAACAGGTCCCGGCAGGATCAGGACGCGATGTACTGACGTAGCGCCTCTGCTTCAGACTGGACTTCCATGATTCGGCATTTGACCAGGTCACCGATGCTGATGAATCCGACCAGTTCATCGCCTTCAAAAACCGGCAGATGGCGGATGCGGCGATCGGTCATCATCGCCATCGCCTCGTTGACAGAATCATTCGGTGAACATCGAATCACATTCGTGGTCATCAACTCGGATACCGCGACGTCGTGCAAATCAGCACCGTGAGGGGCCATACCACCGACAATGTCCCGCTCCGACAGGATACCGGCAATGGTACCGTCCTGATCTTCGACCAATAGTGCTCCGATTTTATATTCGGTCAGTGCGATCGCGGCTTCCGCGATATTTTTATCTGACCTGATCTTGACGATTTCATGGCTTTTGCCACGTATCAATTCAGCTAGTTTCATTTAACTTACCCCAAATTGGCCATGGTTTAGTTAACACCTGTCCGGAAACCGGACCAGACTCTCACATGATAAGCTAATTTGGACCAGGGTGTGTGATCTTTGTCAACGAAGTACTAATCAGAGTCGATCGCGGTACCGAGCTTGTGCGGCATTTCGAAACTGAGTACACTTTTTGCCCGCGCCAGTCGGCCGCCATCAGGAGAATATACATGGCCCAGTTTCCAGATAAATCCAACGTCGTCATCATCGGCCTCGGCGGCATTGTCGGCGCCTCGGTGATGCATCACCTGGTCGAACGCGGCTGGGAAGATATCGTCGGCATCGACATGACCTCGGTTCCGACCGATTGCGGCTCGACTTCGCACGCCTCCGATTTCTGCTATGCCACCGATCACAGCAAGTTTACCTGCTACACCACGCACTACAGCATCGAGTTCTTCGACCAGATGGGTCATTACTCGCGTATCGGTGGCCTCGAGGTAGCGCGTAAAGGCGATGACGACCGCATGATGGAGCTCAAGCGCAAGGTTGCTTCCGGCAAGGCTTTCGGCACCAACGTGAAAATGATCAGCGCGGCCGAGGCCAAGGAACTGTTCCCGCTGCTCGAAGAAGACATGATCCAGGGCGCGATGTGGGATCCCGACGCGGGCCTGGTGAAACCCCGCTCGCAAACCGTTGCCGGCATACTGGTCGATAACGCGGTCAAGACCGGCAAGGCGCAATCCTTTGCCAACACCACGGCGACCGGCCTCGACATCCAGGAGGGACGCATTGTCGGTGTGGAAACCAGCCGCGGCTACATTGCCGCCAACCACGTCATCGTGTGTACGGGACTGTGGGGGCGTACCATCGCGGAGATGGCCGGTGAGGATCTGCCGGTCATGCCAGTCGATCACCCGCTCTCCTTCTTCGCACCGTACACTGAATTCGAAGCCACCGGCAAGGACATCGGTTTCCCGCTGCTGCGCGACCAGGGCAACTCCGCCTACATGCGCGATACCGGCGATCCGAAAACGCCGGAAGGTGGCCAGATCGAGTGGGGCTACTACGAAGAAAAGGAGCCTCGACTGGTACACCCGCGTGACCTTCCCGAAAAAGGCGAGACCCACTGGTCACCGTCACAGCGCGATCTCGAACTCGAACAGATCATGGAGCCGCTGGAGCGCGCCATGGAACTGACACCGATTCTCGGCGAAATCGGTTACAACGAGAAACACTCGTTTAACGGTCTGCTGCAGGTGACCACCGACGGCGGACCGTCGATCGGCGAATCCTCACAAACCCGCGGCCTCTGGTACGCGATCGCGGTCTGGGTCAAGGACGCCCCCGGCATCGCCAAGGTGCTGGTGGACTGGATGACCGACGGCGTCGCAGAGATGGACTTCTTCGGTATCGACACCGCGCGCCACTACCCGATTCAGAAAACGCCTTCCTATATTTACGATCGTTGCTTCGAATCCGCGTTCAAGATTTACAACCCCGCGGTTCATAATCGCGAGCCCTATACCAAGGGGCGCAACCTGCGCCGCAGTCCGTTCTGGGCACGCGAACAGGAACTGGGTGGTTATTTCATGGAACTGTCGGGATGGGAGCGCGCTCACGGTTACGCCGCCAACGAACCGCTGCTGGAGAAATACGGCGATCGAGTACCGGTACGTGAACACGAGTGGGACAACCGTCACTTCTGGCGTGTATCCAATGCCGAACAACTCGCGATGTCGGAGAACGTCGGCATGATCAACCTGTCGCATTTCGCCGTCTATGACGTCATCGGGCCCGACGCCGAGGCCCTGATGGAATTCACCTGCGTCGCCAAGGTCGGTGGCGACACGCCTATCGGCAAAGGTGTTTACACGCACTTCCTCGACAAACGCGGCGGCGTGCGCGCGGACTTAACGGTGATCCGCCATGCTAAGGACCGCTTCCGGGTAATCGACGGCGCTGACGCGGGACACCGCGACTACATCTGGCTCAAGCGCATGGCCGAAGACAAGGGCTGGAACGTTTACATCGATGATCGCTCGGATCACATGGCCTGCCTGGGTGTCTGGGGCCCGAATGCGCGCCAGACGATTCAGGCAATCGCTGACGACCCTGCCGCCTGGGAGGATGAAAACTTCCCGTTCGCCGCAACCCGGCAACTTACGTTGAAGGGCATCCCGGTCGAGGCCTTTCGCATTTCGTACGTGGGCGAACAGGGTTGGGAACTGCACGTGGCGTTTAGCTACGGCCTGTCCCTATGGGACCTGGTCTACGCCCAGGGCGCGACCCCGGTCGGTGTCGAAACCTATGCCAACACCCGACGCATGGAAAAGAGCCTGCGCCTGCAAAACGCCGACCTGCTGACCGAGTACAACCTGTACGAGGCCGGCCTGGCGCGCCCCGTAGTCAAGGCAGCGGACTTCCACGGCAAGGCGCCCTATCTCGAGCAACGCGAGCTCGAACACCAGGCCGCCTACCTGTGTACGTTAGTGATGGACGACAACGTTGACTCGAATGGCATCGCGCGTTACCCGGTCGGTCAGTGCCCACTGATGGATTCCGAAACGGGCGAGGTGCCGATCGACTCAAAAGGCCGTCGCTCGTATCTCAGCAGTATCGCCTACGGTCCTAGCATCGGCAAGAATATCGGTTTGGGCTACCTGCCCTACGAATATTGCGAGGAAGGCCGTGAGCTGGTCACCGAATACCTGGGCGAGCAATTTACGATGAAGGTTGCCGCGGTCGGCTATAAGCCACTTTACGACCCGGAAAACAAGCTGCCGCGATCCTGACAGACATGAATGCAACGATGGCGGGGTGAGCATCATTTGCTTCGACATCTTTTTCTCTGTCGCGCAATGCCAGATCTGCCGTATTCTATAGTAATGCCTGGTTGGATCCCTCCAAGACCTCGCTTTCTTCGTGTGCCTCGGGATTGTGCTGATGGTTCCTGTCGAAATTGACGATGGCCACCGCCACCTTTCCGGATTCGCACCTGGATATATGAAATAAAGGATTCGATCCGAATTGCGGGCTAATTACGGCTTAAGGCGTATGTCGACCAATCGCCCAATCCCTGACGCTGATCAATCGATGCATAAGCAACTTCCCTAAAATTTATCGTGAGTATTCGCTTAAACTGGGGAAATCCGGCCACCGCTGATGAACAGGATACATATAACGCTTTGCTACAGCCTTTGCATACTGGTTTTGGTATTTTCGTCGAAACTGGCTGCCGTCGAGCCGATTCGCGTGGTGCTCGAATTCACACCCGACCTCGACAACGGTCGTCGCAGTTTCGAAATCTGCGCGCGCTGCCACCTGCCCGAGGCCTGGGGCAACGACGACGGTACCTATCCGCAGATCGCCGGGCAGCATGTCAACGTGCTGATGAAACAATTACTCGATATACGCAGCGGGCAGCGCGCCAACCCAACGATGCAGCCGTTCGTGCAGGAACGCACCATCGGCGGTTACCAGAATCTGAGCGACGTGGTTGCCTACATTTCGACATTGCCGATGAACCCTATGCACAACCGCGGACCATGGCCCGTCGACAGCGAAGAATACGAATCCGGTAAAAGACTCTACCGGCAATACTGCATTAGCTGCCACGGGCAGTACGGCGAAGGCAAAAACGAGCTGTCCTATCCGCGCCTGCAAGGACAGCACTATACCTACATGAAACGCCAGGCGCGCCTGGCGCGCGACCGCCTGCGCCGGGTCGCACCGGTGATGGCCAACCTGTTCACGACGCTGTCGGAACAGGATTTCGACCAGGTGTTGAACTACGTATCGCATCTGCCGGTGCCAGCATCCGATCTCGCGCCTGATACGGCCTGGCGTAATCCCGATTTCAAATGAAGGCTCCAAAGATGAAAGAAAACACCGATCTCGAGCGACGCAGATTTCTGCAGGCTTCCGGCGTCGCGCTCGCGGCGACTACGGTTAGCGCCAACGTCGCTACGGGCGCGGATAATAACGAAATGTGCCAGGCGCCCGCGCTCAACAGCCTGTTGCGCAAGGCCACCTTGCCAAGGCCCCGGGGGGCACGCGTCGTGATCGTCGGTGGCGGCTGGTCGGGGCTGACGATGGCAAAGTACCTGCGCCTTTTCAATCCCGGCTTTGACGTAATATTGATCGATCGACAGTCGGCATTCGTGTCCTTTCCAATTAGCAATTCATGGCTCGCCGACCAGGTCGATCTCGATTTTCTGAGTCACAGTTTTTTCGATGCTGCGAATAACCACGATTATCACTTCATGCAGGCGACCGTGCTCGGTTTCGATCGCGAGACCCGCCGCGTCTACACCGAAAAAGGTTTCGTCGACTACGATTATCTGGTGCTCGCGCCCGGCATCGAATACGACTACGGGCGCATCGGGATCGAGGATACCGAGGCGCAAAACCTGCTGTTTCACCGATATCCCGGCGGTTTCGTCTCGAGCTCGGAACTGTTGACAATTAAACGCAAGATTCATCGCTTCAGCGGCGGCACCTTCCTGCTCAACGTGCCTAACGGCGATTTTCGCTGTACGGCAGCGCCCTATGAGCGCGCCTGCATGGTGGCGGCTCTGTTCAAGCGCCAGCGCGTGCGCGCAAAAATTCTGCTGCTCGACATGAATGCCGAAATTCGCATCAAGAAGGCCGGTTTCGCGCGCGCCTTTGCCGAGCTCTACGGCGATTACATCGAGTACCTGTCGAGTTCCGAGATCACCAACATCGACATTGAAGGCCGCCGCGTCGAAACCGAGTTTGACGAGTACGATTTCGACGACGCGATTATTTACCCGCCGGTGCGCGCGTCGCGCCTGATCGAGGATAACGGCATCGCCAGTCCGATCAGCCCGCAAAAGGCGGCCAATACCGACCCGTTTCGTTATCACCTGCTCGACGACGAACGCGTTTACGTGACCGGCGATTCGCGTTCGCAACCCTTTTCCAAGGGCGGCCATACCGCACACTCGGAAGCGCAGTATGTCGCCGAGGTGGTCGCCGCGCACGCACTCGACAAGGAGGTGCGCTGGCGCAGCCCGCAAACCATGTGTTTTTCCGCGGTCGACATAGATCCGCTGCGCGCGATGAGCATCATTACCTACTACAAGTTCAGCGACAAAACCGGCGAGTTCGCGTTCGACCGTACGCATTTAATCGAGCGCTGGGATACACAGGGTGGCCAGGCCAGCCTGGCCTGGGCCGAGGGCATGTACCGCGACATGTTTTACAGTTAAGCCAGCCTGAAGTTAGACCGTGCCTGATCCTGATGGTTTTAGTTGACTAAGGTCATGATCGCGGCATTCAGACTCAGCATCATTAGATTAATGGTATGAGGTGTTGTTATGAAGAAATTATTACTGATGGTAATGCTTGGACTTTTTTACGGGTCACAATTGGCCGCGGTGGAATTCCCCGGGCCGCTGGTCAAAGGCGAATGGCTGGCCAACAATATCGACGAGGTTGTGGTCCTCGACGTGCGCAAAAATATCAAGAGTTTCACTGACGGACATATTCCGGGCGCGATACTGGTCGATGTGAAAGAGATACGGATCGAGCGCGACATCAATGACAAGAACATCACGCGAATGCGACCGGATCCCGCCAGCTTCGAAAAATTCATGCGTGCGCACGGGATTAATAGTGACAGCATCGTGGTTTTGACGCATCGCGGCAAAACCTCCGGGCAGGTCACCGGCGCCGCGCGGCTGTATTGGCACATGAAATATTTTGGCTTCGACCGGGTAACATTACTCGATGGCGGCAATCCGAGCTGGGTCGCCTCGCTCGAAGACCTGGTTACCGAGGTGGACACGGTAACGCCCGGTAATTACGTGGTTGGCGATGAAAAGCCGGATATGGTGGCAACCATGGAGCAGGTTCGGGCAGCGATGCAGGATGATGCGGTGACGCTGATCGATACGCGTGAGCTACGCTATCATGTCGGTCTCGAAAAGAAGGATTACGTTTACGCCAACGGGCATATTCCAGGCTCACGTAATATGCCATATAAATTTCTGAATCCGATGAAGGGTGGCAATCGCTACTTCGACCGTGAATCTTACCTGAGCCTGCTCGATTCGCTGCGCATCAATACTGGCGATAGCCTGATCCTGTACTGCAACAGCGGCTATGAAGCCTCATCGGCCTGGTTCGTATTGCGCGAAATACTCGGCAAACAGGACGTCAAATTGTACGATGGTTCGCTGCACCAGTGGACGCAATACGAAACCAACCCGATGACCACCCGCCTCGCCGACTAATGTTGCAGGTCGGCGAAAAAGGGGTTACGCCTTAAGCAGAGATTGACCGCTACTCCTTCGGCAGGGTTTGCACGTAAGACAGAATGTCGACCGCAACCTGAAGGCCAAAAGCACGTATCGCCGGCATCTCGGAATCGGGCTGGCCATTCATGATCTTCTGGATCGTCTCCCAGGGGTTTTTGTTTGAAAGTGCGCCGAGCGGGGGCATTCCCTCCGGTTCCGTGCCGGATTCTGCATGGCAGTTAGCGCAGACAGTCTTGTAAATAGACTCACCCTTGGAGCGGTCACCATTTTTGGCCTTTCTCGATTTACGGTCGATTACCGCGTCGATATCGAATTGCCCCTTGGTCAGGAAATTGGCCAGATCGGTGAGATCCTGCTGACTCAACTTGCCGGCATAGCCGTGAGTCGAGTCTTCCAACGCCGCAATCACTTTGGCGTTTGCGGCACCCTGCAGTTGCGTGAGTCCACCGATGCCGGTTTTATACGAACCCGATGCATAGGCGCCGTCCTTACCCATTAAATCCCAACCGTGACAGGATTTGCAGCGATGGGTCGTGGCGCCCTTCTTTTTGGTATTGGATGCAGGCCAGGCCGGATGGGTGCCATCAGGCTTGGCGGCACCGATAACCGCGTACCATTTATCGTATAATTTTCCGCCGCGTGCAATCGCCGAGACTTCATCAGCATAGCTAAGCTGTGAACAGGCTATAAATGTCAAAGCAAGAAGCCAACTTGCAATTTGTTTGATATCCATTAAAGCTCCCCAAGATTGAGATTAATTGTTTTGATTGATTGACGTAATTACATCCACGCCAATTTCAATTTTATTAAACGGATACTTATCCCTTCCTAGTTGACGCAGATCAAAAAAATCGCACAAATTGTGGCTATTGACCGAACTTGATTTTCGACCTACCGGCGTTCCACCAGCAATTATGCGCGCGATATTCGATCAAAACTCCTTCGATAGAAGACCATATATCTTGTGGGGTATATATCTGGCAACCAATACGGTTTAAATTATTGGAATAACCGTAGTGGCGTTATCGATTACGTCAATTGAGGCTTAGCTGGAGGTTCCCATGATCAGGAAAACATTTGCAGCCCTCGCATTGATTAGCGTGCTGTGGGCGGCACCACCGATAACATCTTTGTACCTTAAGTTACCGACGGGTACAGCTGCGGCTCAGGCTCAACCCGTTGTCCCCAACTGGTTCGATTCGTCATCCTGGATGGCGATGCCAGGTGCGACGACGATGCCAGGTATGACAGGAATGCCTGCCATGCCCGGTGCCCCGTCGCATCTGAATTTGGCGACGCCAGGAGGCTGGTCGGCTTTCATGCGGCCCAGCACCTATGGTGCCTTCATGAACCCGGCGACTTACGGTCAATTCATGACGCCGCAGTTCTACATGCAATTCGCCAATCCCAACAACTGGATGAGCTGGATGAATCCAGCGTCTTACATGAACTTCATGAATCCCTCGAACTATATGGCGATGATGAATCCGATGGAGTACATGACCTTCATGAATCCCTCGACCTACATGCAATGGATGAATCCCGGGAATTACGCGATGTACATGAATCCCGCGACTTACATGCAATGGATGAATCCAGCGGCTTACACGTTCCCGACAACGGCACAGGCGCCGGCGCTCAACTGGTTTGACCCCAACGCCTGGACCCAGATGATGCAACCGGGACAGGTACCCGGTCAGGCAACCCAGGGGCAGTCATTTTTTAACCCATTCAATCCATCGACCTACATGCCGCGACCGCCGACCCAGCCGGAATCCGGCCAGTGATCAAACTGGTATATCGAGGCGGGCCATTGCAACGACGGAGATAAGGCAGCGAGAAGACGCATGAACCATCATTTACAAGCAATGATTCTTGGACTCGGCGTTGGCCTGGCGTCGTTAACAGGGCCTGCGTTTGCCGAGGAGCAACCCTCGACCGAACGTTTGAAAGAAGGCTGGGGCGTATTTAATCGTACCTGTACGGTTTGCCACTGGCCGGGCGTTGGTGGCGCGCCGCGAATCGGTGATAAAAATGCCTGGAAGGCGCGTATCGATAGCGGCAGGACAGTTTTGTATCGGCACGCAATTAATGGCTGGACCGGCAGTTCCGGCAAACGCATGCCGGCGCGCGGCGGCAACTGGAACCTCACCGACGATCAGGTTAGGGCCGCGGTCGACTACATCATCCACAATTCACAGTGATGGATTTCGCTATGATCAAGCTTAACCAATGGTTTCATGCGACGCAGAGTAAGGGTTTAGCCGGTATTTTATTTTTAGTATTGTTGGTGACGGTATTGGCCAGCAATCCGTTGCAGGCGCAGGACCAACAGGCAGCGTCTGGTTCCAGCGAAGTTAACCGGGCCGCTAAAACCATAGCAAAAACAATGGATCCCAACAGCTGGGCCATGATGATGACGATGTCGATGGATCCGCGCATCTGGGCCAATCCGATCAGCAGCTGCGCGGCCTGTCATGACAACGAAGACGTGGGCCGCTATCAGCAATTCTTCGGCCCCTACGTCTCGGCGATGATGAATCCGATGACGATGGCTAATCCTGAAGCCTACAACGACATGATGGCGTCGATATCGGACCCGAAAGCCGCCGAATATTGGCAGCGCGCGGTCGAAGAGAAGTACGGCCTAAATCCGGGTGATCCGCTACCGGGCATGCACAGCTGGCCATGGGGCATGGTGCCTGGCACCCAGATGCCGCTGCCGATGCCCGCACAATAAAGTATCACCTGTTCGCCTCGGCCTAGGGGCAGCAACATTCGCGATCGCCTGATAGGCGCAAGTTTCATTCCTGGTTTTCGGAACCAGCTCCAAAGTAAAAAAGACACGGATTGAGATATATCAATCCATTTCGGCAAGTTTTGATTAATATCGGGCTTAAACATGCCAAGTGTGGTAACAGATGATTGTGATCCGGCTCATGCACCGTGTTCCCGCTTACCTGTTAACGGTAGGCCTTGCGCTATTTACCGCTCCCGGGCCTGCCGAAGATACTGACGACCTGGTAATACGTTGCGAGATCTGTCATGGACAGGATGGTAACAGCGTATTACCTATTTTCCCGAGCATCTCCGGTTTTTCCTACGCGGGATTTCTCTACACCATGGACGAGTATCGGGAAAACAGGCGTATCGCAATTGAATTTCAGCAGCCCAACGAGCCCGAAACCGTTATGATCAACATTGCGAAGCAATTGAGCGACGCGGATCTCAAGGGGCTGGCGAATTATTTTTCCAAGCGGAAGTATATCCCAAGAAGTCAGGCGTTTAATCCGGAACTTGCCAGTCGCGGCGCAATTCTACACGAGAAGCATTGCGAACGATGTCACCTGAAAAACGGTACCGAACCCACAGATGACAAGAACATCCTCGCCGGGCAATGGACGCCATACCTGAGGCTGCAGTTCAAAAATATTCTCAGCGGCAAACGCCTCGTGTCACGGCGCATGTCAAACCGGCTGAAGAAGCTGAATCAGGAGGACATCGAGGCGCTGCTGAATTTCTATGCCTCGGTTAACTGAGTCTGCCGGATGAACTTATTCTTCGCTCAGCGCGTTTAACCGACTGACCATTTCATCCGAATCCCATTCAATTGCACCGTACAGCGTAAAGGTGATTTTACCCTGCTTGTCGAGAATAAAATTTGCTGGAGCGGCAAAAACCTTCCATCGACTCAGGGTGCTGCCATCGCTATCCATTAGCACCGGAAAGTCGACCGGCACTTCCTGTAAAAACTGCCGCACCTGCCCGGGTGATTCGGCCATGTTGACGGTGACGATTTTGAACGGCTTACCTCGCATCTTTTTAATCAGCCGATTCATGGTCGGCATTTCGGTACGACAGGGCGTGCAATAGGTAGCCCAGAACTGTACCAGCACGACGTTGCCGTGATAGTCGGCCAGCGAATGTTGCCGCCCCTGCAAATCGGGTAATTCAATCTCGGGTGACGTCATATCACCCCAATATTCTTTTAACTGACCCGCGACAGCCTGCGCCTGCTGACCCAGTAAAGCCAGCGACAGACAAAATATCAGGTGCCGGTAAAAACCCATTCTCAAATTGCTCCGAGTTTCTGCAAATTATCATGAATCAATGAATCGAGTTGGCGGGTTAATTCCATCTCGGCCGGGGTCTGGTTGTCGCGTAAATAAAAGTAGCCGCGCACTCCGTCAATCAAATCGGTTTGCACCCGGCTGCCTGATTTTGTTAGCGCTGCTACCAAATGCGGCAATCCCCAACGGTTAGGGGTACGTTCGCCTTCCAGTACCAGGATTGGGTGGATTGACAATCCAGTTTCATCGATATAAACCGGTTCGGAGCCGGGATCGGGCATTGTTTTGTAAATTCGGGGAGTGATCAATAATGCACCTTTCAATTTCGAGTCCATCTGTTGCAAATTTTTATCGGCCAGGCCGCGGATTATCGGTACCGCGGCGCGTGCGCCGGCCAGCAGAAACAATCGCTCGGCAGTCGAGGTATCGATGATATGCCTGATCACAGTGACAACCTCGGCAGCCGGAATCCGCGCGATATTCGACGGCAGGGACGACAGGAAATGCGCACTCAACATATCGGGGAAATAAATCTGATACCCCCTGCTTACCAGCTTTCTTGCGGTTTCAAACTCGATCGCATCCTCCCCCTGTCTGCAGGCAAACCAGATAATGCCGGTCTTCGCCGGTTCGCCGAATGTGACAATATCAATTTCGATTTCGTCGTTGATTTCAAGGGTCGAATGGATTTCGGCACGGGCCGCAAAAACCAATGTGGCGAGTAACAGGACACTCACGCAATATGCTAGCGAGCGATGAAAAGCCAGTGTCTGCAAGCTGTCACCTTTCAAATAATTTAAAAATTATAATGGCATTACCTCGAGGCCGTAACTCAGGCTGCGATCATGCCCGCTTCACCAGTCTCCGGAGGCGCCGGCCTGCATGATTTCGGTCATCGCATCGCGGATACGGATTGCATCCTTGACCAGCTCCGGATCCAGCCGGGATCCAGGCTGCCAGGCTCGCGCCAGCCAGCTGACGTCCCAGTCCAGCGTCATCAACCAGATTTCGCCGGTGGCGTCCTCCATGACCGTAATCCGGCAGGGAATGAAAATCGAAAATTCGGGACTGTAATCGAGCATGCGCCGGCCGACCGAGGCGTCGCAGAACTGGAGTATCTCGAGCCGCAGAGTCGGCAAACCGGAGAAAGCGCTGACGTCCCGCCAGAATTCGTTATGCCCCACTTTTTTGAAATTTACTTCATTGGCCTTGAGTTCCATCGCCTCGACGACGTCGTCGAATGTCAATTCGGGATCGGCCTTGATTTTATCGGTCATGAAATTGAACAGATCGCGCATCGACATACTGCTCATGGGGGTCATCATGTCAAAAAGCGCCTTTTTTTGCGCCCGCGGTACCGGTGGCATGACGCGATTCGATTGCCGCATCAATTGCTGGCGGCGAATTTTTTGCGCCTCATCGGACAAATCCTGGATCAGACGTGGGCCGGACTCATAATTAGGCGCGAGTTCCGCCGACACGCTGGGCGGCAACTCCGTGTCCGAGCCTTGCTGAGCTAACCCGTTTCCGGGGTGGATAATAACCGCCAGCAACATAACCAAAAGTCCCGATTCACGCATAACTCTATGCCCCCCTTCAGTAAACACTGAAACGCCTACTTGACGACGCGTTCCACGGTGTCCGATTCGCTCTTGTTGTCTTCCCACTGCAAGGCGAGCGTATCACCTACCTTGACGTCGGCAATATCAAACGATAGATAAGGATCTGCCGACACCCCGGGACCGAGGTTGAGCGTGCCGACATGCTCGCCGTTGACCGAAAACTTCACGTACTTGATGTAGTGAATCGGGATCTTGTTGCCGTCAGAATCGAGCCGATTGCCCGTTTCCATCGGATGTTTGATTAAACAGGTCGCGCGGATACCACTGCCCATTATTTCCGCTTTGAGCCTTGTACGTCTTTTCGCCATAGTGCAAATTCCTCAGCAAAATCGATATATCAACCACCGCAGCCGCCGATCGCAACTCGCACTTCCTGCGAGGTGACGTACCACTGGCCTTCTGATTTGACATATACCATGACGTTATCGGTGCCCGCCATTTTGATACGCATTCTGAAGTAGTTGCCGGTACGGGGCGTGGTCTCTATGACGCTCAACAACGGTGTCGGGTTATTAGGCACCACCACGACGACAGATTCGGGAGACGGCAGGGTGGTCGATACCTCGATTGGAACCACCGCGCCGTTTTCCGCCTGCAGCGGGGCATCGAGCTTGATTTGGTCGCTGGCGGTGGCTTCCCGGGTACCCAGTACCTCCATCATCGCCGTGTCGGCATCCTTGGCCAGAAACGCCGCATCTGGTCTCGACGCTGCGTTCGCCAGCATTGAATAAAATATACCGCTACCGCCGGCCACCCAGGTAGCTGCAACCGCAGACAGGTTTTGCAATAAAGTTCGTCTTCTCATCGGTCCATTAACTTCCTAATCAAACGGGGTGGCGCGAACGCCACCCATCTCATTACCAGATATCGATCGGCTCAACCGAACACGTCGGAGGTGATTGACTTGTACCAGCCGCGGGCATACTTGGCTTCGTTCTCATGTACCCGATCCTTGTTGCCTACTTTACTGACTCCACCGGAAACCTTGACGATGACCCCGTCTTTAAGGCGGTAAACTGCGGCCACCGAAATACCGTACTTGGGTCCGATCAGGCTGTAACAGGTGTTGGCATAGGTCGGTTCGGGTGGTGTATCTCCGGCGAGCATGGAAACGATCGCAGCAGCACAATTCTTCGCCTGCGAAGCCGCCGAGTGGCCAGATTTTGGCATGGCACCGGCGACGCAGGCGTCACCGATGATATGTACATCCCTGGCCTTTGCCGATTCAAAAGTGCCCATATCGACGGTACACCAGCCATCCTTGTTGGTCAGGCCGGCGGTTTCAACCAGTTCGCCCGCTTTTTGATAGGGGATCAGGTTGATTACATCACCCTTGTATTCGTCGCCAAAATCATTGCGCAGGGTCATGTTGCCCGGATCCGCTCTGGTAATGACGCCACCGTCGGTATCCTTGATCCATTCGATCATGTTACCGTATTCCTTGTTCCAGGCTTCGTGAAACGCAGCCTGCTTGGAATGGGTCGGGTTGGCATCGACAATCAGGATTTTGGACTTCGGCTTGTTCCACTTGAGATAATGTGCAATCAGGCTGGCGCGTTCATAAGGTCCGGGTGGACAGCGAAACGGTTTCTTCGGTGGCACGATGATGACGGTGCCGCCGTCGCGCATAGCCTGCAACTGTTTTCTCAGCAATAGCGTCTGTTCGCCGGCTTTCCATGAGTGCGGCATTGCCCGTTGCACCGCCGCCTGGTCATTTTCAATCGCACCCCACTTGAACGCGATACCCGGTGATACAACCAATTTATCGAATTTCATCGAACCGCCATACTTGAGGTTGATCGATTTTCCACCGGCATCGATAGCGGTGACCTCGTCGTGCACCACATTGATACCCTGAGCGTGGATATTGCCGTAGTCGTGGGTAATCTTGCTGATGTCAAGATTACCCGAGAGCACCTCGTTGGAAAACGGGCAGGTGATATAGCTGGTATCGCGCTCAACCAGGGTGACATCGAGTTGGGGTCCCCAGCGTTTCAGATACCGGGCGCAGGTCGCGCCACCGAAACCGCCACCAACGACAACCACTTTTCCGCTGGCTGCGGCCAGGGCTTCCATTGGCCACACCAGGCTACCCAACCCGGTTACTGCGCCCGCGGCTCCGATTACCTTGAGAAAGTCTCTGCGATCATATGCTTTCATTGTCTTTCTCCTCTATTATTGTTTGCTGAAATATTCGGCGAGCAGCTTGAGCTCGGCCTCGGTATAACCCTGGGCATGGCGATCCATGATACTGGTGGACTCTTCACCGTTGGCGAAGGCCTGCATCAGGTCGATAAAATCGGCGGGTTCCTCGCCGTTAATCCCAGGCATAGGCTTGGCGCCTTTACCATTAGCGCCGTGACAGGTGATACACATGGACGCCAGTAACTCGGCTCGCGGCACCGCATCGGCGGCATAACTCTGGCTGAGACCGAGGCCCCCGCTTAACAGGGCGACAATCCCGCTTATTGCGATTCTAGGTGAACGGCTCATGATGATGCTCCTCTTAAATTTTCTGATGTTATTTGGTTTAAATTCGTCTGTTTCAGATGACAAACTTGTAGCGACTAATCTTCTGTTAGATTAATCTACTATTAAATCTTCAAAATCAGCGGGCAACCTTGATGAGGGTCAAGTACATGGGGATTTCCGATCGAGGCGAAAGGGTGCCGCTCTTACATCACTTGTATCGCTTACGGTCCAAGCCTCGATAAAAATATCGGGCTTGGCTACCTGCCCCGCGAATACTGCAAGGAAGGCCGTGCGATGATCATGGAATATCTCGGCGAGCAATTTCTGATGAAGGTAGAGTCAGTCGGTTACAAGCCGCTCTACGACCCGGAAAACAAGCTGCCACGATCCCGAACTGCGGCGTCATAACAACGAAAACTCAAGGCCAATCACAGCTGCTTCCTGCGTCAATGTTAGTTTGAAGATACTCATTTGTGCGGATAATCCAACCATTGGAATCATGCCTACGTTGTATCCAGTGGCGACGCCATACGAGAAACTGAATATGTCGTTGATTCGGCGGTTGCGCGCGTAGAAGAAACTCTGCGCAAAATCCGAGTTGTAGTAGGTGCCAAACAAATTGTTGTTATGCGCGATATAGAAACCATTGTGGCTGCTATTAAAGTCTTCGTCGTCGCGATAATGGTGGGATTCATTAAGCGTGCCGATCCGGTAGTGACCTCCGGCAATGCTCTCGTTAGTTACGGCAGGTAATACCCAGATAAAAAAATGGATCGCCAAGATTGCGGCCGTTATCGAACATTTATTCATGTTAACTCCACCCCTGAACTCGTGTTTAGGGAAAACCAGGCATTAACTGTGCCAATCGTTTTCAATCCGCGGTGAGACATCCCTTGTCGATCTATCCAAATCGGGGGGGATATCGATAAGCTTATGTTTTCACGACAGTTTTGCGTAAGCACGGGGCTTGCCTCGACACCAACGATCAAAATGCGCCGGGGATTATTCGACCTCAATGGAGAAGGCAGACAGGGGATCAAGCGGATGCTTCAATGCCGTTGAGGCATCGTGTAGCCGGCCATTGCCGGTGCGGCACTAATGATTACAGTTAAATTATCCTTTCTTATCGAATTCGGTTAACTGTCACCGTAATTCCTACGCTATTACCTGACTGGATTTTCGAATCGGTTGGTAATTCCGTGGGCGAGCCGCGCTTGACGGGCCCGAATGCACTTGCGATGCTGTATTGCCATGCGCTTGCCAAGACCTGCTTTCGCTTTACTAGTGCTGCTGCCGATACTGTTCAGCGGTGGAGTCGTGCTGGCCACCACCGACGAGCCAGACGAAATTCTGGAGCATGCCAACCAGCCCTGGCACGGCGATCTCGACGGCATGACTGAACGTGGTTTCCTGCGTATCCTCACCGTCCACAACCCCCTGTTCTTCAGCTTCGACGGTGCAAAGCAGAAAGGCATGGTGGCCGAGCTGGGCAAGCTGTTCGACGATCACCTCGCTGAGGAAATCGGGCGCGTGCGCTCGCCCACCATCGTACTGATTCCGGTAGGTCGCGACGAACTGATACCGGGCCTTATCGAAGGTCGCGGCGACCTGGTGATGGGAAATCTCACGATCACGCCCGAACGGCAAAAGCTGGTCGACTTCGGTCCCCCGATATACCCGAACGTCGACGAACTGGTCATAACCGGTCCCGCAGTAAAAAATATCACCTCGCTCGACGACCTCGTTGATCCCGGGCTTTACGTGCGTCGATCCAGCAGCTACTTCGAACACCTGCAGACGTTGAATGCCGCGCGCGAGACACAGGGCAAGGAACCGATCCCGATCACCGAGGCGGATGAAAATCTCGAGGACTACGACCTGCTCGATATGGTCAATGCCGGGGTGTTAAAGGCTGTCGTTGTCGACAGCCACAAGGCGGCCTTCTGGGAACAGGTTTTTGAAAATATCGAGGTACACCGTGATATATCGGTGCACTCCGGCAACCGGATCGCCTGGGCCATTCGCAAGGACAGCCCGGCACTGATGAAATCGATCTCTGCATTCAGCGAGACTGTCAAAAAAGGCAGCCTGCTCGGCAACATTCTCCGCAAGCGCTACCTCGGCAACACCGGATGGCTGGAAAATGTGCTCTCCGGTGAGAACCGAAAACGGTACGGGGAAACCATCGAAATCATCAAGCGATATGCGGGCCAGTATGAATTTGACTGGATAATTATTGCGGCCCAGGCCTACCAGGAATCGCGCTTCGACCAGAACAAGCGCAGCTCGGCCGGCGCGGTGGGCGTGATGCAGTTACTGCCCACGACAGCTGCGGACAAGGCGGTCGACATCCCCGATATTTCAACGGTCGAGAACAATGTTCATGCCGGGGTTAAATACCTGCACTGGCTGCGCGAGACCTACTTCTCGGAGCCGACGATTTCACCGCTCGACCGGGTGCTGTTCTCCTTCGCGGCCTACAACGCCGGCCCGGGCAACATGCAGCGCGCGCGCAAACACGCCAGGCAGCTGGGTTTCGATCCCAACCGCTGGTTCGGCAATGTCGAGATTGGCATGTACCGGGCGGTAAGCGGCGAACCGGCTTCCTATGTGCGCAATATCTATAAGTATTACGTCACCTACCAGGGTCTCGATAAATCTCGCCAGGCACGCGAGAAAGCCCTCGAAAGTCAATCCGAAAATAAAACGATTGAGAGCGACAAGTCCGACAGCAAACCATTGATCTCTGGCATTTTGGCATTGCTCCTGCTTGGCGCAATCGTTTTCTGGGTGCGGAAACGGTTCGATTGAAAACTTAGACTGTCGACTTAGTTTCTTAAATTCCTTGATGCCAGGTTCAATCGTCGCTCGGCGGGGCGAGCCTTACGCATGCGACGATGAGCTGCGACACGTAATCGGATGGTTCGCGCGGGTCCAGCTTATCCCCCGCTTTCACGACGGCCTTGATCCTGGCCCGTAGATTCGCCAGGTGAGAATCTACCGGATACTTCTCGATACCGGTTAGTTCGCGAATGTCGGGAGAGACATTCGGGTCAGGGGCGAAGTCCAACCTGCTTTCATCAACCTGCTTCAACAGATCAAGGGCTCTTTCCAGATCGGCCAATAGTGGAGTACTTGCCACGTTCCTCTCCTGTAATGTCACGCTATTCGAAAAATTCTGCTAAGCGTTTAGTTATCTCGGAATCAAGTGAACTGTCACCTTATCAATGACAGGGGTCGGTGACAAATGAGAATTAGAATCATTTGTCACCGACTCCTGTCCTGGAACGAAAGACGGGAGGATTGAAATACAATCCCTGTGTCACTTTTTTGAACCTTAATTTCTGTTGCCATTGCGCAATCTCGTCGTTATTGAAAGATATAATGTTTCGATCTGCGATGGTTTCGGGGTTATAATCGCGGGACAAAGCGAATCAGATTGCCGTTAACGGCCTGTTTCGCAAAAAAAGACCCCAACCGGAGAGGACATATGAAACAAGACGACGAAATCAAATTTCTGCAACGACTGGTTACGGAAAACGGCCTGAGCCGCCGTAAATTCCTGACCGCGGCGATGGCACTGGGCGCGGGAGCGATGGCACCCATGCTATACAGCGAAGCGGCACTGGCCGCTCCAAAGAAAGGTGGCAAGCTCAGGCAGGGGCTCACCGGTGGCGCGACCAGTGACGTACTGGACCCGGGCCAGATCCTGGACTCCTACATGATCAACGTGCAATTCGGCCAGTTGCGTAACAACCTTACCGAAGTCTCTGCCAGCGGTGAACTGGTCGGAGAACTGGCCGAAAGCTGGGAGGCCAACGCCGATGCCACCCAGTGGGTTTTCAAAATTCGCAAGGGTGTGGAATTCCACAATGGTAAGACCCTGAATTCGCAGGACGTGGTAGATTCGTTGCAGCATCACCTCGGTGAAGGTTCGACATCGGGCGCGGCCGGCATCCTCACCGGCGTTGACTCGGTCAAGGCGGATGGGGCGAATACAGTGGTAGTAGGACTCAGTGGCGGCGATGCCGACTTTCCGTTCATCCTCAGCGACTATCACATCCTGATCTGCCCCTCCAACGGCGACGGTAGCATCGACTGGCAATCCGGCATCGGCACGGGCGGCTACAGCCTGGTGGACCATGAACCCGGTATTCGAACTTTTACCAAGCGCAATCCCAACTACTGGAAAGAAGGTAAAGCGCATTTCGATGAAATCGAGTCACTGCAGCTCGAAGACCCGGGGGCGCGCACCACTGCCCTGCGAACGGATACGGTGGATTGCATCCAGAAAGTGGATTTGAAAACTGCCAGTCGGTTTGCCAAGCTGCCAGGCGTGAAAGTTATCGCCACCACGGGTAACAAGCAGATCACGCTGCCGATGCGCACGGATCTGGCGCCCTATGACAATAATCACGTTCGCATGGCGCTCAAGTTGATAATCCAGCGCAAAGAGTGGCTCGACAAGATCGCATTTGGCTACGGTGAACTCGGCAACGACAATCCGATCGGCCCGGCCAACGTGTATCGCGCGACCACCGAAGAGCTGCCGCAGCGGGGATACGATCCCGACAAGGCGAAGTGGCACTTGAAGCAGGCCAAAATGGAGAACCTGTCGGTGGAATTCCATGCCGCGGATACGGCCTTCGCCGGTGCGGTGGACGCCGGGCAGCTAATGCGCGAATCGGCCAAGCCCGCCGGGATCAATATCGACATTAAACGCGAAGCCAATGACGGCTACTGGGCCGACGTGTGGTTGAAAAAGCCCTGGTGTGGCTCCTACTGGAGCGGCCGGCCCACCGAAAACTGGATGTTTTCCCAGGTTTACTCCGCAGATGCCAAATGGAACGAAACTTACTGGAAGAACGAGCAATTCAACAAGTTGCTGATCCAGGGCCGTGCCGAACTGAATGCGGAGAAACGGCGCGAAATCTATGTCGAAATGCAGCAAATCGTGCACAACGACGGGGGCGCTGTAATACCGCTGTTTCTCAGTGACGTGATGGCGGTGAACGACAAACTCGGCCTTCCCGAGCAGATCGGCAACAACTGGGAACTGGACGGCATGAAGAATGCCGAACGGTGGTGGTTCGCCTGAGCAAAATCGGGCTCACTGGCACCAATTCCGTTGTGAAGCGCAAAAAAACCCGCCGGATTGAATCCGGCGGGTTTTGTGTTTCTACTAGATGCCCGCTTTCGCGGGCATGACGTGTGCCGTTTACAGCGCGGCGTCGAGCTCGGGTACCGCTTCGAAAAGATCCGCGACCAGGCCATAATCCGCGACCTGGAAGATCGGCGCTTCGCTGTCGTTGTTGATGGCGACGATAACCTTGCTCTCCTTCATCCCAGCGAGGTGCTGGATCGCACCGGAGATACCGACCGCGATGTACAAATCCGGCGCGATGACCTTGCCGGTCTGGCCAACCTGGAATTCGTTCGGTACAAAGCCGGAATCGACCGCGGCGCGCGATGCGCCAACCGCTGCGCCGAGCTTGTCGGCGACCGAGTGCAACATGCTAAAGTTATCGCCGGACTGCATGCCGCGACCGCCGGAAATGACGATCTTGGCCGAAGTCAGATCGACCTGGTCGTTGCTGGAAACCGCCTGCGACACCCAGCTCGACAGGCCAGTATCGGTACCGCCGCTGATCGCTTCGACGTTCGCGGAACCCCCTTCGGCTGCCGCGGCTTCGAATTTGATGGTGCGCACGGTAATTATCTTGATCGAATCCGAAGACTGTACCGTCGCCAGCGCGTTACCTGCGTAGATCGGGCGCACGAAGGTATCGGCTGACTTGACTTCGACAATTTCGGAAATCTGCGCCTTGTCGAGTAAGGCCGCAGCGTGCGGCATGACGTTCTTGCCGAAGGTGGTGGCCGAGGCCAGTACGTGACTGTAACCCGCGGCAACTTCGACGATCAGGGTCGCCAGGTTTTCCGCGAGGTGATGACCGAACTTCGCATCATCAGCCACCTTGACGCTGCTAACGCCAGCAATTTTGGCGGCCTCTTCAGCAACCGCACCGCAATTTTCGCCTGCGACCAGCAGGTCGATGTCACCACCAATTTGCTGCGCAGCAGTCACCGCATGCAGGGTTGCCGCGGCGACTTCGTTGTTATCGTGTTCGACGATTACCAGATTTGCCATGACTAAATCACCTTCGCTTCGTTGCGCAGTTTTTCGACCAGTTCACTGACGCTGTTTACAATCACGCCGGCGGCGCGGCCTTCCGGTTCTTCGACTTTCAAGGTCGTCAGGCGATTGGCGGTATCGAGCCCCAGGCTATCGAGCTCGATTTTATCCATCGGCTTGCGCTTGGCTTTCATAACGTCGGGTAGCTTGACGTAACGCGGCTCGTTGAGGCGCAGGTCGGCACTCATAACGGCCGGCATCTTCACCTCGATAGTCTCGAGACCGGCGTCGACCTCACGGGTTACGGTCGCCTTATCACCCTCGATCTTGATTTCCGAGCAATAGGTCGCCTGCGACCAGCCCAGCAGCGCCGACAGCATTTGTGCGGTCTGGTTGGAGTCGTCGTCGATGGCCTGTTTGCCGGCGAGCACAAGGCCAACGCTTTCCTGCTCGGCGACCTGCTTCAGCACCTTGGCGATGGCGAGCGGCTCCAGCGTTTCCTCGGTTACCACCTGGATCGCGCGATCGGCGCCCATGGCGAGTCCATGGCGCAGGGTTTCCTCGGTTTTACCACCGCCGACCGAGGCCACGATAATTTCCTCGCCAATGCCGGCCTCGCGCAGGCGCAGCGCCTCTTCGAGGGCATTTTCACAAAAGGGATTCATGGTCATCTTGGCGTTCGCCAGATCGACACCCGATTCATCCGCCTTGACACGTGCCTTGACCTGGGGGTCTAGCACGCGTTTCACACATACCAGTATTTTCATTACGCTCGCAACTTTCCATTCTGGTGATCGCAGGGGAATTCCTCGATCACAGTCGATTTACAGCGACGAATACTATCACAGCAATGCCCGGTGTAAGATTTATGCGCGACTGAAGATTATCTATTTGCGCCAATCCAGCAGGACAACAGATTCAAATTGTACTTTGCGCCAGGCGGCGACATTCCCCGGGGGATTGCTGGTAGTACTGGCTAAACAGGCGCGAAAATGAAGACAACGAGTTAAAGCCGGTGCGAATGGCGATTTCCTGCAACTTGAGCCGTGTATCGACCACCATGCGGCGCGCGGTTTGCAACCTCAGACGACGATAGTAAGCAGCCGGGGAAAGATTCAGTGTCTGCCTGAAAAGGTATTCGAGCATACGCACCGATAAATCGATCTGCCGTGCCACCTGGGCTATCGTCAGGGTGTCATCGATATGCTGTTCCATCAGGTGTATCGCCGCGGCGACCCGGGGCTCGTTATTTTCCAGCATGCCGAGTGACACCAGTGGCTGGGTATCCGTAGCGCTGTGCACGCCGTCATAAATGAAGGCGCTGGAAACTTCGATCGCGAGCGGATAACCGTAGCGCTTGCGGATCAGGTACAGCATGAAGTCGAAGGTTGGTGACGCACCACCGGTGGTAAATACCGGGCCATCGATAACGAAACGATCCGCTTTCAAGTTGACCGCGGGAAAGCGAGTGCCAAATTCCTCCAGGTCTTCCCAGTGAGTAGTTGCCGATTTACGTTCCAGTAAGCCGCTGCGTGCCAGGATCCAGCTGCCGGCCTCTATGCCACCAACCATCGAGAAATTTCGAGCCACCCGCTTGATCAACTTTAAATGGGCAGGTCCCGCATGTTGCTGCTGATGGAAACTGGCAATGACGATCAGCACATCCCCGTGCGAATGTTCATCAAGCGTGGCGTCGGGTTCGATCGATATATCGCAGGTCAGGCGCGCCGGTTTTCCGTTCAGGGTTATGATTTTCCATTCAAATAGTTCACTGCTTGCGATACGGTTTGCGGCACGCATGGTGTCGAGCGCCGATGCCAGCGACATCATCGACGAATCGGGCAATACCAGCAGCGTTACCCGGAGTTTTTGATCGCTCGGTTTGAAGATACTCATTGCGTAAATTGTTAAATATTTTGCGCATTAATGCAATCACAATCCCGCAATCCATGGCATGATGGCGCGTTCTATTAATGGAGGTGTGCCATGCCTTTAAGCGCCAATCTGAATCCTTTCATTACCTGTGCTGTTACCGGTTCCGGCAGCTCACAGGATCGTTCTCCCCACGTGCCGCGCTCGCCCGAACAAATCGCCAGCAGCGCGATCGATGCCGCCAAGGCAGGCGCCGCCGTTGTCCATTGCCACGTGCGCGAACCTGAAACCGGCAAACCCAGTCGTCGGGTAGAACTCTACCGTGAGGTTATCGATCGTATCCGTGATTCTGAAACCGATGTCGTGGTCAACTTCACTGCCGGCATGGGCGGTGACCTGGTGTTTGGCGACCCGGAGAATCCGCTCCCCCTGAACGAGGCTGGAACCGATATGGCGGGCGCTACTGAACGTGTTGCGCATGTCGCCGAATGCCTGCCTGAAATCTGCACCCTCGACTGCGGCACAATGAATTTCGCCGAGGCTGACTACGTCATGACCAATACCCCCGGTATGCTGCGCGCGATGGGTCAAATGATGACCGATCTCGGCGTGCGTCCCGAAATCGAAGTCTTCGAAACCGGCCACCTGTGGTTTGCCAAGCAGCTGGTCGAAGAAGGCATCATCCAGGACCCGGTCATGATCCAGATGTGTATGGGTATTCCGTGGGGTGCTCCGGATGACTTGAACACCTTCATGTCGATGGTCAACAATACCCCGGACAACTGGACCTTTTCGGCGTTTTCGATCGGCCGCCACGAAATGCCCTACGCCGCCGCCGCGGTACTTGCCGGTGGCAATGTGCGTGTCGGCCTCGAGGACAACCTTTGGCTCAGAAAAGGCGAGCTTGCGACTAACGCACAACTCGTGGAAATGGCGGCAACCATTGTTACCAACATGGGTGCAACCCTGATGACTCCGACCGAGGTGCGCGAAAAAATGCAACTGCAAAAACGTCCGCCGGTCTCAAAATAAGGGAGTAAAAACATGATTGAGGTAAAGACAGCCGCCATCATCGGCGGTGGCGTTATCGGTGGTGGCTGGAGCGCGCGCCTGGTCGAAAACGGAATCGACGTGCGCGTCTTTGATCCGGCGCCCGACGCCGAAAACAAGCTAAATACAGTGCTCGCCAATGCTGAACAGGCATTTGCCAACCTGACCAGCGTTCGTTCCACGAACAAGGGTACTATCAGCTGGCACGCCACCGCGGCAGAGGCGGCCAAAGGCGCGCAACTGATCATCGAGTCGGTGCCTGAACGCCCGGACATCAAGCGCGCGGTTTACGCTGAAATCGAAACCACGGCGGCGAGTGACGCGGTCATCACATCGTCGACCTCGGGCATCATGCCGACCGAACTACAGTCCGAAATGACACATCCCGAGCGCCTGATGGTTGCCCATCCGTTCAACCCGGTCTACCTGCTACCACTGGTTGAACTGGTATCCGGTGAGAAAACTAATTCGAAATATATCGAATGGGGCAAGCATTTCTTCGCCGCCATCGGCATGCATCCGCTGCACTGTCGCGTCGAAATCGAGGGTTTTCTGTCGGATCGCCTGCAGGAAGCCTTGTGGCGCGAAGCGCTTTGGCTACTGCACGACAAGGTCGCGACCGCCGAGGAAATCGACGCCGCGATCGCTTACGGCCCCGGCCTGCGCTGGGCGCAGATGGGTACCATGCAGACTTTCCACCTGGCTGGTGGCGAAGGCGGCATGCGTGCGATGCTGGCGATGTTCGGTCCGTGCCTGAAGTGGCCCTGGACCAAACTCATGGACGTACCCGAACTGACCGATGAGTTTGTCAATGAGGTCGGCGATCAGTGCGATCAGCAGGCCGCTGGCCTGACCCCGCGCGATCTTGAGCGCGTACGCGACAGCAACCTGATCGCGATCCTGCAGGCGCTAAAGGGCAATAACTGGGGTGCGGGCAAAACACTGGCACGCTACGAGCAGCAACTGCTGGGAGCCGCTAATGACGAATAAATTTGGAGAATAACATGCATTTCGGACTCAGTTTTGAACAGGAAATGATCGTCGACACGGTCAGAAGCTTCGTCGAAAACGAAATTTACCCGCATGAAGCCGAAGTCGAGCGCAGCGGCGAAGTGCCAATCGAAATCGGCCACGAAATTCGGGACAAATGTATCGAGGCGGGCTACTTCGCCGCCAATATCTCCGAGGAATTTGGTGGCGGTGGCTTAAGCCACCTTGACTTCACCCTGCTCGAACGTGAACTCGGTCGTGCCTCGAACGCACTCGCGGTATTCTTCGGGCGTCCTTCCGGCATACTGCAGGCCTGCACCGAAGAGCAGCGCGAAAAATACCTGGTCCCCGCGGTTAAAGGTGAGAAATTTGATGCGCTAGCCATGACCGAACCGGGAGCCGGTTCCGATGTTCGTGGCATGAAATGCAGTGCCCGGCAGGATGGCAGTGACTGGGTTGTGAATGGCAGCAAGCATTTTATCAGTCACGCCGATATTGCTGACTTCGTCATCGTCTTTATCGCCACCGGGGAAGAAGAAACACCTCGCGGCATCAAGAAGAAAATCACCTGCTTCCTGGTAGACCGCGGCACGCCGGGATTCGAAATCAGGCCGGGATATAACTCGGTCAGCCATCGCGGTTACAAAAACTGTATCCTGAACTTCGATAATTGCCGTTTGCCCGAAGGTCAGATTCTGGGTGAATTACACGGCGGCTTCGAAGTCATGAACGAATGGTTGTACGCGACCCGTTTAACCGTCGCCGCAACCAGTGTCGGGCGCGCTCGACGTGCCTTCGAATATGCCCTGCCCTACGCGGTCGAGCGTAAACAGTTCGGTCAGCAGATCGGCAAATTCCAGGGCGTGTCTTTCAAACTCGCCGACATGATCACCGACATCGACGCCGCCGACTGGCTCACGCTGTCTGCGGCCTGGCGTCTCGACCAGGGACTCGATGCCAATCGCGAAATTGCAAGCGCCAAGGTGTTCGCCACCGAGATGCTGGCGCGCGTAACCGATGAAGCGATCCAGATCTTCGGCGGCATGGGCCTGATGGATGAACTACCGCTGGAACGGTTCTGGCGCGATGCGCGGGTCGAACGCATCTGGGATGGCACCTCTGAAATCCAGCGCCATATCATATCGCGCGAATTGCTGCGCCCGCTGGGTGGCTGATGTCCGGCCTGGAACGACTGCTGCGACCCGGGTCGATCACCGCGATCGGCGGCCTGCAAGCGAGCCGCGTGGTCGAACAATGCCAACTGATGGGCTACCAGGGCGAGATCTGGCCGGTACATCCCGAGAAAACCGAGGTGCGCGGAATCCCCGCGTTCAAGCGCGTCGAGGACCTGCCCGGTGTGCCCGATGCCGCCTTTGTCGGAGTTAATCGGCACGCTAGCGTCGATGTGGTCAGGGCGTTGCGGGAACGCGGCTGCGGAGGCGCGGTATGCTATGCCTCGGGCTTTCGCGAAGCCGATAAGACCGGGGGTGAGTTGCAGGCCGCATTGATCGAGGCAGCGGGCGACATGCCGATTCTCGGCCCGAACTGTTACGGCTTTATCAATTACGCCGACGGCGCGCTGCTGTGGCCCGATCAGCAGGGCGGCAAGCGTCTAAAAGCCGACAGCACCGGGGTTGCGATCATCGCCCAGTCATCCAACATCGCGATTAACTTCACCATGCAAAAGCGTGGGCTGCCACTGACCTACGTTGTTACGGTTGGCAACCAGGCGGTGGTCGGCATATCAGAGCTGGCACTGTCGTTGCTCGATGATCCTCGCGTTACCGCGCTCGGCATGTACGTCGAAGGTTTCGATTCAATTGTAGCGATGGAAAAACTGGCGCAAAAATCGCGCGCTTTAAACAAACCGATCGTCGTGTTCAAGGTCGGCAAGAGCGAACAGTCACAAGCTGCCGCAATGTCGCACACTGCATCGCTGGTGGGTTCGCACGAGGTGACGAGCGAATTTTTACGCCGTAACGGATTCGGCCAGGCCGAATCGATCCCGGTGTTCCTGGAGACGCTGAAACTACTGCATCAGCACGGACCGCTCGAGGGCTACCGGGTATCGTCGATGAGCTGCTCCGGCGGTGAAGCCAGCATCATTGCCGACACCGCCGCACGGCACAAGGTTTACTTCCCCGATCTCGAAGACTCGCAAAAGGCACCGATCGAAGCCGCGCTGGGCCCCCTGGTCACGGTTGCCAACCCTCTCGACTACCAGACCTACAGTTGGGGTAACCGGGAAGTGATGGAAGCCACCTATCGCGGGATGACGGCCCTGGACTTCGATATGAATTACCTGATCCTCGATTTCCCGCATCATGCGCGCTGCGAAGACTGGGAATGGCACATTGCGGTCGACGCCTTCGAAGCCGCACTCAAGCATAACCGGGCCAAGGGCGCGTTCGTCGTCGGTATGCCGGAGAATATCCCCGAGGAATATACAGAGAATTTCAGTCGGCGTGGCATCGTCAGTTTCTACGGCATAGACGAGGCGCTGCAGGCAACCGGAATCGCCGCCGACATCGGCGCCGCCTGGAATCAGGAACGACCTGAACCGGTATTACAGCTTGCCCCGACTTGCAGCACCGGGATAACCCTCGATGAAGCAAGCGCCAAGCAGCGTTTAAACGCGGTGGGCGTACCGATACCGGAAGGTCAATGCGTCGATTCGAATGAAGCCGCACTGGAGCTTGCACCGAGCCTGGGTTATCCGCTGGTAATGAAAGCGCTCGGCATCGCCCATAAAACCGAGCATAACGCGGTACGATTGAACCTGGTTAACGAGGCAGACGTCAGTCGATCGGCCAACGAATTATTCAAACTCAGCGACCAGCTTTACCTGGAAACCATGAAACCGGCCGTGGCCGAATTGATTGTCGGGGTAACTCGCGATCCCCAGTATGGCCTGATTTTGACCATCGGCAGCGGCGGCATCCTGGTCGAAATCCTGAAGGATAGTAAAACTCTTATCATCCCGGCACGGCGCGATGAAATCGAAGCTACAGTCGCGGGCCTTAAATCCGCATCGTTGCTAGATGGCTATCGTGGCAAGCCCGCCGCTGACATCGAAGCTACCGTCGATGCCATTGTTGCTATCCAGCAATTCGCGATCTCGAATTCGGGTTCACTGATCGAACTTGACGTTAATCCATTAATGATCGGCGCGCAGGGAGAAGGTGTTTTCGCGGCCGATGCACTTATCGTACTAGAGGAGCAGAAATAAATGACTGATGTAATCACTACCCGCAGAGAAGGCGGGGTTCTCGAAGTCACGCTAGATCGACCCAAGGCCAATGCTATCGATCTCCATACCAGCCGACTGATGGGCGAGACGTTCAGGGAATTCCGTGACGACCCCGAGTTGCGCGTTGCCATTGTCCAGACCGCGGGCGATAAATTCTTTTCTGCCGGTTGGGATTTAAAGGCCGCCGCGGATGGCGACGCGGTTGATGGCGACTACGGCGTTGGCGGATTTGCTGGGCTGCAGGAATTGCGCGGTCTTAATAAACCCGTCATTGCCGCGGTCAACGGTATGGCGGTCGGTGGGGGCTTTGAACTCATGTTGTCAGCGGACCTGATTTACGCCTCCGAACATTCGAGTTTCGCGCTACCCGAGATCAAGGCCGGCACACTGGCTGACGCCGCAACGATTAAACTACCGAAGCGCATTCCCTACCACGTGGCGATGGAAATGCTCTATCGCGGCCGCTGGATGGATAGCGCCGAAGCCTTGCGTTGGGGCCTGGTAAACGAGGTTCTGCCGACGGACGAGTTAATGGACCGAGTCTGGGAGGTTGCGTTCGAACTGGCCGCCGGACCACCGCTGGTGTTTGCATCGATCAAGGAAGTCGCGCGTGAAGCCGAGGCGATGAAGTTCCAGGATACGATGAACCGGATTACCAAGCGCCAGCTTGAGACTGTCGATACCCTCTATGGCAGTGAAGACGGCATGGAAGGCTTCAAGGCGTTCGCCGAAAAACGCGATCCGGTGTGGAAAGGAAAGTGACCTCCAGTCACCAGCCCGTAGGCGGGTGACTGGGGGTCATCCCGGAATGCGCACAGCGCATATCCGGGATCTTGTAATCGGTGGTCCGCTAAGAGGCCTCGCTCACGCGGGTACGACCCCTTAACCAGACATTCCCGCGTAAGCCTACGCGGCCCGGGGGGAATCTTGTTAAGATTGCGACAAGGTTACGAGATCCCCGCTTTCGCGGGGATGACGCAATATAGTGCGGGATGACGCTAAAAATGACAGAACAACAACCCCTGTGGACGCCCAGCCAGGCCAGCATTGACGCGGCCAACATGACGCGCTTTATTGCGCAGGTGAATCAGCGCCACGACCTTTCGATCAACGACTACGACGCACTCTACCAATGGTCGACTGATCAAAAGGAAACCTTCTGGTCGGAGGCCTGGGATTTTTTCGAAATTATCGGAGACAAGGGTGAACGCATCCTGATCGATGGCGAAGATATCGAAAAAGCGCAATGGTTTCCCGATGCAACACTCAATTTTGCCGAAAACCTGTTGCGCAAAAAGAATGACGAAATCGCGATTTACTTTCGCGCCGAGGACCAGGTCGACTACTCGCTGACTTACCGTGAACTTTACGACCAGGTCGCAAGCGTTTCCGACTGGCTTAAAATGAATGGACTTAAACCCGGCGATCGCGTCGCTGCCTACCTGCCCAATATGCCCGAAGCCGTGGTCGCGATGCTTGCGGCTACCAGCCTCGGTGCGGTGTGGACATCAACTTCACCCGACTTCGGCGAGGACAGCGTCGTCGACCGCTTCGGCCAGACCGAACCGAGGTTTCTGTTCACCGTGGACGGATACTTTTATAACGGTAAACGCCACGATATCAATAACAAGGTTAAAAGCATCTGTGCGCAGTTACCGACCCTTGAACAGGTTGTCCAGATCAACTTTGCCGGGTTCGGCAACCAGCATGGGGCTGTTGCCTGGAGCGACATCATCGCCAACCCCGTCACCGAAATAGAATTCGTGGCGCGCAATTTTAATGACCCGTTATACGTACTCTATTCCTCGGGTACGACCGGTAAGCCCAAGTGCATCACCCACGGGGTGGGCGGTACGTTGATCCAGCATTTAAAGGAGCAGATGCTACATTGCGATATCCATCCCGGGGACCGCGTATTTTATTTCACCACGCTGGGCTGGATGATGTGGAACTGGCTGGTAAGCGCACTCGCGAGTAAAGCAGCGCTGGTGCTTTACGACGGGTCGCCTTTCTATCCGGATGGTGAAGTGCTGTGGCGTTATGCCGAGGATATCGATCTGACTATTTTTGGTACCTCGGCCAAATACATCGACGCGATGAAAAAGGCCGGGCTGCGTCCACTAAATAAGTTTAAGCTGTCGGGCTTGCGCACAATTGCGTCGACCGGGTCGGTGCTCGCGCCGGAAAGTTTTGACTATGTTTACGAAAACATCAAGCAGGATCTCTGTCTCGCCTCGGTATCAGGCGGCACTGACATCGTTTCCTGTTTTGTCATCAGCTGTCCACTAAGGCCTATATACCGGGGTGAAGTCCAGTGCCGCGGGCTCGGCATGGCTGTTGACGTGTTTGATGACGATGGTAATCCGGTCCGCAACAAGAAAGGCGAGCTGGTCTGCACCCAGACTTTTCCCTGCCAACCGGTTTATTTCTGGGGCGATAACAGCGGCGAAAAATACCACAACGCCTACTTCGCGCGTTTTGATAACGTTTGGCATCATGGCGACTACGTCATGCTGACCGATCACGATGGCATCATTATTTTCGGTCGTTCCGACGCAACCCTGAATCCTGGGGGCGTGCGTATCGGCACCGCCGAGATTTACCGACATGTTGAACAACTGGATGAAATTGTCGAAAGCATCGTCATCGGGCAGCAATGGGAGGACGATGTACGCGTTGTACTGTTTGTTGTTTTACAGCCTGGCATTGATCTCGACGATGCGCTGCAAGACAGGATCCGCGGGACCGTACGAGCGAAATGCACACCCCGTCATGTGCCCGCCAGGATTGTGCAGGTATCCGAAATACCGCGCACCAAGTCGGGCAAGATAGTCGAACTCGCGGTGCGCGAAGTGGTCCATGACCGGGCGGTCAAGAATGTGCACTCACTTGCCAATCCAGAAGCGTTAGAACTCTATCGCAACCTGCCCCAGCTGAAAGACTAAGCTTTGAATTCAAGAACAATCCTGATCAACTGGACGCTGTTGCTGGGCCTGGTCGCACTGTGGGGGACTTCCTTCATGTTTACCGCGATATCGGTCAGCACCGTCGATCCGATCTCGGTTGTTTTTTACCGCCTGGCGCTGGGTGCATTGGTGCTGTCACTGGTGGTCTACGCGCGCGGTCATTCAATTCCCCGGGATTGGCGCACCTGGGCGGGTTTCCTGGTAATGGCTATCGTCGGTAATGCTTTACCTTTCTTTCTGATCTCCTGGGGGCAACAAGAGGTAGACTCGGGCGTCGCCGGCATGATCATGGCAATCATGCCGCTGTTGACCATGGTGTTTGCACATTATTTTGTCGTCGACGAAAAGCTCAATCGTTACAAGCTGATTGGCTTCGCGCTTGGCATTACCGGGGTCACCCTGCTGCTTGGCCCGGTGTTCGAAGGCGGTGGCCGCGAATTCTGGAGTGGCCTGGCAATTTTTACCGCGGCCACCTGTTATGCCGTCAATTCGATCCTGATCAAACGCCTGCCGCGCTTCAGCCCGATGGTGGGTGCCTGTGGTGTAGTCATCATGGCAAGCCTGGTCATGCTGCCCATCTGGCTGGTTCTGGCACCCGACAACAACGCCATCAGCCAGGATTCGATGATGTCCGTGATCTGGCTGGGTATTGGTCCCACCGGCATTGCGACCATCATCCTGTTTGCTGTCATTGACCGCGCCGGGCCGACCTTTCTGTCGACTATCAACTACCTGATCCCGGTGGTGGCTTTTTTATGCGGCGCCTGGCTATTATCAGAACCGGTATCCTGGCAACATTTCGTCGCCCTGGCCACCATACTGGGTGGCATTGGCATAACCCGTATCAGGGTGAACCGAGCGCTTCGCTGAAGTGATCGATGAACGCGTGGACCCGGGCAGAACGTACCAGGTCAGGATGCGTCAAAATCCATAAACCCGTGGTCAGCTTCGCGGTCGGAAATTCCACCCGGTTCAAGACCTGGGAGGCATCGCCCAGGAAGCGGGGTAATAGCGCGAGTCCGATGCCTGCTTCCGCGGCAATTCGGATTGCGACAAAGGAATCACAGCGCATGCAAATTCTGGACTTATCGATGGCCTCATCGAACCAGCTACCAATGGGTGTTGTACCCAGGCTATCGACAAGACCTATCCAGCGGCCATCGATAATATTACCCGGCGTGGTTGACTCAAGATACTCAACAGACGCATATACCCCAAACTCAACATCGCATAGCCGTTTCGAGACCAGGCTGGAATCTGGATGCCCGGTTGGCCGTATCGCAACGTCCGCATCGCGTCGGTTAAGATCAAGGAGGCTATTGGTGACCAGTAAATCGACGACGATGTGCGGGTGTTTTTCTCTGAAGCTGGCAAGATGCGGGCCCAGCACCGATAACATGAAGGAATCGGTCGTCGTTACCCGCAATTCACCTTCAAGTTTCAACTCATGCCCGGCGATCTGGCGCTGCATGGTGAACAGCGTGTCCTCTACCTCGCGCGCGGCATTGATCATTTTCTCCGCCTCCGGAGTCAAAACATAGCCCGCCCTGCCCCGATCAAAGATGCGGCAATTCAGGTTTTCCTGGAATTTATCGATACGACGCAATACCGTAGTGCGGTTAACCTCAAGTTCACGCGCCGCCGCGGCCACGGATCCCTTGTTCGCGACCATCAGGACGTAACGCAGATTGTCCCAGTTAATATGCTGCATAATTGCAGCACTATAGCGCAAAAATAGGTAATTTGATGTAAAAATATTACATGTTAGCATGATCCCACTTATTCTATTACCCAATAGTGGTGTTATGGATGCCAGTCAATAAGCACATGCAACGCTGGCACAACGATTACCCCGTTAGCCGGAAACTAGATTATCACTGATGGAACAGCTGCTCGATCGGCCAGAATTTCAAAGCGCACTCATCCCGTTCTTCTTGGCGATGCTGGTTTACAGTGGATTGAAAAAAGTTACCGCAGGCGCCTGGATATGGGCCCTGTTTGCCGCCTTCCTGGTATCTGCCGGACTGATAAACGGCGTCACCGTCACGCCGCTGACCGGCACCCGTAAAATCATCCTGCTGGTGCTGGGCGCGCTCATCCTGGCGGGGCTGGCTCCATACCTGATTCGACAGGTAAAGCTACAGCGGGCCGCAGCACCTGTTTTGACCATTCTGGCGCTGTTATGGGTTTTCGGCAAAGTCGTGGCGCGCATGGAAATCACCGCTATCGTTCTGTTCCTGGCCGGAGGCGTCGGACTGGTTTTGTGGCTACTGTGGACATTCGAGCGTATTGCCAATGACGATGCCCGGTTTCACGGCGCAGGCCTAAGTCTGCTGCTCGGTACCGGTCTGTCCGCAACGGCCGCCGCCTCCGCCCTGCTGGGACAACTCGCCCTGAGCCTCGCGGCTGCGTCCGGCGGTGTATTGCTGGCCTGGGTATTGCGTGGCAAAGCTACCGGTCCCGGGAGAGTGAGCGCTTCGATCTCGACCCTGCCCTATGTTTTGTCGACCGCCCTGATTGGACTGGCCGCTGTTATATTTGCGCGCCTGCCCTGGTATGCCCTGATTCCACTGGCGACGATACCGCTCGTTACCAACCTGGTGCCGGTCAAGTCTGATTCGCGCTTTTTTAATGCTTTGGTTAACAGCCTGCCCGGACTAATTATTGCGTTGGTCGTATCTGTCTGGGTATGGCAGACCGGAAGTTCGAATTCGTCGGGCTACTAGTCCGATTTAACCTCGTTTGAGGCCAATTACAAATGAAATGTATAAAACAAAGGAGAAACAAATGAAGAAAGTATTACTCATAACAAGCCTGGTTATTCTACCCGTCAACAGCTTGCTGGCCGCCAGCTACACCGTTGACCCCGCGCATACTTATGTCAGCTTTGCGATAAACCACCTGGGCTTCTCGACCATGCGCGGAAAGTTCAACCAGCAGTCGGGTTCACTCGAATATGACCACAGCAGTAAAAAAGCTTCGGTTACTATCGAGATCGATGCTGCGTCGATCGATACGGGTCACGTTAAACGCGATCAGCACCTGACCTCGCCTGATTTCCTGAACGCAGTCGAACACCCGACCATTACCTTCAAGTCCACAAAGGCTGGCTGGAATGGTAATAAACTTGCGTCAGTAACCGGTAATTTGACGATACTGGGGGTAAGCAAGCCTGTGACTTTGCAAGTCGATTCGATCAACTGCGGTGAGCATCCTTTCAGCAAGAAACAGGTATGCGGATTCGATGCAACCGCATCGATCAAGCGCAGTGAGTTCGGCGTCAATTACGGATTGCCGGGTATTGGAGAAGTACTAGACCTGCAAATTGAGCTCGAAGCATCCAGGAACTGAGTTTTGCAACGGTCCAGCCTTGACTTGTGTGATCCTGGCTGGACCGGTTGTTTCGCCGCAACCCGGGCGCATGGCTTGAAGTATCGAGCATGTTAAAAATTGTAAATCAACCATTTAGCATTTTTGTAAAAACAATTCGAGGAGATCAAACATGAAAACCACATCTAGACTTTTGCTTGTAATCGCAGGTTTGGCACTTAGCGCACCCGGCTTTGCTGGCAAGGACCCGCTGAAAAATGCCATCAAGGCACGCCAGGGCGAAATGCAGCTGCGCGCCTTTAACGTGGGACCGCTGTTCGGCATGGCCAAGGGCAAGATCGATTACGACGCTGACCTGGCTAAAAAACTTGCCGGAAATCTGAAACTAATGCTCGACCTCGACAATGGCCGCGCCTGGGCAAAGGGATCCGACATCGATAATTACATGGGCGATACGACGGCGTTGCCAAAGATCTGGACGACCTATCCGGAAATTAGTAAATACGGCAAGAAATACGTCGAGGCGGTTAACGAGCTTGCAGCGGTAGCCGGTGATGGCCGCGAGGCGCTCAAATCCAAGATGGGAGCAGTTGGCAAATCCTGCAAGGGATGCCACGACGAATTCCGCGAGAAGCAATAGCGACTAAGACTTGTCCGGAAGGATTTCAACTCGAGCAAAACCCGGGACCCGGTAGCCCCATATGGCACTGGGTTTCGTACTTGCCTTCGGCATTTGCCGGAATTCCCGCAGGTTCGAGTTCTGCGATACGATCCTGTGAAATGTCTATATCGGATACTCGCTCGTTGACGCTTCGATAGGCTGCTGCATATGATGCAATCATGATCCTGGCACCGCGTTTACTCGCTGCGGTGGGCGTGCTCATCGCGGCATCATCATGGTGTGCTAGCGCGCAAACGCAGGCCGACAAAAAATTGCTTGCGCGTGGGGAATACATTTTAAAGATCAGTGGTTGCAGCCATTGTCATACTGCCGAAAACGGCGTGCAGCTGGCAGGAGGGCGGGCGCTCGTGACACCTTTTGGAACCTTTTATACCCCCAACATAACCTCCCACAAGAGCGCGGGTATCGGTGCGTGGAGTGCTGACGACTTCCAGCGTGCGCTACACCATGGCGTGTCACCGAATGGCAACGACTACTATCCGGCATTTCCTTACACCTCTTATACCCGCATGCTCGAAGCAGATGTTCGCGCATTGCAGGCTTACATTCTATCGCTGCCCGCATCGGAACAACCGAACCGCGACCATGAGCTGGCATGGTTTGTAGACTGGCGGACTGCCGCCTGGGCCTGGAAATGGCTGTTCTTCAGCCCCGGGGAACTACCACCACAGCCCGCACAGAGCGCGCAATGGAATCGGGGCGCTTATATTGCCGAAGCCCTGGCGCATTGCGGTGAATGTCATACGCCGCGCAACCTGTTTGGTGCCATGCAAACGGAACTGGCCTACGCCGGCAATTCACACGGCCCGGAAGACGAGCTGGTACCCAACATTACGTCCCACAAGGGTACCGGCATCGGTGACTGGAGTCGGGCGAGCCTACGGGAGTTTTTACAATTCGGCGAGCTACCAAATGGCGAGTATGCCGTCGGGTCGATGGACCCGGTGATTGAAGGCATCCGACACCTGACCCCGGCAGACCGCGACGCGCTGATCGACTACCTTCTTGCCCTGCCGCCGATCGAGAACCGCATCAGCCGCTAACGGCTGCCGGGGACCCATTCAGGGCTCTCACACCGGGCAATGAAGGTTTGGGCAATCTATCAACCCGGTACAACGCGATCCCGGCGGTCGATCTCGAAATCAGGATCCTACTCAAGACGATGCTCCTGTTTGCCATTGTTTTATTGAATTGGCGTAATAATTCAATATATCCAGTGCCTCCGACCTGGCTCGAATGAGACCTTCCCTGCGTTCGATAAATCCACGTCCTTCGAGCATTGAAAGCGCCGCCGTCAATACATCTTCGCAAGCGTTAGCCGATATTCTTATCGGCGCCCCCCGCGCATGCAGGTCCTCGATGCGCGCGACGGCCACTGTCTTGGCTCCCAGTTCGCTGAGCCAGTCAGACTGATTGGCAAGTACCACTTCGCTCATTAACGCGATCGGTAACACCGGCACCACGTCGGCAATTTCATCCATCAACTGGTGACTGAGCTCTTCAATGTGCTGAAAACGCCTGGCCTGGTCCAGTTCAGACAGGTTGACGTTGTGCTGTTGGCAATACTCAAAAACCGATACCGGCTTACCAAAATTGACACTGGCATAGCCGAACCTTAGCCAGCGTTTTTTGCGACTCATTAAAAGCGTTTTCAAACCAAATTTAAAACTCGTTTTTACAACAAACCAGGGGCTTCTGGTTTCAGCCTCCGGATCGAGTTTTCGTACCAGGCTCATGTCTTCCAGCACGCGGTCGTAATTAATGCCCACCGGCACGAAAACGACGTCGCGATCACTGCCAGCACGATAGTCACGCAGCATGTAGTCCAGAAAACCCTGCTTGGGCTCGCGTAGTGCTCCATCGCGCGTCAGCCCTCCCTCGAGGAACACGGCCTGGCATACACCGGCGCGCGTGGCGAGATTCACATAGCGCTCCAGCACTCGTCGATAGAGCGGGTTACGCGAGTTACGGCGCACAAAAAAAGCACCCATCGATTTTATCAACGACTGCAACGGCCAGATCCTGGCCCATTCACCGACCGCGTAGGACAGCGCGGTTTTTTCAGCAACCAGGAATGACACCAGTACATAATCCATGTTGCTGCGATGATTCATGACAAATACGACGCTCGCGTTCGGGTCAACTTGTGACAGTTCGCCCTCGTCATGAAACCCGACCCGCACCCGGTAAAGCATGCGTCCCAGTGTTTTCGCAAGCCAGTAACCGAAGCGGAAATAAATGTAGGCATTGAACGAAGGCGCAATTTCGTTCGCATAGCGAAAAACTTTCGCCTGCACCACTTCCTTCGGCATATTGTGTTCGGCCGCGTATTCCTTCATCGCCGCTACCACCTTGTCATCAAACACCAGCTGGTCAATCAACGCCTGCTTGCGCGTCAGCTGAAAAGGCCTGATCTCGATATCTAGCCGGGTATTAACTTCCTCGATGACGCGATTGACGCGACGCCGCAAATACCAGCGAAATCCCGGTAACAGGATCCGATCCAGCACCAGCAACAAGGCGGTAACCAGTAACAGGATAAACAACCAGATCGGTAATGATACGGTGCCTTCCATAGTGATTTAGTGTGGCATGTTCAGGGTTTGATCACCAAACAATTTTCCTGTTTCTGAATATCCTGCTGTTACAGATTGCTGTTGTAGCCTGGCCCATCTGTTACTTTGACATTCGGTCCGGATAAATACGGCTAGGTATTCGCAAGTTCACCGAGAGTGATCGGCTTGAAGGGTGGCCGCACCCGGAAATATCCAACCTGTTCCATCGAAGCACCCGTTTCGTCCGCGATCAATGCCGATACCGTGCTGCCGCATAGACACCCCTGGCAAGGGCCCATACCACAGCGGGTAAAGGCTTTCACCTGGTTGGGTCCGACGCAACCCATGCGTGCGGCCTCGCGTATTTGTCCGGCATTAACTTCCTCGCAGCGACACACCAGTGTTTCATCATCGGGCAGTTGGTAGGCCTTTGCCGGCGGATAAAGTGTGTCCAGAAAAGGTCGGATCGAAAGATGTCTTTGTAGCGAACGTTTTATCCGCGTCGCCGCTCTATCACGCGGTTGCAGATCGATCTTCTTTAATTGATGGGCGGCCTGTAAGGCGCATAACCTGCCCTGCAACTCGCCTGCACGGGCACCGACGATACCCGCGCAATCCCCAGCCACCAGCACCTGGTCAACACTACTCTGACCCCATATATCTTTGACTATTTTCCAACTTTGCTGCAGCGCATCCCATTCAAGCTCACAGCCGGCGGCCAGCGGCAGGCGTAAATTTGGGATCACACCCTGGTGCAATAACAAGGTCTCGGCTTCCATGTCGATTTCTGTTCTTTTGTTACCATCTCCCAGGCCTGTAGTAAAACTCACCGACTCCAGCGACTCATGGCCTTCGGCGCGCAGATCAGCCACCGCTTTATAAACGGGTATCCCCGCCTTTTTGATGGCGAGTATGAATGACAGACCCTTGAGCAGGTAGTCAAAAGCCGGTAGCGCACGGGGTAGGTAAGGTAGTAACTTGGAAAAACCTGAACCCGGCGTGGTATCAATAATTGCGCCAATTTTTACCCCGACCTGCAGGTACTGCCAGGCTATTAGTAGCAGTAATGGACCGCTCCCCGCCAGCACTACCCGTCTACTGGGAATCATCGCCGCGGATTTGAGTAGAATCTGTCCCGCGCCTGCTGTCATAACACCAGGCAGCTGCCAACCGGGCAATGGCATAGGCCTTTCCTGGGCGCCAGTGGCCAGAATCAATCGCTCCGCGGTGATGAAATGGCTGGCGCCATCGATCAACAATCCGGTCTCGAGGCGCTCATCGAGATACCATACCGAGGCACTGTTGATGTAGGTCGCGCCACTTTGCAGAAACTCTTCAACCAATGGCTTGCCCCGCAGGTAGTCTTTTCCCAGGTAAGTACTGACAGGTTCCTGAATCGATCCAACATTACGGTAGATTTGTCCACCCGGCGCCTTTTGCTCATCCACCAGGGCGACATCCAGGCCAAGGCGGGCAGCCTCCGCGGCCGCGGCGAGGCCCGCCGGCCCGGCACCGATCACGAGTAACTGGTAATGGTCCTTCATCTTTGCTGCAGCAGTTCTGCCGCACCCTGCTGAATCTCGATTGTCATGTTTTCACGAACCTCGAGCTGGCAGGCCTGCTGGTTGGGAAACCCGTCGATGGTCATCAGGCAATCGAAACAAATGCCCATCATGCAATAGGGCAATCGCGGAGAACCGGACACGGGGGTATTGCGCAGCCTGGTGATGCCACACAGCAAAACCGCCGCGGCAACCGAAATACCGACCGGAACATCGTATTCACGACCCTCGATACTCAGCTTCAGCGTATCGACACTTGTTTCATCAACCAGGCGAAACATTGAACCGGTCTGTACTGAACTGGTTGATAAGATCAGGCCGACTGCTACCGCCTATCCATTCAGCAACCGGTCCGGAGTGCATTGCAGCAAGGGTGACGCCACTATGACAGGTGACGGTAAACGCACCCGGACAGTCGGTAGATTGCTGGTATATCGGGTTATGGTCCGGCGTCATGATTCGCAGTGCGCCCCAGGCGCGCACCAGTTGCACACGCGCCAGGAACGGAAACATTAACACCGCGCGCCGGGCTATCTTTTTCAATACCGACGGGCTGGTACCGTCGTCGAGGCCCACATCCTCGTGGGAATACCCGATTTGCACGGTACCTTCCGCAGTCTGACGCACATGCAGCGTCGGCAGGTTCAGAAACGGTTGCAGCCGTTCGGTAATCATGATCTGGCCGCGATCGACGACGACGGGAATATCCATGCCCAGCATTTCACCGAGGCGCCGATTGTCGAGCCCGGCACAGAGCACGACTTTCTCGGCAGACAACGTACCCTCGGTGGAGTGAGTATAAAAACCACCCTGCTTCGCCTCGATTCGATCGATCGACTGATTGGGGTAATAATGCACCTGGTGAGCGTCCATACCTTGCTGCAACGCCTGCAGTAAGTAGAGCGGATTGACGTGACCATCCTGCGGTGAATAGCTCGCACCCAGAACCGTATTCGAAACTTGTGGAATTTGCTGTTGCAGTCGATCATGGTCCAGCATTTCATATTCGAATGCTCCGCCCGTGTGTTGACGAACCATTTCCATTTCGCGCTCACGTTCTCTCCACTCTGCCTCGTTCAGGCAAAAATGCATGCCGCCTGAGCGCTGGTAATCGATCTCTACCCCGGTTTCATTGACAAGTTCTGCCACAAATTGTGGCCACAGGTCGGCGGCCTGCCCGGTCCATTGCGCGTAGGGTGCATAATCCCAGCCCTTGCCCTGCACCCATACCAGGCCGAAGTTACCGCGCGAGGCGCGAAACGAGCGATCACCACCGTCAAGCACCGCCACCTTGTATTTCTGCCGGGCGAGCCCGTAGGCAATCGATGATCCAACCAGGCCGCCACCGGCAACGATAAAGTCGTATTCCATCAGGATCGCAGGTAGGACGCGCCGTTGACATCGACGATGCAACCGGTCATGAATTCGGGCGCTTCAAAAGCGAGAAATCCAATCGTTTTACCGAGTTCCCCGGGTTGCGCCACCCGACCGATACTGCTTTGGTTCCTGATATTGTCACCTTCAGGTGAGGCCAGCACTGCCGCGGCCATTTCAGTCTCGACAAAGCCGGGTGCGACGGTATAAACAAACACTCCTTTCGGGCCCAGTGCCTGCGCCAGCGATTGGCCCATTGCATTCATACCGGCCTTGGACGCGCCGTACCAGGGCATCAGCGGTTCACCGCGAAATGCCCCGCGCGACGATACATTGACAATTCGTCCGCCACCGGCAGCAATCATTTTTTTGCCTGCTAAAAAGCACAGGTTACTCGCTGCAGTCAGGTTGGTGTTGACAATACGCTGCCAGGTTTGCTGCCAGGTGGCATAGTCGATCTCGTCGAACTGATGGCGCTGCGAGATGCCGGCATTGTTCACCAGCACATCGAGGCCATCGAGGACCTGGTTCGCATCTTCGATCAGTTGTTGCGCTGCGACCGGATCGGTAATGTCGCATTGAAACAACTGGTGACCATCTCCCGCCAGCGCGGCGAGCGTTGACTCGGCACGTTCGCGATTACCGTTATAGTGAACACCTATCCTGGCACCACGCTGCGCGCATTCGATAGCGGCCGCGCGGCCTATCCCACCCGACGCACCGGTAATCAATATTGAAATTCTGGAAGTCATTGCTTCATCTCAAACTGAAACGAAAGCCTACTATGCCAGAATTTTTAACTGCGGGGTAAAATCACGGTTTTGCCTGCAAACCACCATCGACCAGTAACTCGGTGCCGGTAATAAAGGAAGCCTTTTCAGAAAGTAAAAACAGACAGGCATTCGACATATCTTCGACCGTGCCAACGCGTCCCAAAGGTATCGCACTGGCCGTGGCGGCCTGGGCACCGGGATTCTGTTTCCAGCGATCCTGCATCGGCGACTCACTGGGCCCCGGATAAATCACGTTGGAGCGAATGTTTTCAGCTGCCAACTGAATAGCCAGCGACTTGGAAAACGCCACCACGCCAGCCTTGGCGGCCTGGTAGGCGTCCTGGGGTGCGGAATCACCGCGCATGCATTGCGTCGACGAAAAATGCACCATGGCACCCCCACCGCGTTTGCGCATCTGCGGCACGACATGCCGCGTGGTGTGCACCATGCTTTTCAGGTTGATTGCCATCACCTGGTCCCACACATCCAGGTCGATTTCGAGCGCGGTTTTATCTCGGTCAAACCACAGTGCGCCCGCCACGTTTGCAAGCAAATCGATACCACCAAATAATTCAACCGCCTTTTCAACCGCGGCGGCTACGACAGGCTCATCGGTTAAATCGGCCTGCAGGTAAAGTGATTGATCCGGGCTACCCGGAATATCCCCGGGTTCGGGTTTGATATCGAACATCAACACGCTGGCGCCAGCGTTAATCAGGTCACTGGCAATCTGAAATCCCATGCCGCCACCGGCGCCGGTGACAAAGGCAACTTTTCCTGCAAAG
The DNA here is from genome assembly GCA_029862125.1 of Gammaproteobacteria bacterium. Taxonomy (GTDB): domain Bacteria; phylum Pseudomonadota; class Gammaproteobacteria. Next base: position 13,445 of record JAOTXY010000010.1, on the reverse strand, counting down.
TTCGACATGTTCCCGATTCCTCCTGTTAATCGATTCCGCCATCGGTCGGTTCGAGGCCGCGCGGAATGTTCTTCTCAGCATCGTAAAAAGGCAGCTCTACCAACTCCACCGGACATACGTCGCCATCCCGATCGATAATACTGAGTCCAGTCGCACCCATATACTCGGGCGAGTCGAGCAACACGAAACCAACGCCGCATTCCAGGTAAGGCGAAATCTCGTAGGCCGTTACGCGACCCACCGACTGACCATTCGACTGGACCGCGGAACCAAACCTGATTTGCCGATCCTCACATTTAAAGCCGCAAAAGCGAGGCTCCCTGCTGGCATTGCACAGGGCATCCCGGCCGATAAAATCGTGGCCCTCAAGATCAACAAACATGCCAAGCCCCATATCGTAAGGCGTCGTATCCCAGTCCATGTCGCTGCGATAGTTGAGGATGCCGCCTTCGATGCGCCGTATATTCATCGACATCTGCCCGCAACCGGCGATGCCGCTGTCGGCACCTGCGGCCATCAGGTGATCCCAAAGCGCCGGGCCATCGACATCGGGATCCATATTATATACTTCAAAGCCCAGTTCCGCCGACCAGCCAGTACGGCTGACCAACACTTTCTGTCCACCCATGTGCCCCTGGAAGACGTCGAAATAACGAAATTCTTCAGGTGCACCGTCATCGCAGGCATTGGCCAGCACTGCCATCGATTTCGGCCCCTGAACCTGCAGTACCCAGGACCGCGGGTCGCGAATTTCAACCGCGTAATCGACTGCATGCGCAACCAGCCACAGGTAGACATCGGCGTCGGCGTGCACGTACCAGAAATGATCTTCGGCCAGTTTGAATAAAATCCCATCGCACACCATGCCACCACCCTGGTGGCACAATAGTCCGTAGCTACCGCGGCCAACGCGAAGTTTATCGACTGGGCGCGTAAGCACGCGATTCAGGAATTTAACGGCATCCCGGCCCTTGATTTCAACCGGGCGCTCGGGCACGTCAAACAGTCCAACCGCTTTACGCAGCTTCCAGTATTCCTCGATCGTATCGTTTCCCAGCGACAACAGTACCAGGCGGCCGGCATACTCGCCGTAAAAAGCGCCTTCACTCCAGGTTCGGGAAAACCATGGTGACTTGGCGCAGTGACTGATGACATTCAAACGCTTGGACGGCATGAAAAGTTACTCCAGTAATCGTTGTGTCGACGGGAATCCGGAGGACTGACGTATTTAACTCAAACTCGGCTTCGGATTCAATCGTAAAAGATTCTTTTGTCAGAACCCGATCAGCCTGATTTTCGGAAAACCCAGTAATGGCCATCACCATCATTGTTATAGGGTGCATCCTTGATTAGCTGGATCAATTCGGCCTGCTGGCTCGCGGTGAGTTCGTCGACTACCTGCTGGAAGTTGGTCTGGTCGTAGTAATGCGTGCGCGTCGATATCACCAACAGTCCACCTGCCCTGGTAAGCCCAAGCAATACATGCAACGCCTCGGGTGGCACATGTCCAAGGGTAAAAACGCCGACCGATAAAATCGCGTCATAGCTTGCGGCCGGGTAACTTTCGCTGGCTCGCATCATGTCGATACTACCCAGCACCTGTCGATAGGCACCGGTTGCCGCGGCCAGTTCAACCATCGAGTCTGAGAGATCAAAGCCATCGACGTTGATATAACCGAGGGACTGTAACTCGATACCAACCAGCCCGGTGCCGCATCCAGCATCGAGCAGTTCGCTGTCTTTAACCGTTAAATGCTGATGTAACAGTTTCGCCGCAATCGTGGGCCCGGTATAGTCCGAACCGGTGGTATCAATATTGTAATTTTTGGCCCAGTCTTCGTAGAACTGTTTAACGTGCTCCGGGTTACCATCGAGGTGCAGCGCGGCATCGATGGCTTCATTGCTGGATATTTTCTCGTCGGACATGGTAAAAGCATACCACTTAGGTCATTCCGGAATCCATTCCCTGATGGCATCATGATGTCGATACGTCGGACCGCCGCGCTAGCCTGCGCAGCGCGGCGAGGATATTAAACCTACCACAGTCCCGTTACAGCTTGCAAAGCTGGAATGAGCAAACATGCAAGCGGTCTAGCAAGCCCCTTTTTTGCGTTTCATGGTCGGCGGATACTTGTCTTCGTCCGGGTGCACGGTAATCTCGACACAGTCGTCGACTTCAAAATCGAGGCTGTCGTGATAAATCGTAAATTGACCGCCGTCTTTCAGGTCAACTTCGTAACGCACCAGGTCCTGATCGGAATCACCGGAGAAAAAGGACGAGAGCAAAACACCTATTCCAATCGATACGCTGCTGCCCCTGCTCCCGGACGAAACGGATCCATAAACGCTGGTACTAGTATTTTTGTCTTTTTCGATATCGTTCATGCTGGCGTCTTCCCTGGCAGTAATGACGCCTATTTTGGTAATGATTTCGGCGCTATCTTCACGCGCATTCTTGGAACTACAACCAACTACGAGTAGTACGGATAACAATAGTATTGCGTAACGCATTTTCGGTGCCTCTAGTCGTTAGCGAACTCGATACCCTTGTTGATATTGCCTTCCAGCGTTCCCCGCATTTCATCCAGTAATTTCTTTTCGTAGTCGCTCAGTGCAGGCAACGGCGGGATCGATTCGACTCCGTCCTTGCCCAGCACCACTGGTTGCGCATGGAAAGCGCGGGTATCATCGCCAACCTGTACGTAGCAGCACTCGGTTACAGAGTCGCCATTCATTGCCGAAACCAGTGACATGGTGAAACGAGCCGCGGCCTGCGCCATTGAAAGGGTTGCCGAACCGGCGCCTGCCTTGGCTTCGACCACTTCGGTACCGGCTTCCTGGATACGGGGTGTCAGGGCTTCAATCTCCGATTGGCTCAGCTTCACGCCGTCAACGCTCGAAAGCAATGGCAGAATGGTAACGCCACTGTGGCCGCCAATCACGTCAACCTTGACTTCATCAACGCTCTTGCCGGCAGTTTGCGCGACAAAGGTGATGGAACGGATAACGTCGAGCGTGGTGACTCCAAACAATTTGCGCTTGTCATAGACCCCGGCAGCGTTGAGCACTTCGGCGGCGATGGGTACGGTCGAGTTGACCGGGTTTGTAACGATTGCGAAACAGGCATTGGGACAGACTTTCGCGCCCGTACCGATCAGCTTCTTGACGATCCCGGCATTCACGTTAAACAGGTCGTCACGCGTCATTCCCGGCTTGCGCGGCACGCCGGCCGGGATGACGACAATATCCGCATCCTTCATCGCAGCCTCGGCGTCATCACCGACGTAACCGGTAACGCAGACGTCCGTCGGGATATGACTTAAATCGACCGCAACCCCGGGCGTAAAAGGTGCCACGTCGTAAAGCGACAGCTCGCTACCCGCGGGCAGTTGTAACTTGAGTAACAGGGAGAGCGGCTGGCCGATTCCACCGGCGGCGCCGAGAACACACACTTTCATGACAAACCTCGTATTTTCAATTTCTTAGACCAGGCATCATAGCCATGCCGGTAGTGATTCACAAGGCAAACACCCGCCTGCAATCAAGGTTTAATAAAGACTATTGGCCAGCTTAAAAACAGGCTTATATAAACGCGTTTACGTAAGTGGGAACTGTAAATCCCGGAAAAACGATTCCTACATCGGTGCCGCCGAGACGCTTATCCAGCATTTCTGTAATCACCGTCCGCAGATCGGTGGTAATTTGAAGATCCTCGTTTTGACCAATATCGAGCCCGGGCCAGTCGCTAATGACCTGGCCGCCATTGACTCCACCACCCATCAAATAGGCCAAGCTTGCAGTACCATGGTCAGTCCCTTGCGATCCGTTTTGCTTGATTCGACGCCCGAACTCGGTATAGACCAGCACCGTGATGCGTTGCATGCCGGTGGTAGGACCCATGTCGTCATAAAATGCACGCAATGCACCGGCTAGTTCCGTGAGTGACGGGCCGATATAGGTCGGCAGATTCTGGTGATGATCCCAACCGTCTGAATCAATGCAGACAACCTCAACCGGTATATTTGATTTAATCAGTTGTGCGGCCTGCAACAGTTTGCCGCCCAGCACGGTATTCGGATAACCCGCGTCGGAGGGTTGATTGACGGGTGGAATGTTTGCAGCCTGCAATTCATCCATTGCAGCGAGTGCCGCCTCGGCAGGCCCGGAGAAGGGAATCGGGTTGCGAAACAAATCGGTGAGCACCTGCGGATAACCCGAATCGAGGATACCCTGATCAAAACCGAAATCGTTCAAGTTATCGATCGCCAGTGGTTCTATCGCGCCGCCAAGCGCGACTGGCACGTTACCGCTGATCGAAATCGCGCGAAACGCCGAACCGGTCGCCGGTGAACTAAACGCCAGGTGCCTACCAAGCCAGCCGGTACTGGGACCGGTTTTTTCAATCACCCCGCGTTCGATCAGGTTTTGTGCAGAAAAATGTGAACGAATCTGGTGCGGCACCCCCGTCGCGTGCACCAGCGCGAGATTACCATCAAGGTAAACCTGTTCCATAAGCTGCAGTGCCGGGTGCAGCGCATAGCCATTCGGAACCGTGTCAAAGTAATTGGTAAGCGGTATACCATTATTGAGATTAAGCGGGTCCAATGGGTCCGGTGCCGGCACCGCGATCGACGTACGATGAGCGTAGTAGTCTGAATCAAAATAGGGCACCAACGCATTTAAGCCATCGGCCGCGCCGCGCTGAAAAATACAAACCAGGATATCCCTATCATCGGGTATATCTGGATGGGCGGCTATCGTGTTTTCAGTCAACAACGGGCACTCCTAGCGCAGGTGAAAATAAACCGAGCTGACCAGCACCGCCGCAACCAGCGCAGATGCCTGTTCAGGTACAGTGGCTGGCAACAGCTCTTGCTCTGTTACCCCTAGTTCCCCTTTGAGCCATTCCACGATGGTGCTGCGATCGTCGCTCGATAGCGGACGCATCAATACGGCATCGGTGATCGTATCAACCACCGTCTCAAGCGTGTTAGCCCCATTTAGCATCGTCGTGTAATCGACGTCGATTACGTCGACACCCGGAATAATGCCGGCAAAGCTGAGGAAAGACAGGCGCCAGCGATTCAGCAAGCCACCGGTACTCGCCCAGTAACTTTGTTGGTCCGGGTAGCCATCGGGGGTCGGCCAGTAAAACGGTATCTGCCCGAGGGTATTCTGTGCATAAAACCAGGTCGTGCCCTTATCAGGTGGGTAACCGGTATCAGGAGCCAGTGACCTTACCAGGGTTGCCAGGTATTCACTCGGACGGGTAAATTTCTGATCAGCATCACCGAGGAAGTCTGCAGTCGCAAATAGTGCGCGCAAGGTATCCTTGATTTCCCCATTTGAATTCGTGAACGCAGCGGCTACCGCGTCAACTGCTGCCTGAGATGGGGTATCACTTATAAAGCGGCGGCAAAGCTTGGTGGCGATGAAGTTCGCCGTGGAAGGATGCGAAAACAGAATATCGAGTACCTGTTCTCCATCCGCTTGCCCGCCACCCATGGCAATCGTATTGCCAAGCACCAGCTTGGCCTGGTTGTCATGAATCGCATCGACGTACACGAACTCACCGTAGTTACCGCCCGGATCTCCCGGAAAGCGCAATGTCCAGCCAGTAAAGCAACGTGCAACCTCTTTAACATCAAACTCGGTATAACCGCCATCAACGCCGAGCGTATGCAACTCCATCAATTCGCGCGCGTAGTTTTCATTAGCACCGTCCGGACCCGCCTGATTTATAAAGTTATCCAGATAGAACAACATCGCCGAGCTCTTCGCCGAAGCATGCAGCAAGTCGCGAAAGTTTCCCAACGCATGCTCTCGAATTACCTGCTGGTCATCGTCGGGTTTCAGTGTCGGGCCGAGACCGTTGACCAGGTGGATGTTGAAATGATCGCTCCAGAATTCGACCATGATTTCAAATAGCTGGCGCTGGCTGAACATCTGGCGATACTGGGTCGCCGCAATCATCTGAGTTGCCACGTCGAAAATATTGTCCGGAAAATCCTGGATCAATTCCGCCGGGGATTTCAACGTCAGCGGAAAACTACTTGCTATCTCGGCTTCAAGGGCTGGCTCATCGACCGGATTGAGTTGTTGCTCTAGATAGTTGGTGATACCGAGAGTTTTTATCGACGCCAACTCGTCCCGGTGGGGACCGAAGCTTGTGCGTTTAAGCGCGGTGTATTCGGGACTGGCTTTCGGAATGACAATTGTTTGCGGTGGTAACGGCTCGTCGGAAGAACCCGAGCTACTCCCGCCACAGGCCGGCAATACCGTAGCCAGGGCGCTATATCCCAGGCCCTTGCCGAACAATTGCAGAAACTCACGACGATTCTGCAATCTACCGAGGATTCCATGGAGATCAAATGACGTGTCGTTTGCCATCAGCGCGCATAGCCCAAAAGCTGAGGATTGATAATCATAGGCCATTTTACCTGAATCAAATCTGAATCAAACGCATCTGCTTCACACTTTTTACCGGGCACATCTGCCGGCAAACGAACAATTCCATACATTAATATAATTTCATCGCATTACCAGGTTGATTCAACGCGCCTGTTATCGCCTATGTGGATGATTCAGATCAAACCTTTTTTGAGTCATCGCATTATAATTTTTGCCTTAACAAGGCACATAGAGCGGAATGCACGATGCACGCCTTCAACCACGAAGTGGCCAATAAACTTCGTGAAATAGCAGCACTACTTAATACGCAGCATGCCAACCCGTTTCGCTGCAACGCTTACCTGCACGCCGCCGATACGCTGGACAATATGCCGCAAAACATTGCCGAACTGATGCAGGCAGAAGGCATACAGGGCCTTATCGCTCTACCCGGCATCGGTGAGGGGATCGCGCGCTCAATCTACGAGTACATTGCCACCGGTCGCATGTCTCGCCTCGAGAATCTCAAGGGTGCAGCCGATCCGGTAGCCCTGTTTCGTTCGATTCCAACGGTTGGCAGGGCACTGGCGGAACGCATCCATGACACCTTGCATGTTGAAAGTCTCGAAGCACTTGAGAACGCGGTGCGCGGTGGTCAGCTCGCCAGGGTCGAGGGCCTCGGCACCAAGCGTCGCGAAGCGATCGAGAGCTGGCTCCAGCAACATCTCGATCAGCAGCGCCGCAGGCCCGAACCAATGCGGCAAGACGATGTTATGCCTGACGTCACACTGATACTAAAGGTCGACGAAGAGTACCGTGCCAAGGCCAGGGTTGGCAGTTTGCCGGCGATTACGCCGAGACGTTTCAATCCTCGAAACAAGGCCTGGCTGCCGATCCTGCATACCACTTACGATCACTGGCACTTCACCGCGCTATATTCAAATACGGCGCGGGCGCACAATCTTAACCGGGTCCACGATTGGGTAGTGATATACTTTTACGACGACCATCACCGTGAAGGGCAACATACGGTAGTCACCGAGACGCACGGCAAATTAAAAGGAAAACGGGTCGTCCGCGGACGCGAGCCCGAGTGCCTGCAAATTTATGATCCCGATTCAGCTGGCCGGTAAACGTAACGCAACTGTATCAATCCGGCACCAAGACCAAGCAGCAGCAACAGAAACAGGATCAGGCCACCGAGGAACGGAATCATCTGGATTAACCCGAGTACAAAAATTACCACGATGACCGAAATCAGGCGGCGTCCCCGCGAGGAGATATCCTGCTTGATAAGCCTCGCGCCCCGTTCAGCGACAAAGAAACAGGCGATCAGGAATCCCGATAACAGGGCCACACAGTAAAGCGCCAGCATACTCAGACCAACCCACAAACCGAGCACAATCAGCATCAGGATAAAGGCAACCAATGGCGTAGCCACGACGAAAATGAATCCCAGTCCCAGGCTGCTCCACGGATCGGAACCTATACGCTTAACCGACACTAGCGTGTAGTGCGGGAAAAACAGGTAGAACAGGACAGCGGCTACCATCAGGGTGATCGAGAAAACCAGTCCATAGCCACGGTCGGCGTAATCCCAGTCCACCGGTTGGTGGGTGATTCCCCCGGAAATTACCGCATCCGCACCGGTCGTCGCCTGGCGCGGGCTTTTGTAGGTCAGCTCCCCGTCGATCCGTGCACTATCGAGGATTTGAATTTCCCCACCTTCTAGCTCGACGTCACCATGAACCGTCCCGGATAGACGAATATCGCCGCCGGTTACTTTCAGGTTGCCGAGAATTGTGCCAGCGATGTGGACTTCACCACCGGCCAGCCAGGCATCACCGCCGACAGTTACTCCCGGTGACAGGGTTATCGAACCGCCGGCCGCAGCGAGATCGTCGCCGATAATGGCATCGATGTTGAGATCCCCGCCGCTAGCACGAATATCGTCCTTTATCTCGCCTCGAATTTTGAGGGTACCGCCGGCGGCGATGACATCGCCTTCGATCAGATGGCCGATATAAAGTTCGCCGCCCGCAACGATGACGTCACCCGCGACCACGGCATCGATATCGACAACGCCGCCAGCCGAGTAATAATCGTCGTCGATGTTGCCGCGCTTGGTTACCGTTTCCCCAGCATCTGAGTCAGCAAATGAGGCACAGGATACAGCGAGGGCCGGGAACAAAATAAGGATTCTGGCAAAATTTCTCAGACCCTTCATGAACGGTTAACCATCCGCGGCTTCGCTTTGATCGGATATTTTTGCTGGCTTGGGTTCACCTTTCGGCCAGGCGCCAAACGGGTAGGGATGGTATTCAGAATTAAAAGTCAGGAACTGGAAGGTTTGATAGACATATGTGCTCAGCCCCTGTCCAAGTTTAAGCAGTCGCTCGTTGGTCTCGCCGGTGAACAGTTTGAGTAAAAACTGAAACAGGACGACGAAGCCCAGTACGATCTCGGCGAGCCTGGAAAAGATGATGTACAGCAGCATGTATAAACCGCGTTTCCAGGTGGACTGGCTTTTCAGGTTATCTTTGACTTCATTGTTCATGGTGGTGTGATCCTCGGCTATTTTGGCACCAATATACTCCCGTCGGCCCGAAAATCTAGCAAAGCTTAGCGAAAATGGATTGATCTGGCTCAAGGACAGTGCGCTAAAACCACGCATAGTACTAGACGCAGCTATGGCCCTGTTAAGGAACGGTAAATATAAGCCTGTTAGGCTGATAGTATTGCGCGATATAACACCCAACAATTGTAACCTGGGTAAAGGAGAGGTCGCCCGGAATGGCAACAAAAATATTTAAACAGAACACTAAAGTTCTTTTTTGCAGCCTGCTATTGCTCGGTTTACTGGCCGTCTCGTCTTCCACATTGGCAACCGAAGTGCCGGCCCCGGGCCCGCGTGAACTGATTCGTGCGGCGATGGAACACTGGCGCGGCGTGACTTCCTATTCCGAGATGACGATGACGATCCACCGCAGTGACTGGGAACGCAGCTTTTCGATGCAGGCCTGGACCGAGGGCGACAAGCTGTCGCTGGTGCGGGTTACCGAACCAAAGCGCGACGCTGGCAACGGTACCCTGGTCAAGGATCAGAGTATGTGGACTTTTTCACCGAAAATTAATCGCATCCTCAAGGTACCGTCCTCGATGATGAACCAGAGCTGGATGGGCAGCGATTTTTCCAACAAGGACATCAGCAAATCGACCGATATCATCGATCAATACGACCATCGCCTGCTCAAAAGCGAAGACCTGGGCGATCATGTTGTCTATACCATCGAATCGATCCCGCACGAGGAGGCCGCGGTAGTCTGGGGTAAGGAAATCGTCTCCATCCGCGACGACTTCATCTTGTTGCGCCAGGAATTCTGGGACCAGGATGACATCCTGGTCAAGGAAATGGAGGCGACCGAGATCACAATCATGGACGACCGTACCATTGCATCACGCATGCGCATGTACAAACTCGAAACACCAGACGAATGGACCGAGATGATTGTCGATGACATCGATTTCGACATCGAGTTGGACGCCAATTTATTTACCCTGTCCAACTTGCGGAATCCACGGCAATGAAGGATGTGACGCTAAGGATGGCGTGGCGCAACCTGTGGCGCCACTGGCGCCGCACATGGCTTACTGTTGGCGCGATGATTTTTTCCAATGGTCTGCTGATATTCGCGATGTCGTTGCAGTTCGGCAGTTACGACATGATGATCGACAATTCGCTGCAGGCTTATTCTGGGCACCTGCAGCTGCAACATCCCCGCTATCTCGACGAACCGAAAATGCGCTACGCATTGGACGATGTCACCGAACTGGCCGAACGCCTGCGGCGCGAACTCGACCTGGACAGCATCAGCGCCCGCGCCGACGGATTCGCCCTGGCGTCGAGCAACGAGCGTTCCTACGGGCTGCAGATTATCGGCGTCGATCCCGCGCACGAGCCATTAGTGTCGACGTTGCCGGGGCTGGTAAAGCAGGGCCGGTACCTCGAACCCGGTATGCCCGGGGAAATTGTCATCGGTGCGGTGCTGGCGCGCAATCTCAAGGTTGGGCTAGGCGATGAACTGACTTTTATCGGCAGCGGTTTCGACGATTCTTTTGCCGCCGGCATCGTCACGGTGGTCGGCATATTCGAATCAGGCATCGCCGACCTGGATCGTGCGCTGGCGCAGGTCGATCTCGCTTATTTCCAGGACGTGTTTGCAATGCAGGGTCGCGGGCACAGCCTGACCGTGCGCGCACAGCATGTCGACGACGTCGAATCGCTGCAGTGGCAAATCGGTGAATTGCTGGATACCGACAAAAGTCTGAGCCTGCGTCACTGGGATGAATTGCAGCCGGGCCTGCGCCAATCGATCCAGGCGGATATGGCCAGTAATTCGTTCATGTACATCGTGTTGATCGTGCTAGTGGCCTTCAGCGTGCTCAATACGCAGCTGATGTCGGTGCTCGAACGCACCCGCGAGTTCGGCACCATGATGGCGCTGGGGCTGCAACCGGCGCGGCTGTCGCGACTGGTCATGCTAGAAACCGGGTTGATGACCGCGCTGGGACTGGTACTCGGTATCGGCGTCGGCCTGGTGATTAATCTCTACATGGCCCGTGTCGGTTTCTCCTACCCTGGCATGGACGAAGTCGCGCTCAAATTTAACCTGCCAGAGCGTATCTATCCGTCGTTTACCATCCTGTCGATGACGCTGGGTCCTGCCGCGGTCGCCATCGGCAGCCTGCTGGCAGCCCTCTACCCGGCTCTGCGCCTATATCTGCTGACGCCGATCGATGCGATGCGGGCGGTCTGAGTTGACGGGTCTCGGTAGTCATTTCAAAATCATCCTGACGCTGTCATGGCGTAACCTGTGGCGCAATCACCGTCGCACCGCGATCATGCTGGGCGCGATCTCGGTCGGGGTCTGGGCGATGATTTTCATGACCTCGCTGATGCGCGGCATGGTCGACGACATGCTCAACCAGGGCATTCGCAACCTGCCCGGGCATATCCAGATTCAGCATCCCGATTTTCTCGACGACCCGAGCGTGGTCAACAGTATCGGCGAACCCGGAGGCGAACTGCTAACGGCACTGACGCAAAACGGCACCCGTAGCTGGGCCAACCGAATCCGGGTGCCTGCGGTCATCGCCAGCGAACGCGAAAGCCGGGGCATCAATCTGATCGGTATCGAGCCGGCGGCTGAAGCCGATATCACCGGACTGCCGGCGCAGATTTCCGCTGGCCGATTCCTCGAATCGAACCAGGACAAGGGCGTAATCATCGGCGCCAAACTCGCCGAGCGACTCGAAACCCGGCTTGGTAAACGTGTTGTCATTATGAGCCAGGATCCGGACAATAATATCGCCGAACGGGGATTCCGCATCGTCGGCATCTACCAGGCGGAGCTGGCCGCGCAGGAGGAATTTAACGTTTTTGCCGCGCGTGCTACTTTGCAAAAGCTGTTGAAAATAGAAGGCCTGGTTTCACAGATCGTGCTCGTCGACCACGACTATCGCGACGTCGAGTCCCTCTATCGGAGAGTCGAGGCAGCCACACCTGACGGGCTCGAGGTAAAACCCTGGTACGAAATCGATACCTATCTTGCGGCTATGTTCAACCTGATGGACGGCTTTGTCCTGGTATGGGTGATTATCATATTTCTCGCGTTGTCCTTCGGGCTGGTTAACACGCTGGTTATGGCCATCTTCGAGCGGGTACGTGAAATCGGTCTAATCCAGGCGCTTGGCATGCGTCCGGGCCTGATCCTGTACCAGATCCTGCTCGAATCGCTGCTATTGCTGCTGATCGGCCTGGCGCTTGGCAACCTGCTGGCGCTGGTCACGATCAAACCGCTGGAGAGCGGACTCGACCTATCCGCCGTCGCCGAGGGAATGGCGATGATGGGTGTCGGCAGCGTTATCTATCCCAGCCTGACCCTTTACGATGTGTTGCTGGCCAACGTTGTCGTCGTCCTGCTCGGCATCCTGACCAGCATTCTTCCCGCCTGGCGTGCGTCCCAGCTCGATCCGGTACGCGCGCTCAACACCCACTGAGTCGAATTCCATGAGTGCCATCCGCTGCCGCCAACTGTGTAAAACCTTTAAACAGGGCGATGAGATCATTACCGGTCTAGATCACATCGACCTCGACATCGAGACGGGTGAATTCGTCTGCCTGTCCGGGCCCTCGGGATCGGGCAAAACCACGCTGCTGAACGCGATTGGCGGGCTCGATACGCCCGACAGCGGCGAGATTCACATGGGCGATATACGGGTCGATAAACTCGAACGCGGGCCGTTAGCCGACATGCGCCTGCACCACATCGGGTTCGTATTCCAGGCCTATAACCTGATCCCGGTGTTGTCGGCGCAGGAAAACGTAGAATTTGTCATGGAGGTTCAGGGTGTGCCGGTGGCAGAACGAGCGCGAAAAGCACTCGATATTCTCAAGGAGGTCGGCCTCGAGGGTATGGAAGACCGGCGACCGGCGCAACTGTCGGGCGGCCAGCAGCAGCGCGTAGCGGTAGCGCGAGCGATTGTCTCGCATCCCGACCTGGTGCTCGCCGACGAACCGACCGCCAATCTCGACAGTGTTTCCGCCGCGCACCTGATGGGTTTGTTTCAGGAATTGAACGAAAACCACCGCATCACCTTCATCATCTCCACCCACGACAAACGCGTCATGAGTTATGCGAAGCGCCTGATCAAGATGCGCGATGGCAAGATTATCGGCGATGAAGCGCAATAATTCGAACACTAGGAGCAAATCCTGCTGCCTTCGCCTTGTCATTCCGATACCTCAGACCGCCGCTTACGCGGGAATAGCACTGTTAATCATGGCTCTGCACTTTGAGCAGGCACATGCGCTGGAGCTGCGCGGTCATTTCAAGCCACAGGCCACCGTGGTAAACATCCCGGATGATAGCCTGCTGCAGGATTTCACTGATGATCCTGCGCGCGATACTGGTTTCGACCTGCGTCTCAAGCTGTCGACTGACGTCGGCGGCTGGAGCTGGCATAGTGATTATCAACTGATCGCCGTAAACGGC
>JAOTXY010000065.1 GCA_029862125.1 Gammaproteobacteria bacterium | reverse complement strand
GATTCAATCTGCCTTCGAGGCTGGGTACCTCGAGCTCGCCGCCAAGCGCGGCAGTAACAATGCTGATAGGTACCTCGCAGTAAAGATCAGCATTATCACGCTCAAAAATCGGATGTGGTTTGACATGTATTTGCACGAACAAATCGCCGGACGGAGCACTTGCATCGCCGGCCTCGCCCTCTCCTGACAGGCGAATACGATCACCATTATCGACCCCCGCAGGCACTTCCACGGATAGCGATTTGTGTTCTTTTACCCGTCCGGCACCGTGGCATGTATTGCAGGGATCACTGATGGTTGTGCCTTTGCCACGACAATTGGGACAGGTTTGCTGCACCGAGAAAAAACCCTGTTGCATACGTACCTGGCCGTGTCCGCCACAGGTACTGCAGGTTTCGGCAGAAGTGCCGGGTTTTGCGCCACTACCTGAGCAGGTAGTACAGTGTTTCAGGGTAGGTACACGAATTTTAACCGTGGTACCTTTGACGGCATCCTCCAGGATTAATTCGAGGTTGTACTGCAGATCGGCGCCCTTGCGTACGCGGGAACGACCACCGCCGCCGAATATATCGCCAAAAATATCGCTGAAGGCGTCTCCGAAACCGCCCCCGCTGAAGCCGCCTCCACCGACGGATTGATCGACACCGGCGTGTCCGAACTGGTCATAGGCTGCGCGTTTGTTGGGGTTTGAAAGTACGTCGAAAGCTTCCTTGGCTTCCTTGAAATTTATTTCAGCAGACTCGTCATCAGGATTGCGATCCGGATGATATTTCATTGCCAGGCGACGAAACGCCTTTTTGATTTCGGCATCCGATGCAGTATTTGAAACTTCGAGAACTTCGTAATAATCGCGTTGTGACATTGACTCGTATCTACAAATAATAAAACCCGGCGCGATAAATCGCGCCAGGTCTATAACGATCAGAACATACCGTTACTTTTTGTCGTCTTCTTTTACTTCTTCAAACTCGGCATCGACAACATCTTCACTGGCATCCGCCTGCGCCGATGCATTCGCATCAACCGGGTCAGGTCCACCTTCTTCGGCACCAGCGGAATAGGCCTTTTCAGCCACCTTGCTCGATGCCTCGGCAAGGGCCTGCGTTTTGGCATCGATATCGTCCTTATCCGAACCCTCTAAAGCCTTTTTCAGATCTTCGATAGCTGCTTCGATTCCGGCTTTGTCATCATCTTCTATCTGGTCACTCAGATCCTTGACTGTCTTCTCAGCCGCGTGGATCATCGCATCAGCCTGATTGCGAGTTTCGACGGATTCACGATGCTTACGGTCTTCATCGGCATGTGCTTCCGCATCCTTGATCATTGCATCGACTTCATCATCGGAAAGACCACTGGAGGCCTTGATAACAATCTTCTGCTCTTTGCCTGTTGCCTTGTCCTTGGCCGATACATTAAGAATACCGTTAGCGTCGATATCGAATGTTACTTCGATCTGGGGCACACCGCGTTGCGCAGTCGGGATTTCCGAGAGATCAAATCGACCTAGAGACTTGTTAGCCGTGGCGACTTCACGTTCACCCTGCAGCACATGGACCGTTACCGCGGTCTGGTTATCTTCGGCGGTCGAAAAGGTCTGCGCGGCCTTGGTCGGAATAGTCGTATTCTTTTCAATCAACTTGGTCATGACACCACCGAGGGTCTCGATACCAAGTGAAAGCGGGGTAACGTCAAGCAGTAACACGTTTTTAACATCGCCACCGAGAACACCGCCCTGGATCGCGGCACCACATGCAACTGCCTCGTCCGGGTTTACATCACGGCGCGGATCGCGACCAAAGAAGTTTGTAACTACTTCCAGAACCTTCGGCATACGGGTTTGGCCGCCAACCATGATAATGTCATTGATATCCGATACTGAAAGACTCGCATCATCGAGAGCCACCTTGAGTGGATCAATGGTGCGCGCGATCAGATCGTCAACCAGAGATTCGAGCTTGGCGCGGGTGATCTTCAAATTAAGATGCTTGGGGCCCGATGCGTCTGCAGTGATATAGGGCAGATTTATATCGGTTTGCTGGCTCGATGACAGTTCAATTTTTGCTTTCTCGGCGGCCTCCTTCAAACGCTGCATCGCGAGCGGGTCGCCGCGCAGGTCCATTCCCTGCTCTTTCTTGAATGCATCGGCAAGGTAATCTATCAGGCGCATATCGAAATCTTCACCACCGAGAAAAGTATCGCCATTGGTGGACAGTACTTCGAACTGGTGCTCGCCATCGACTTCGGCCACCTCGATTATCGAGATATCGAAAGTACCACCACCGAGGTCATAAACAGCGATCTTTTTATCGCCGGTAGACTTGTCCATGCCATAGGCCAGGGCCGCCGCGGTTGGCTCGTTGATAATGCGTTTAACTTCGAGGCCGGCAATTTTCCCCGCGTCCTTGGTGGCCTGGCGTTGTGAGTCATTAAAATAGGCCGGCACCGTAATAACGGCCTCGGTTACCTCTTCACCGAGATACTCTTCGGCGGTCTTCTTCATCTTTTGTAATACGCGAGCCGAAATTTCAGGCGGCGCCATTTTATTGCCCTTGGCTTCAACCCAGGCATCACCATTGTCGGCCTTAATGATGGTATAGGGCACCAGGTCAATATCCTTCTGCACCTCTTTTTCATCGAAACGACGCCCGATCAGGCGTTTTACCGCGTATAGCGTGTTAGTAGGATTGGTGACTGCCTGGCGTTTTGCGGGCTGCCCAACCAGGACTTCATCGTCAGTGCCAAAAGCCACGATAGAAGGGGTAGTACGATCACCCTCGGCATTTTCGATAACCTTGGGTTTGCCGCCCTCCATTACCGCTACACAAGAGTTCGTGGTACCGAGGTCTATGCCTATGATTCTGCCCATTAGATATACTCCAAAAAATTTGTACTAAAAGAAACTTACACCAGATGTAGGGTTATTTTTATTGCTTTCAAGTGAATTCTAATTATTTTTGTAATTTACTTGGCAACAACAACCATTGCAGGTCGCACCAGGCGATCATTTAACAGGAATCCCTTCTGCATAACATCGACGACAGTATTGGGTGCTGCCCCCTCCGCCTCGATCATGCTGATGGCCTGGTGCTTTTCAGGATCAAAATTCTCGCCCAGGGGATCGATCTGCTCGAGTCCATTTTTTTCCATAACATGGATCAACATATTCATGGTTAACGCGGTTCCCTCGCGAATACTTTCCAGGGTTGCATTGTCGGCCGAGGCGGCGGTTTGCCCCATTTCCATGCTATCGATCACGGGTAACAGGTTTTCAACAAAACCCTTCAATGCATATTTATGCGCGCTCTCGATGTCTCGTTCCGCTCGTTTGCGATTATTGTCTATTTCGGCACGCAATCGCATCATCTGGTCCCAGTAATCCTTTATTGTCTCCTGCGCTTTCGCCAGCTGCATCTCGATAGGCTCGTCGGCCTCGCTCTCATCAGCAACAGCTTCGGGAACGACATCTTCGAGCTGCGCTTCTTCGTCGGCTTCAGTGGCTATGGCATGTTCATCGTCCGGATGGACATTGGTTTGTTGTGGCGACATTGACTACTCCGGTAGAAACTGATTCGCTTGTTGGATTGAATTTACTCCGTTTAGAAACAGAGGCTAATTAGATGGCGTACAATTTAAGGATTATTTCTGAGTATTCAAGGCCGAAGTTAACAATCTTGCGGTTACATCGACAATCGGTATCACTTGTTCATAGGCGATACGAGTCGGACCAATAACGCCTAACACGCCGACAATTTCACCCTTGATTTCATACGGGGCGCCAACCACGCTGCAATCGCTTAAAACCGAGTAGCCTGATTCGCTACCGATAAAGATTTCGACGCCCTCTGCAGAAGTGCAGCCATCGAGTAATTTCAGCAGGTCGGTTTTCTCATTAAATACTTTAAAAAGACTACGTAACTTGTTGATATCAGAGAGTTCCGCATACTGAAGCAAGTTAGTTTCACCGCTTGTGAGCAGGTCATCATGCGCGGTCATGCTACAAACCTCTTCCATTGCTTCGAGAACAGGTTCCAGTATTGAATTGACATCGGTTCTCAGTCCGGAAAGCTCATCCAGTAGTTTTTTGCGGGCGCTTTCGAAACTGCGCCCTATCAGGTAACGACTCAGAGTCTGTGCTGCCTGCTGTAACTCGAGATCGCTGTAATCGCGCTCAACATGGATTACCTTGTTATGCACGTCGTCCTTGTTGATTACCAGGATTACCAATACACGACGATCGCTCAGTTTCATGAACTCGATGTGACGCACCTCGGCGGGTGCGGTATGAGTCATGCTGACAATTCCAGCCAGATGAGTGATTCGCGAAAGAATATCGGTGGCGCTGTGAATCAGATCGCTGGAAGTTTTGTCGGCACTGAAGGTATCTGAAATAACCCGCCGCGATGCTGTCTCGAGATTGTCTACTTCGAGCAGGCTATCAATAAAAAAACGGTATCCGGCCTCGGTCGGAACTCGGCCAGCCGAGGTGTGAGGCGAATTGACCAGGCCCATATCCTCGAGCTTGGCCATAATATTGCGTATTGTTGCGGAGCTGACGTCGAGTCCAGATAATTCGGCCAGATTCTTGGAACCAACCGGCTGGGCATCACGCGTATACGAGTTGATCAATTCCCGTAATAAAACTTGGGCGCGCTCATCAAGTTCGTATTTTTCGTTCATCGGGTCTGATATATTGGTGCAAGCCGCTAGTTTAGCGGCAAATTTAACACAGTGAAACACAAGCTATATACTAAACCCCGGTAAATCAAGGGATCCTGGATACTAGTTTTAATAATGCCTTCGAATTTTAAATCAATTGGCCTCATCGTCCGCAGCGATATGCAGGCGCGGCAGGAAAAGGTTCAACAGGTCATCACGGCACTGGCCAGCCACGCCACGGTTGGCGTGCATTGCCTTGATTTCGACGAGCCCCTGCCCGGGGTATCAAACGTTTCGTTGACCGAACTGGTAGCGCAGGCCGAACTGGTGATTTCGCTTGGCGGTGACGGCACCCTGCTAACCGCTGCACGCGCACTTGCCGATGTCGATACACCTTTGCTGGGCATTAATCTGGGGCGGCTGGGTTTTCTCGCAGACGTCTCGTTTGACGATTTTGAGTCCTACCTCGATGCTGTTATGCAGGGTCGTTACAGCGTCGAAGAGCGATTCCTGATCGAAGGACATTTCTACGAAGGCGACAGGCTGGTTTCAACCAATGTGGCGCTGAATGACATTATTCTTCACAGCTATGAATCAGCTAGCATGATTGAATACGAAATTTCGAGCGGTGGGGCGCTAATCCACATCCAGCGTTCTGACGGCGTGATCGTCACCACGCCGACTGGCTCTACCGCCTATGCCCTTTCTGGCGGAGGTCCAATAATGCACCCCTCGCTTAACACGCTCGCAATCGTGCCGATATGCCCCCATACGCTCAGTAACCGCCCGATTGTTCTGCCCGCAGACCAGCCGATTGAAGTGCGACTGGGACAGGATTCATTGCCTGCAAAGGTTAGCTATGACGGGCATTCAACCACGCTCGTTAACCAGCAAAACCGGGTACATATCACCCGCTATCCTAAACCCCTGACGCTACTGCATCCCGAGGACTATGACTACTTCCAGGTGTTGCGCGCCAAGCTCTACTGGAGCGCAAACTACTAGTGCTCGATTCGATCCAGATCAGGAACTTCGCGATCATCGATTCGTTACAGCTAGAGTTCGATTCCGGGCTGAGCGCACTCACCGGGGAAACCGGTGCCGGCAAATCGATTCTGCTCGACGCGATCAAACTGGTTGCTGGCGACCGTGCCGAAAGCGATTTCATACGCCAGGGCACGGATCGAGCGGAAATAAGTGTCAGTTTCCGCCTCGACGATACTCCGGCAGTGCAGAAATGGCTTGCCGAGCAGGAAATGAATGCCGATGGTGAATGTTTAGTCAGGCGAGTGCTTCACGCCAACGGTCGCAGCAAGGCATTTATCAACGGCTTTAACGCCACCCTGGCGCAATTACGGACCTTGTGTGACATGTTGATCGATATCCACGGCCAGCATGAACATCAATCCCTGCAGGTACCGCTGGTGCAACGCCAACTACTCGATGCCTTTCTGGGCGAGCACTCCCTGCTGGATGAGGTAGAACAGAAATTTGATCACTTTCTAGCCCTGGAGCAACGCTTAGGACAAGCACAATCCGGTTCCAGGGAGCGGGAACAGCGTGTCGACTTACTCGGATTATACTGTGACGAGTTGAATCAAATCGCCCTGGCGGAAGGCGAATTCGAGGTTTTACAGGATGAATATCGACGCCTCTCGAACGCGGACGCCCTGCTTGAGCAGACCGGCCAGGTACTTGCGCAGCTTTACGAAAATGACGATCAAAGCATTCAGTCCGTGCTTAGCCTGTGCGAACAGAAGTTGGGCCTGCTGCTGGAAAGTGACAAGGCTTTGGTCAGCAGCCATGAACTCGTTAATGCCGCCTTGATCCAGGTCCAGGAGGCCACCTCGGAACTACGCAATTATCGCGATGGAATCGAGCTCGATGGTGCCCGCCTGGAAGCGATTAACGAGCGCATCGCGGGCATCCAGAATCTGGCGCGCAAGCATCGTATCGAAGTCGCTGCACTACCCGCACTTGGCGAGGAACTGAACCGGGAACTGGAAATGTTGCAAGGCGATAGTTTCGATATTGAGACGATTCAGGTCGATCTGGATAAAGCCCGTGACGACTACCTGTTCAGTGCCGGGGAGCTATCGCTGAAGCGACAGAAAACTGCGGCGACACTGTCCGAGCAAGTGACCCAGGTAATGCAGCAGTTGGGGATGGAGGAAGGTCAATTCCTTATTGGTGTCGAGCCCCAACAGGAACCTGCAAAGCATGGCACTGATAGTATTCGATATCTCGTCAGTACCAACCCGGGCCAGGCTCCAAAACCGCTTTCGAAGGTTGCCTCCGGGGGTGAACTTTCACGCATTAGCCTCGCAATACAGGTAATCATGAGCGAATCGTCCAGTATACCGACCCTGATTTTCGACGAGGTCGACAGTGGTGTTGGCGGTGGTGTCGCCGAAATTGTCGGCAAGAAATTGCGTTTGCTGGGACGAGACAGGCAGGTATTCTGCGTCACCCATTTACCCCAGGTTGCCTCCCAGGCACACCATCATTATCGGGTAACCAAGACCAACGAGCGTAGCGAAACATCGACTGAAGTGGTCCCGCTAAGTAATGCAGATCGGCTCGAGGAGGTCGCGCGAATGCTCGGTGGCGTTACCATTACCGCGCAAACCCGAGCCCATGCGAGTGAAATGCTGGCGACCCAGGAATGAGACGGCTCGAAGGATAAAATGTGGCCAGCTACCTGGCCTGGCGATTAGTTAATCTACTTTTTTTCCTCGAAATGCCCGTACAGCACCATCGTGTGTTCGGTTATCGTAAAACCGTAACTGTCGGCAATTTCTTTTTGTCGCTGCTCGATAATTTCGTCATAAAACTCAACTACCCTGCCGCTTGAAATATCAACCAGGTGATCGTGGTGTTCGCCGTCATTGATTTCAAAAACCGCGTGTCCACCATCAAAATGATGACGGGTTACCAGCCCGGCGGTTTCGAACTGGGTCAAGACTCGATATACCGTGGCCAGCGCGATTTCCTCGCCCGAGTCCAGCAGCATTTTATAGATATCCTCAGCCTTTAAATGACGGTCGGCCGAACTTTCCAGCAGCTCAAGGATTTTCATACGCGGCAAGGTTACTTTTAAACCTGCGTTTTTAATATCGGCTGTTTCCATAGAAAACTCTCACAGTATTTGCAGCATCCGGGTTGGAGCAGTATTATCGCGCCTTCCTTCGCGGCAATGTGCAGTATGATTTTACGACTATTTCAAAAAACCCTGATCGCGGGATGTGTCATTGTAACATTCTCCGGTTGCGTGTATCGAATGGATGTCCCGCAGGGAAACAGGATCGATGCCGCCCTGCTGCAGCAGCTGGAAATCGGCATGTCACGCAGCCAGGTCGAGTTTTTGCTTGGCACGCCTGCCATCGTCGACCTGTATCACCCTGATCAGTGGAACTATGTTTATTATTTGAAAACGGGCAATGACGGTGAAATTGAGAAAAAACGGATGACTTTGACCTTCACCAATGATTTGCTATCGGAAATCGAGGGTACACTTAATCCTGGTTGATCGCACCGCCGCCTTTTTTCATCTTCAAACCCTGCGCAGCCCTTTGTCTTCGTACTTCCTTGGGATCTGCTATCAACGGTCTGTATATCTCGATACGATCACCATCGCTTAATTGGTAGTCGGCAGCGACAGGCTTACTGAAAATCCCCAGTTTACAATCCTCGAGGTCAATTTCGGGAAAGTGCTGTTTGATTCCGGATTGCCTCACGGCATCGCGGATAGTGGTGCCAAACTCGATTTCACATTCAAGAATAACCTGTTTATCAGGAGTCGCGTAAGCCACTTCAATCGTGGTCTTAGCGCTCATATCGATCCCTTGCGCGTTCACAAAACGAATCAACCATCGTATTCGCGATACGTGAAAAAGCAGGCGCAATCAAGGTAGATGCAAGACCCTGTTTCATTTCGAACTGCAGCATGAGCTCGATTTTACAGCCATCGGAATCGATCGCAGTGAATCTCCACAGTCCCTCGAGTTTGCTAAACGGGCCTTCGACCAGTTCCATTTCAATCGATTGACCAGGTACCATTGTGTTACGGGTTTTGAACCAGTGATTTAATCCGGCGCCACGCATCAAGATGGATGCCTCCATCGAGGAATTATCCAGCTGATTAATCTTAACATCGCCGCACCAGGGTAAAAACTCGGGATAGGACTCGACATCATTGACAATGTCATACATGAATTGAACCGGATAAGGCATCAAGGCACTACGCCGTATTTCTGGCACTTCAAATGATCCCGAAAGCAGCCAGTATTACTACCAGCAATAGCACTGGAATTATGTAGCGGACCAGGTAGTTCCAGATCTCGTAACTGTAATGCCGGGGTAACGCGAATTCCTTGTGACTGACCTCTCGCGGGATTTTCCAGGCGACAAACAGGCATATAAATAAGGCGACAAACGGCTGGATCAGGTGGCTTGAAATAAACACCAGTACGTCATGGAATCCGGCGTTATTAACCAGGCGAACGGCTTCGTCTCCAAAAAATAACGCCACCGTAAATCCATCCCCGTTCCAGACAGTATGCGACAGTATAACACCCAGGCCAAACATCCAGATTCCAACACCCAGCATTACTGCGGCCTTTAAACGCGATATCGAAAACTTGCGTTGCAGGTAGGTGATTGGGGCCTCGAGTAACGCGACCGATGTTGTCAGAGCCGCAATGGTTAATAACAGGAAAAACAGGGTACTGAACAAGCCGCCATAAGCAAACTGATTCATGATTACAGGCATAACCCGAAATGCGAACTGACTGTCAATGCCGGGCTCCTGGCCCGCAGAAAACATCAGTGCATTAATGGAAAGGCCAGTGAAAATAGAAAAAAGTAACTCGACCGTAATTACCAGGCCCGCCGAATATCCAATGGAAACCCCGGCAGGCAGGTATCGACCATAGGCCATCATCGCTCCTATTCCGAGGGTGAGCGTGTAGAAAGCACGTTGCAAGGCGATGATCGGTGTTTGCGAATCCATCGCAGAAAAGTCGGCATATAAGGTACTTTGTATGCTTAACCGCATTCCCGAGGAGGTAAACCCGAGTACGAGTCCAGTGATTAGCAGTAAAATCATCAGTGGAACCAATATCAGCGTTACCCGCTCCAGGCCGACTTTCAAAGGCTGTCCGCAAATCGAAATTAACACGACTACGAACAAGGTATGCCACAAGGTCATGCGTTCACTGTCGATTGTGAAGCTATCAAACTGGGTTTTTGCAGTCTCAAGCGTGGCGCCATCGAATACGCCGACCAGCGATTTAAACGAGTAGGCAAGCGACCAGCCCGCAATCACACTGAAGGTCGCAATGATCAGAAAGGCGGCAAGCATCGCGCTAAGGCCCGCAAGTTTCCAGTAAACCGAAGCCTTGTACTGATCGGAAAGTGTTCTTAGACTTGCTGCTGGATCCGTCCTGGTTAGCCGACCCAGCATCAATTCATTCATCATTAGTGGCAGACCGAGTACAAATAGAAAAAAAATGTACAGCAACAAGAAAGCGCCACCCCCATTTTGACCCGCGAGGACAGGAAAAGTCAGGAAATCGTTCAGGCTTAATGTCGCACCGGCAGCCACAACGACAAACGCTGATTGTGAACGCCAGGTAAACCCGCTTTCAGTCGTGCTCATATCTGGTTAAGGTTATTAAGTCATTCATTATTAAAAGTTAAATGCCGCTGATAGTTATTTTAAACTTAAACTAATAAATTCAATAGGTTACTAAGTATAGTTAAGGTAACTTATTCTGCAATTATTTGATAGTTAGCAAGATAGCTCCAGCCATTTCATGCGATATCGGAAGTTGATGAGTGCCCGCTTCGAGCTACATCCAATAGCGCAAAAATCTGGACAACCAGCCCAGGAACCTGAGCAACCATGGATGTTGTTGCCAATGGTGAAGGGTAATTTCAACACTATCCGAAATATCACGACAAAATCTTTCCTGCATTTGCTCGACCATTTGGGCGTCATCCAGCAGCAGGTCAAGTTCCAGGTCATGAAACAGGCTACGATAATTCAGATTAGTACTGCCAACTAACACCTGCTTGTCTATAAGTATAGTCTTAGAATGCAAAACCCGGGTGCCGTACTCGAAAACACGAATATTGCTTTCCAGCAGGTCGGTATAAAAACTACGCGATAACAGCGGAAAGAAAACAACGTCCGAGCGCTTGGGGACTATCAACTGAACTGAGATACCTGCCCTTGCCTTACGTTTTAAAAGCTTTAAAACCTGGTTTGTTGGATTGAAATAGGCATTGGTAATCCAGATTCGCTGTCCGCATTTCTCCAGTTCGTTTATCAAATGTAACTTCGGTTGACTCCTTCGTTTAATTTCAGCACGTGCCATAAAATGGCGGGAACGCTGGCCGATACTGCCCTGCTTGCGTTGCCAGACATGAGTAAAGTTCATTGCCAGCATTTGCACGACCGACCCGCTTACCCGTAACCCGGTATCGTGCCAGTAGTCGTTTTCGGATCGGGATGAAAGATTCGAATGATCGGCAGTAATATTATAGCTACCCAACCAGGCAACTTTCTGATCGATAACACAGAGTTTGCGATGATTGCGACGATTGATTGAAGCGAACAAGTAGAAAAACTGGGAGTACCATCGCCCTGCTTTCAGTGCTCGCCGGTAAACCGGAAAATCCCAGGGCAGCGGATGAAAAACCCGAACCTCGCTGTTTTGTGATTTGAGTTGATCAGCGATCAGATTCGAATCGAAATAAGAACCCACCCCGTCTATCAACAACCTCAACCTAACACCGCGTTCAACTGCATCAACCAGCGCTGACAAGATTTGATTGCCGATGGCGTCAAGTTTGAAGATGTAGGTTTCGAGAATTATTTCGTCCTGTGCCTGATCGATACCTTCGGTCAGATTGCTGAAATATTCTTCGGGTGTGAAAAATAGCTGGCTAGCCGGATGCGAGTTTGGCTCTATCAAAGCGCGAAACGTGCATACAGGGGCAAATGATCAGATAGTTCGCTCCAGGGTTGTCGCTCCATACAGTACGAGTCGAGCAATTTAATCCCGCGATAATAGATTCTATCCATGCGAAACATGGGCCAGTGCGATGGAAAAGTTTTGGCGTACTTACCATTTATTTGTCGAAACGCTTCCTGCAGCCCTAACTGCGACTCCACCGAACCACCCAGGCCGCCATGCCAGTCGTTGAAATCGCCACCAAGAATAATGGGGTCGGAGGCGTCGATATTAGAGTCAACATAGTGCTTTAGAGCACGGATCTGGCGTTTACGCTCGAAACCAATCAGATCCAGGTGCACACACAACAAGTGTAATGGCCTGGTATTGTTTGGCAGTTCGATCATGCCATGCAACAGGCTGCGACTGGCGCGCTTGAAACGAGACAGGTTTAGATTACTCCAGTCAGCAATCTCGTACTTGCTTAAAATTGCGTTGCCGTGATGACCCTTTCGATAAATCGCATTTTTACCATAAGCAAAATGAGGCCAGATGTTATCGGCCAGGTATTCAAACTGGCTAACATCCGGCCATGCGGAAATCCGGCTTTCGTGATGCAGGTGGCGTCCCTGTATCTCTTGTAGCAGCACGACATCAACCTCTGCATTTTTCAGGTGATCCTTGATCTTGTGCAATACAAAATCGCGATTGTAGCGATCGAAACCCTTGTGAATGTTATAAGTCAGTACCTTGATCATAGCTAGACCAATAAATCGATTCCTGGGAATGCAGACAATTTCATTATCGAAAAACACGCCTGTCCCGGGATCGACGCAGTTCCTGGAACACATTAATTTCCCAGGGTCGAATCGCCAGCATCAAACTGGTACCGAAGCGTTGCTCCAGGGGGAGTGATTCAGATGCCAGGTTCATATCATTCATTTCCTCGGCAAGATGCTGGATTTTCTTGATAATCTCGACATTTGCGTTTCTTGAAATCATACCGGATACGAAAACTCGAAACTCGCCAGGCTCGTTAAAAGAGGAATTCAGGAACTCCAACTGGACCTTGTCTTCAAAAAAGCGCTGAATTGGACCATTGGGAATCCATTTAAAATTTTGCGAAATCATTAACTTCACGCGATTACCCGGTTGCAGTTCGATCATTTTCATACGGTCCAGTCGTGCCAGTAGTTGAATGCCCTCGGTTTCTGAAATCTCGTAGGTTTCAAGCACTTCGCTGAAGCGCAGTTTGTTCATTAATAATAGTGCCATTAGTAATAGTTTTGTATCAGAAACCAGGTCTTTTTCCTGCGCCAGTGTCAGCTGGGTTGTTAGCTCAATATTTTTCTCCATCAGGTGCACCAGATCACTAATATCAAGGTGTAGCAATTCACATATCTTTTCCAGGCGTTTCAGTGAAAATGCTGCTTCTGAAAACAGGCGCTTAACGCTGGTTTCGGAAAGGTCGAGCACTTCAGAAACCTGCTTGTAGGTAACGCGTTGTTTACGCAGCTCTTGCTTGAGGGTGTCCACTAGCGGCCTGGTCTGAGACATGGCTGCGATCTCCTTTGCGATTAAGGCCAGAATATAATATCACCTAACAAACACACTCAGAGAAATTCGTCGGCGATCAATTCTGCGAAGTGGTGGCGGATGACAATCGGCAAGGGTTTCTTTAACTCGATAGAAGCTGCAAAATCCGGATAGGGTAACCCTCGCCCGATTTATCAATTTCATAGCCTTTAATGGCTGTTTTCAACCAGGCAAAATCTCCCATCCAGCCAGACTTCGCCCATGCCTGGTCAAATTCATATTGCAGCTGCCTGACAATAGGCCCATCTACCACCATCATTCAGGGGCAGATAGAGTTACTACTAGAATTCGGTTCTTGCCTTGACATATAACTGGTAATCATCGATCTCGTCTTTTTCACTAAGCGGGAAGGCAATATCGAAATGCAAAACCTTGGAACTGGATTGACGGGTTGACACCAGGCGCAAACCGGTTCCAACATCGCTAAGCCAGACCGGATTGTTGCCATTCTCCCAGGCCGAGCCAGCCTCCGCAAACATTGCAAAGCCGAATTTGAAAAGTTGCCAGAGATACACGTTGAAGTACTTGCGTCGTTCCGCGGAAAGCGTGAATGCCCGGTCCCCATTTTGAAACCGAACCGGATATCCCTTCAAACCGGAATCACCACCCACCTCAATCCGTTCAAATAATTCTGGATTTTGCGCCGCTTCCAGCTTGCTACTGAACACGTAGCTGTGATTTACACCCCGAAAATTGTATAGCTGTCCTTGCATGACAATTCGGCCGATGGCGTCGATCGTTTTGTTAGATTCGTGGCTCAGGCTCAGATCAAAAAGCCCCAGGGTATGCGCTGAAATAAAGCTGCCAAAATTATAATCGAATTCCAGCACATGGCCTTCCTGGGTCGACTCGTAGGCCTCGTCCTTCCAGCCGATTCTGGTTCTCAAGCTGCTACCCAGCCTGATATCCTCGGTTATACCCATCACCCTGAAGTTAATCCTCTCTACATATTTAACATTCAAATGTTCATACTCGATAAAGGGATAACTCTTGTCTACGTCTTCCGGTAGTTCAACATTCGGATCATCAACCGTGTTATATCTCAGCTTGTTGGCAAACCATCCCAGGCGATATCTTGAAACCGAGTTATCGACCAGGCCGTCAGACCATCCATAAGTCAAAAGCAGCGAATCGTTCAGCTCCCCCACTTTTGCAATTTCGTCACCTTTTTCGTAGACAGGGTTCTCTCTTTCAATCGAAGAGGGCCGTATCGACCATGCGTATTTTGAATCCTGTTTTATAAATGGACGGGCTATGTCAACCTGGTGGAAGTGGCCATCGCTGTTGTCTGCGAGCTCCAGTTTCAAGGTCTCGAGATTCCCGAGCCAGTTGTTGTCCCGGTAGATGAAAACGTTTGAGTCCCTCTCCTCATCGGACTCCGACAGAATTTTAATTTCGGTTCCCAACCCCAGCAGGTTGGATTCTTCAATTTCCAGAGCAGTACGTGTTTCCCCGCCAGAGCGACTAGCTGTGATACTCGGCGTTAATGTCCAGTTATCGGTTGTTACAACCGCCAGATTGACACCTTTCCCGCAAACTTCCTCCACAGTTATTTCTACTTCGTGGATATAACTCCGACTACGTAACAAGCGTTCGGTCTCCCTGATCAGGCGCTTGTTATAGCCATCGCGGATGTCGAACAGCAGTTGTTCCTCGATCGTTTTCTTCCGCGTATTAATATGGAGTTTATTTGCCCATTTGTGAATCCATAATTTCTGATTCTCCTGCTCAAGATCGAAGATGTCATTGTTGTCGATCGTGACCTCGAGAATGGGCAATCCCTCTAGACTCCTGCCATGAGGACTACAATCCTCTGCCCTTGAATGTTCCGTTATCACCAGGAACAGACAGACCACGAGACTCGCGCGAAACTCGTGCAAATATTTTTGGAATTCAGTAAAACCTGAATACAAATTGTTGGTCACTCTTATCAGTTTCAGCCTTTTTCCGGCCCGCGAGAGCTAGTGACGAGAACTAATCGATCCCCTTCCGATCCGGACAAGTTTAGCTCAAGTCAATACCAGTATATCAATAGCGCAGTAGAACAGAATTACCCGGCTAGCGGATTACTTTTTGCCACTACATGAAGACTTTCGGCACGCCATTCTTGTTGCTGCCACGGCCACTATGAGGGCTTTTATTACTGGTGTCCGTTATTGGTTAGGAAGTGTAAAAGCTGACCAGGTAAAGGCTAGAAATAGAATGGCGATGTATTAATTCAGATCATTTTCCGGGACTAGATCAAAGCCAATTGATATCTAGGCAAGCTCTTTATCAATCACACCATCGGTTTCTTTCAAACCCTGGATTCGTTTACTTAAAGCCCGAGTTTGCAATCTTAAATGCCCGTTCTCATGCTCCAACTTTTTTATGAGATCTCGTTGTTTGGACGTAAGCGTTTCAAGACGATCCACAGGCTCATGCGTTACTAAATCCGCCTCGAGCATTAATTCCGAAAGTTTGAGTTGCAACTCCCTGACATGATTAACAGCATCTCGCAGTTTATTACGCGTATATAGAGCCAGGTTGCGATCATTCACAAGGCGGTTTAGCTGTTTGATTATCTCGTTACTTTTATCGTTCATATCCCTCCCCTGAAAGAGATGTAACAATATTAAGCAAAATTCCGCATCACTCGTTTGAGTTAAATAGGGCAATTGTACCCCGTCAGCCCCATGTGGACCAAATAGCCTGATTGCCTAAGAGACGGTTTTAGCTCATCGTTAACCTGAAGAGGAAACGATGATGACTAAGAAACGAAGCGCTGAGAAAACCGTACGGGATATCCGCCGAGCTACCCGGCGCCATTATTCCGCCGAAGAGAAAATCCGTATTGTACTGGAAGGACTTCGAGGAGAAGACAGTATTGCTGAATTGTGCCGCCGTGAG
This sequence comes from Gammaproteobacteria bacterium, assembly GCA_029862125.1. GTDB lineage: Bacteria > Pseudomonadota > Gammaproteobacteria. Next base: position 2,420 of record JAOTXY010000065.1, on the reverse strand, counting down.
GGCATCAACAGCAACGTGTATTACCGTTGGTCGAAGGAATTTCTGGAAGCTGGCAAGAAGCGTTTGTCCGGTGATACTGCGAGGGAGGCCACATCCGATGAAGTAAAGCAGCTGCGCACCGAAGCCACGGCCCTGAAGGAAACCGTGGCGGAACTGTTAATGGAAAATCGCCTGCTCAAAAAAAGCGTGACCGGGGATGGGGAGGACGATATATGAGATATTCGGCCTCGGAGAAACACGAGATTATCCGCCTGGTCGAGTCGTCCAGTCTATCGGTCCGGCAGACGCTTCGGCGGTTGGATATTCATCGATCCACTTTTTACAACTGGTTGCATCGCTTTCAGGATAACGGCATCGATGGACTGGAAGACCGGAAACCAACACCGACCGTAGCCTGGAACCAGATCCCGCAGGATCACCGGGATGCCATCATTGAACTGGCCCTGGACAAGCCAGAGCTTTCACCGCGTGAACTGGCCGTGCGCTATACCGATCAACAGGCTTACTTTGTCTTCGAATCCACGGTTTACCGGCTATTAAAGGCGCAGGACCTGATTACCAGCCCGGCGTATATCCTGATGCAAGCTGGAGATACATTCCAGCATCCGAGCAAGCATGTGAATGAACTGTGGCAGACCGACTTTACCTATTTCAAGATCATTGGGTGGGGCTGGTATTACCTATCGACGGTACTGGATGATTACTCGCGATTTATCATCGCCTGGCGATTGTGTGCCGGCATGGGCGCCAGTGATGTCGCTGACACACTCGATGACGCGTTGACCTTTACCGGGCTAGACCAGGTCAAGGTCAGGCACAGGCCGCGATTGCTGAGTGATAACGGACCCTGCTATATCTCGGGCGAATTATCGGACTACCTGGAAGATAAAGGCATGGCGCATACCCGGGGCCGACCTTATCACCCGCAGACCCAGGGTAAGATCGAACGTTGGCATCGATCGATTAAAAACCAAATCCTGCTAAACAACTATTATCTACCTGGTGAATTGCAGGAACATCTTCAGCGGTTCATCAGTTACTACAACCATGAGCGTTATCATGAATCGCTGGATAACCTGACCCCCGCCGATGTGTATTACGGCCGGGGCCAGGAAATCCTGGATCAGAGAGCAGCAATCAAATTAAGCACCTTGGCCATGCGTCGAAAGATGCATTACGATAACCAGAATAATTTGAACCTGATGAGCTGAACTGTCTCTTAAATCAGGACGCTATTAGTCGAAGTTGGTTTGACGACGTACAGATGAAACCCTCATAACAGGAACCGACACGGTGAACACGGTTGGATGCAAGAGCAGCGAGAAAAGTACGACCAGCAGTAGCGCAGCTTCAATGAGTTGGATGATGTTGATTGGATTAAGTGTTCTTGGGCTGTGGCGTCAGAATGGACGAAGGTAACCTTTAAACAGATTTAATATGAAGCCCCGCCACTGAGCGGGGTTTTTTTTGACTGCAATGTGAAGTCGCCCACACAAATACAATGTGAGCTTCATGGATTTAATCCATTTGAGTGATGCGATAGAAAGCGGCGCCTGTTACTGTTTCTTAGGTAATTAAAGATCGCGATATGGATAAAATTAAAGCCATTCTAGTGATTCTGATCGCAATATTTTTTGTGGCTATCATGCGAGTAGTATTTGGTCGTCATAGTAGTGCCCACAAATCATCCGATGCGATACAGCGTTAGTCCATAGCTGCTTTTAATACAGGATTAGGGGAATAAAATTAGAATTGATTCTGTCGCAATTTCGGGGGAGGATTATTATGGAAAAATCGAACCAAAATAGTGGTGACCATGAAGATGACACTGGTCTCGATATTAAAGGTATCGAAGATAGCATTCATCCCGGATCGGAAGCTGTAGACCTCATACTTGAACCAGAGTCACGGAGCCAGGATGGGCTTGACACCGAAGGTGAAATTTTTCCCGAATTTATATACATCGAAGATGATGAAAGTCGCACCTCTTTTGATTTCAAGAGCATTCGTGATTGCTCAAATAGCCAGCCGAAGACAACCGAAGTACCGTTTGAAGATTCTGAGCCTTCTTGACGGAACCCCAAGAATCGACAATAACCCTATCGCTTTATTTCTGGCTTCAATTAGATATTGAGCTTTAATGAAGCCTCGCCATCGAGTGTTTTTATTGTCTGTGAATCCTGTCACTACTTGATACAAAGATACTGGGTAGCCTGAATTGATACTGCATCGAGAATTATTGCAGTAGGCCCGCTAAGGATGGCGGGTTTTTTATGCACTAGGTAAAGTAGTTCCCACCAATAGCATAGTAATCCCATAGATTTACCTTGTTTAGGCGATGCGGTAGCAGGAGTCACTTGTTATTGTTGTGTAAATCTAAATTCGGAACATGGATAAAATAAAACAGGAAAAAAATCCGA
>JAOTXY010000064.1 GCA_029862125.1 Gammaproteobacteria bacterium | reverse complement strand
AATCGACGAAATAACACGTTGCTGCGCGGCCTACGGACTTGAACACGGCCCGGTGCATGCCGAGGCCCGGTTAACATCTTCGGGCCCCATTCTACTGGAACTGGCAGCGCGCACCATCGGAGGACAATGTGGCCAGCTGATCGAATTTTCATTACAGCAAAAACTTGAAGAACTTATCATTCAGGGCATGTGTGGTATTGCCCCACAGACCGATGGGGAAGGAGAATCCGCCGGCGTGTTGATGATCCCGATTACCGACTCGGGAATTCTAAAGCGGATCGAAGGATTAACCGAGGCCCAGCAAACGGAATATGTTCGAGATATCGAAATTCACATTAATCCGGGCTATGAATTGATCCCATTACCCGAGGGTGCAAGCTACCTGGGTTTCATCTTCGCCCAGGCGCCCGATTTCGATCAGACTTATCAAGCTCTGAAAGTGGCTCACTCCAGGTTACGCTTCGTGACACAACCCAAATGGGAACTGGAAAACCTGGCGGTCTGAATTACTTCTTCGCGCCGGGTGCGCGAAAACCCTCCGGTTGCTGACCGAGGTCGCCCTCTTTGAAAATAAATCCGAGCAGGTGCTGTTCGAGGATCGCAAGGCTGGCCGGATCTATCGTCGAGAGGCCGTTTTCGTTAATGATCATGGTTTGCCGCTCTATCCATTGCTTCCAGCCCTCGGCAGAGACATTTTCATAAATGCGCTGGCCGAGTTCGCCTGGATATGGCACCCTTTCCAATCCGGGCGCTTCGCGACCCAGAACAACACAATTCACTACTCTTGCCATTAATCCATCCAAAAAAAAGCAGTCGGATACCGACTGCTTTGTATAATACCAAATTTAGTCTCGATCAGAACGCATAATTCACGCCAACCGCGAATACCGGCCAAAATTCGAGATCGTCGAGATCATCCTCTGCATCTTTTTCAAGGCTTACCAGGAGATCATCGAGCTCCGCTTGAGTGTAATTAGGACTAGTCGAAGCAGCTTCGAGATCAACATCGGGGTCCAGCATTGCCACGCCAAGATCTGCTGAGAACGAAAATCCACCCGCACCGCCGGCGCCGCGGCCCCAACCAATGCCAACATAGGGCTGGTATGAGTCTCCCAGGTCTAAATCACCACCGATTTCACCGAGATCGGTTGTAAGTAGTAGTTGGCCATCGACAACGATATCGTCCACCAGAAAACCGCTAATATCTGCCGAACCATTGTTCTTCATCATGCCGACAGTGAAACGAAAATTGCTATTGAATGCATGCCAGTCGACTAACACCGCGTTGGCACCGTAATCGAAATCCAGCTCGGCATCAATATCACCCTCGCCACCGTCATCACCAACGGTGACGGATTCGTCCTCGTCGTCGATATCGATCGCAGCTCCACTGAGGCGCAAGTTTAGGGTTTTGGTCAGGCCGACACTAAGGTCGAGACCAACCCCGTTGATCCCCGCTTTGGCGGCAATGCCGAAGTCGAGCGCAAATGCATTTGATACAAAAAACAGGAGTCCAAAACCCAGCCCTATTACTTTTTTCATACCTATTTCCCCTTTAAAAGTTATACACTGATACTCTTTATAGGATAATTAATTCCTGGCGCCCAGATTTGATACTCATCAAGTGATGCATTCTTGTTCAAGTTATACATACCATTTTGCTATTAATTTACTATTATAATTATTAATGCCCAATAATCCCCGAATTAGCAGGAGTTGCGTTGTCACGCTACATAGCACATAACGATCAGCAATCCCCAATCAGTTTCCAAATTTCTAGCGACGGCGTGACCGACACGGGGCATGTTCGAAATAAAAATGAAGACTCTATATTGGTGCATGCGGACGAGAATGTCTGGATCGTCGCGGACGGTATGGGAGGCCACCATGCGGGTGATTTCGCGAGCCAGACTATCACCAACAATTTAAGCCTGTTCAAACAGCATACCTGTCTGGATGACAGTATTTTATTGCTCGAGGAAAATATACTAAACTCGAATTCTGTTATTCGAAAAAAATCGTATAAACTCGGACGCAACGCAACCATCGGCAGCACGATTGTATGTGCCTATATCTGGCACAATCTACTGTTCACCTTTTGGGCAGGAGACAGTCGCCTGTATCGCTTCAGGGATGCAAAACTGGAACGCCTGACTGAAGACCATAGCTATGTTGAGGAACTGGTCAGAATGGGAAAAATCGAGGCTCGTGATGCCGAAGAACATCCAGCTGCGAACGTGGTGCTAAAAGCAGTTGGAATCGACGATAAGCTTTGCCTGGATTTCGATTACTTCGAATTGCAGAACGATGATATTTATATTATTTGTTCCGATGGACTCTATAAAGATCTGGAAGAAACTAAAATAACCACCATAATTGAGTCTAATTTGGAAGATATGACCGAGCTCTCGCAAGCGCTGCTGGCCGCTTCGCTGGATGCCGGTGGTACCGACAACACCTCGATTATCACACTGAAAATGCGGCAAAAGGTAAACTGATGTCCGAAGTCTGCGAATCGCTGATAAACGACTATATCGCGGGAGCCCTCGATATGGCCGACCTGGAAGAAGGTCTGGCCAGCATTTTCGACGCCCTGCCAAACGGCCACACCGATGCGCAGAGTTATCTCCAGTCCCTGTATACCAGCGATAAGATCGACTCAAACGGTTTTACCCAGATCTCGCACGTAATCTCGAAAATTAATATAAATGCCACGTTGAAAAACAGCCAGGAAACAGATATTTCCTACTTTGCTGAAGATAAGACGATGCACCTGACTGACCTTTCAGACCTGTCTCCCGGAGACGAAACAGATGACGGCAATGACAAGACCGTTATCGTCAGGGCAAGTAGTAGCGGGCAGGAAATCGAAATCTCTGAACCTTCGATTAGCATGGGCGAAGACGATTCACCGATGAGCCCAAAGATTGTCGAGAATCCTCATAAGTCCGCACGTTATGAAAATCTCGGTCCGGGGGTCACTCTGAAAGACCGGTTTGTACTGCTGGAGAAACTTGGGCAGGGCGGCATGGGCGTGGTGTTTAAAGCCAAGGACCTGCTCAAGGTCGAGGCCCAGGATAAAGACCCCTACGTCGCGATCAAGGTTCTGACCGATGCGTTCAAGAAATATTCCGGGTCGTTTATCGCATTACAGCGCGAGGCCAGTAAAGCACAACGCCTGGCACACCCTAATATTGCAACGGTTTACGATTTTGACCGCGACGGCAATACGGTTTTCATGACAATGGAATACCTGCAGGGGAAACCCCTGAATCAATTGATCAAGGAGATTAACAAGAAACCGCTCAAGCTGGATCACGCGCTGCATATTATTGAAGAGTTGTGCAGCGGACTGGCTTATGCACATGAAAAAATGTTGATTCACTCGGATTTCAAACCGGGTAACTGCTTTTTACTGAGTGATGGTCAAGTAAAACTGCTTGATTTCGGCATCGCCAGGGCAAGTACACAAACCGACGAAGAAAGAGAAAACACGATGTTTGATCCGGCCAAGCTCAGCGCGGTCACGCCCGCCTATGCAACCCCGGAAATGTTTGCCGGCATGAACCCCGATCCCAGAGACGATATATATGGACTCGCCTGCGTGGCCTACCAGTTACTTGCCGGGGGCAAGCACCCTTACAACAAGGTGGCGTCACCCAAAATAAAAGAACTTGGAATCAAACCGAAACCGATCAAGGGATTAAACCGTCGCCAGCAAAAAACCTTGATGAAGGCGCTGACGGTAGTGCGGGAAGATCGGATCGGTAACGTTGAGAAATTTGCCGAGGGCATGCGCACCCGGAAGTCGCATGGCAAGACTATCTTGTTAGCAGCCCTGTTTGTGGGGGTGATCGGTGCCGGCATCGGGTATAAACCGTTTCTCGCGTTTCAGGCCGAGCAGCAACTCTACGACAAGATCCAGTTAATCAAGGATGGCGACAAGGCCCTGATGATCGAAACCATCTGGTCGCTGGATCAGTTAAATCCGGAACAGCAAAAAATTATTTCAGTCGGGTTGCGCCGCGAATTTATTACATTCTATCGGGATCGTATTCGCTCGGTATTTCGACCAAAAGAAGGTTTATACGATTATCCGCAAGCCCAGAATCTGTTGGCGCAGGCTAAAAAGCATTATCCAGATTCAGTCGCTCTGTCTACCATCGAGGACCAGGTCAAAGAGCAGCGCGATCGATTGATGAATAGCCTGATCTCGCTATACAAACGTTATTTCAACGCCAAGAAACTGGTTAAAACTCCGAACGGAGAAGATTTAATCACCGTGCTTCCACTGATTAAACGCGTAGATCCGAAACATTATCTGCTGAAGGATAAGGCACTATCCGATCTTTATCTTTCAGAATCAGAAAAGCTGATTGCCAGGCGTAAGTACAATGAGGCGGCAAACTACATAATTACAGGTTTGAAACTGTTTCCCGAAGACACGCGTCTGCAAAGCCTCAACAAGCAGATAAACGCACAATTTCAGAATTAATGAGCCAGCTAGTTTCTCCTTTGCGCCTGCTCGCCAAAACCTACGCGAACGACTTGATTACTCGCGAACAGTACGTGGAGATTCGAGCCCAGTTGCTGAAGCGGCTTGAAAGCAAGGGTAGTGTTGACGAGGCAGACTTGAAAAACTTTACTGCCTTACAAGGTGGTGAAACCCCAAAAGTGCAGAAAACCTACACTTCTTCGGACTGGATCATCATTGCCCTGGGATTAGCAGCTTCCGCGGTATTGGCTTTCGTTCTCTACGGATAATTCTGAATCCGCGCCTTGTGAACGGTTCAAAAAGATTAAATAGATCACAAAACCAGACTATCCTGTCCATTAGAAGCCTATTTTCTTATTGAATACAGGTCAAACTAGTTTATTATCATCAATAACTTAACTCATATACTTAATTTTATTTATTAATATTCTTACATCTGAGATCGAAACTATCCAAAGTGTTAGCTAGATCTCTCCGTAGCGAATCAACCGTAGTTATGCTCGACGACTGCGCAATTTTGGTTTTCGCTGAGATAAGTTACGAAATCCCTTATTCGGTATCTTTATGATCACATTGACAGGCCACGCCTTTTCATCGAAGACAGTGCTGACAGGATTCATTCTGGCGCTTGTCTTTGTTGCGCCTGTTAAAGCACTCGACATGCAGGATATGGTTGTCGACTCGATTAGTGCTCACCCGGAAGTCAAAGAAAAGATTCACGTATACCGCCAAGTTGTAAGCGATCGTGATATCGCGGAAAGTGGCTGGCGACCCAGTATCGATGCCCGGGCTTCTGCTGGATTTTATGACACCGAGTCACCCTCGACAGGTAACCAGTCGATTGACTATGACAGCACCAACCTTGAACTATCAGTGACCCAGAATCTTTTTAACGGGTATGACACTACCTACCAGATTGAGCAGACCAAGGCCCGAACCAAGGCAGCACTTTTTGATATTTACGATACCGCCGATAACATTGCATTGCGGGCAATACAGGCATATCTCGAAGTAATAAAGCAGCGACAACTTTATCAGCTTTCGATCGAGAACGTCGCTGCGCATGAAGAAATTCTGGCGCAAATCAGGGATCGAAACCTGTCCGGAGTTGGCCGGCTTTCACAGCTACAGCAAACCGAGGGGCGCCTGGCAAGGGCCCAGGCAAGTCAGATAGCCCAGCAAAATAATCTCGAAGACGCCGCCACACAATTACACCAAATTCTGGGACGTTATGTCGATCCAATGGGATTATCCGAACCGGACCTGCCCGCAATGCCTCGAGAGGCACTGGATTTACTAATCGACCAGGCGTTGACCGATCATCCGGCGATGAGGGTTGCGCAAAGCAATATCGCGGCAGCCCAATCGGATCACCGCCGCTCACTGCGGACCCGATACCCAAATCTTGACCTGCGACTTGCTACCGAATACGGGGATGATCTTGACGGTCTGGATGGAAATACCGAAGAAACCAGTTTGGTACTCAACCTGTCGTACAATTTTTATAGCGGCGGCAGAAATGATGCTGAGCAGCAAAAGAAAATCAGTGCCGTTTACGAACAAAAGGAGTTCGCAGCTAGAGTACGACGCCAGATTATCAACACCTTGCGCTTATCCTGGACCGCAGATGACCTACTGGTTCGACAACTAAAATTTCTCAACGCTCATGTAATCAAGTCCGGTCAAACTGTCGAGTCATACAAAGAAGAATTTTTTATCGGTCAGCGTGACCTGATCGATCTGCTCGACGCTGAAAACGAATTCAATAGCGCTAAAAACCAGTATGCCGAAGCAAAATACGACTCACTGGGTGCACGCTACCGGGTTTTTGAAGGTATCGGCAGGTTGTTCGAAGCAGCTAATGTCGAGTTCGAATTGAAAGATGGAAATTTAGTGGTCGCCCGACTTGCGACCGATCAAGTTGATAAGCTCCCGCTGCCTGATGATGAAGATCGTGACCGGGAAGCTGACCCATTGGATCATTGTGATAATTCGCTTATCGATATCGAGGTAAATCCGTTTGGATGCCATGAACCGGTCGTGCTAACCAGGGTAGAGCCGGCGCCACCACGGCAAAATTCGGCTCCGAGTTTAACTGACGATCAGTTTGAGATCGAAACCAATGAGGTATTGGTAATTACGCCTGAACAGTTGCTTGCGAACGATTCTGATGCGGATTCCGATCCCCTGGAAATAATAGATGTGAGTCAACCTGATGTTGGCCGCCTGGCATTTAATACCAACGGTAATCTGTTATATAGATCCCCCGAAGGATTTATCGGTGAGGATTATTTCAAATACACCGTTACCGATAATAGAGGAGGAGCCGCCACTGCTACAGCGACAGTACGGATTAGAGTGAGCAAAAGCGAAGTCATTAGCCTGGCGGAAGTTCAGTTGGTCAACTTCATTTATGATGAGGCCGAACTGACCGAAGTCTCCAAATCTAAGGTTAAAGCCATCATTGAACAGATAAAACAGGCCGAGGGTGTCATCATCGAGATTTACACCCATACCGACAACATAGGCTCCGACAAATACAACCGGATCTTATCTGCGAAAAGAGCCAAAGCACTCAAAGACTTACTAACCAATAATGGGATTGACGGCGCAAATATTACCGCAGTAGGGGTGGGTGAAAAGAAACCCATTGCCGACAATGCGACCGCAGCCGGTCAGGCGATAAATCGCAGAGGTGAGTTCATTTTTATAACAAAGGAGTCGGCAGAGTAAAGCTGGCTGCTAGTTGTAGCAATTGGTCTACACTTGGAAGCAGTAGTTTGATTTTGGAAGCCTCCCCTGTATACCCGATCGCCGTATTTCAAGAAATCTTACCGCTCGCCCCATTGTCAAAAAACATGCGGTAGTGCCTGCGCGCAGCGCCTGGAGACTTAGCGGTGCGAAAGATAGGTGTCTTTATGGTTACCGCAATTTTAGCAGCAGTTCCCGGCCAGCATATGGCGGGTTCGCTGGTAAGCAAAGACATGCTAAACCAGTTAAAGACAAAGTATTCGGACCAGGCTTATCGCAGGGGCCTGGCAATCAATAAACTACTAGCTGAGCTTGAGGGACAGAGCATCCAAAAACAGCTTACCGAAGTGAATCGTTTTTTTAACCAATTCGAATATCAGGAAGATCACTTGCAGTGGGGAAAGCAGGATTACTGGGCCACTCCGGGAGAATTCCTCGGCACTCAAAAAGGCGACTGCGAGGATTTCGTCATCGCCAAGTATTTTGCCTTGCGGAAACTGGGTGTGCCAGACGAACGACTTTACCTAACTTACGTAAAAGCACTAAAACAAAACGTGGCGCATATGGTACTGAGTTACTTTCCTACCCCAACCAGCATCCCTCAAATTCTGGATAATTATAATCCTATGATTGTCAGTGCTGACCAGAGGAAGGACTTGCTACCCGTATACAGTTTTAACGCGAAATCACTTTTCTTGACCAATGCATCGGCCGGACTTGGTAAATCACTGCCAACCAATAAAATCAAGAATAGTAAGTGGCAAAAACTACTGGCCGATATTAAAAAGGAAAAACAATGACACTATTCAAACAAATAGCCTTGCTGGTATCTGCGTTCTTTTTAATCCTGTTACTTGTGATCGTGTACAACGATTTCGCTCGTACGGGCAACTTTCAGCAAGGGCAGCTGCAGACGACGGCTCAGGATATGGCGACGACACTCGGTATCGCAATCAGTAATTTACCCGAAGGCGATGACAATGCCACACTTGAAGTCCTGTTTAACGCTGTATTTGACAGTGGTTACTACACGCGAATCGAACTGGTTGCAGGTGATGGTCAAATTATTCATCAAAAAAGCCAGGATCTCGGGATCGCAGGAGTGCCAGACTGGTTCCTGGGTTTAGTACCGCTTGAGCCGGCCCGTGGCACAATCCAGGTCATGAAGGGATGGGTGCAGCTTGGGCAACTCAACCTGGAGATTCATCCCGGTTTTGCCTATAGCAGCATGTACCAGGCCCTGGTATCTTCGCTGCGCTGGTTTGCGATTTTATTTGTGGTTTCCATGATAGTACTTTGGCTGGTGCTGAGATATGTGCTCGAGCCATTGCAACGGGTCAAGGAACAGGCCGATGCGATACACAGCAATAAATTTGTTCAGCAAAAGAAGATGCCTGCTACTGTCGAGCTGAAACGCGTGGTCGAAGCGATGAATCTCATGGTTGCAAAGGTGCAGGGAATCTTCGACGATCAGGAAAAAACACTGAACGAATACCAGCAACTCCTTTATCGAGACAAACTGACCAACCTGGGCAATCGTCGGTATCTTCTCGACCAACTGCAGCAATCGATGTCAGAAGAATCGGGGCGACATGGATGTATGGCGATTATCAAGATCGTGGAATTCGAACAGCTGCGTGATCAGCAAGGTTACGAATTGTCAGACAATTTAATCAGGATTCTAGCTGACCTGCTGCGCCAGACACAGACAGATCATGGAGCTGAGCGAGTATCGCGTTTCAACGAAGACGAGTTTGCCTTTCTAAGCACTGCTGACGAAACCGCAGTCACTGGTTTCGTTCGTAATCTGTTCGACGACTTCCAGGAACTCATACAAAAAGAATCCGATTTGTCCGAAGTAAAACTACTGGCTGGAATTTGCGACCTGGAAGTTGGCAGTGAGACCGGAAACGTCCTCTCTAGTATCGACTACTGCCTGTCACTGGCCAACACCAGGGGTCCGTTTTCAATCGAACGGCAGCAATCGAGTAATCTCGAATTACCGCAGGGTAAGATGCAATGGCGCAGCTGGCTTGAGTCGGTTCTGCAGTCAAACCAGCTGTTCCTCGTCGGTCAACTGGCTATTAGCAATGACCGTATTCCCGTCCAGCGTGAGTTATTCGTCAGGGCCCACAACCAAAACAACCAGATTGTGCCGGCATCGGCGTTTATGCCAATGGCCTCAAGTCTCGGCATGTCGCTGGATATAGACAAGGAAGTGTTTCGCATGGTTATTTCGAATCAGGACATTGACCGAAAGATTCCGCTGGCAATCAACCTGAGCGCTGCTTTTTTTGAACTGGCAGAAGCCCAGGATGAGTTTGATCAACTGCTACATGATTGCGAGCAGTCCAGTACCCGGCTTTGTATCGAAGCCAGCCATCACGTTCTCAGCCAGCATCCAATCATGTGCGCTAAAGTTTCGGACCGGGTGCGAAAGCATAGTCATCAGTTTGGCATCGATAACCTCGACCTCGGCCTGTCTTTACAACTGTTACAAAGCGCCCAGTTTGACTACGTTAAAATCAATGCTAAAACACTACATGAAATGAGTCGAAATAACATGTCTGCAGGATACCAGGCATTACGAACAATAACGGATACCCTCGATATCAGCATCATCGCTGTCGCAGTAGATTCAAAGGACGTGGTTGATGAACTTAAATCGCTTGGAATCGAGATTATGCAAGGCAACTTTCTCGGTTCACCCGAAGCGATTTAGAGTGATTTTCCCCGTGGGGACGAGTACAGTTATGACTCATCGATACGCAAATCAAATGCAGGTTCACTGGTGCGGTGACTCTGCCTTGTCAAACCAACACAGGTTGTGTTGGTAAAACGCAAACTCCAGATAAATAGCTATAAATGATCGATCCCCATCATCAGTATGACCCCCTGCTTGAATGCCTGGTTATCTTCGCCAAGTTACACAACAGGCCGATCAGCGTCGAAGCGCTGATCGCAGGCCTGCCGGTTGAACCCGGCGCTGATGGCCCTGAGCTTTTCAGCATTGACAGTCCTAAGGGCTTGTTCTCACGGGTAGCCTCACGTGCTGGATTTGCGAGCCGTCTAATTCATCGGGATCTAGCTAAGCTCTCGCGGCTATTGCTGCCCTGTATCCTGGTGCTTAAAAACGGCAACGCCTGCATTCTTGAAAGCATAGATCGCAAAAACAAACGCGCCAAAGTCATATTCCCGGAGATCGGTGAAGGTGAAGAATGGATGGAGCTAGGTCAGCTGAGCCAGGAGTATCTCGGATATGCATTCTTACTTAAAAAAGAATTGCAGCAGGAGCGTACCGAGTCGAAGGGATTCAGCAAAGACTCGAGTCACTGGTTCTGGGGAACCCTGGCCAAATCCAGGGATATTTTCGCCAGCGTGCTGCTGTCGTCGATCCTGATCAACCTGTTCATCCTTGCAACGCCGATGTTCACGATGAATGTCTACGACAAGGTAGTACCCAACGATGCGATCGCAACCCTGTGGGTACTGGCAGCGGGAATTGTCACGGTTTACATTTTTGACACCCTGTTGCGTTTCGTGCGTAACTATTTACTCGAAGTCGCGGGCAAGAAAAGCGACATCATCATGTCATCGATCATTTTTTCACAGGTACTTAACCTGAAAATGGATCAATGGCCCGCGAGTATTGGTTCTTTTGCCAGCCAGTTACGTGAGTTTGAAAGCATTCGCAACTTTTTCACCGCATCCACTATTGCAACATTGGTTGACCTGCCCTTTTCGATTATTTTCCTGTTGGTTATCTATTATATCGGTGGCCCGATGATCGCCGTACCCCTGGTAATCATAGCTGTGCTAATGCTATACAGCTTCATCCTCGTCAGGCCTCTTAAGGCCAGCGTGGAAGCCACTTACGAGGCGACCGCGAATAAGAATGCCCATTTGATCGAAACACTACGCTCGATAAAAACTGTAAAGGCGCTAGGTGCCGCGAATTATGCGCAATGGGTATGGGAAGAATCCTCAGGCGTCATCGCCAACAAGTCGATGCGCGCGCGAATACTGTCTTCTTCGATAACGGTCGTCACCAACCTGATGGTACAGTTCAATACCATTGGCTTGATCGTGTTCGGCATCTACCGTATCAGCGACCTGGAACTCAGCCTCGGTGGCCTGATCGCAATAGTTATGCTGTCATCACGGGCGGTGGCCCCGTTGGGTCAGATTGCCGCATTGATTACCAGCTTCGAGCAGACCCGCACGGCGTTTCGCTCACTCGACGAATTGATGCAGAAGTCTGTCGAAAGGCCAGAAGGAAAATCTTACGTGCGTCGCCCCGGCTTCGAAGGGGCCATTAACTTCAGGGAAGTCGATTTCAGCTACCCCGAATCTCCAAAAAAATCTCTCACCGGTATTTCCTTCAAAATCAACCCGGGTGAGCATGTCGGTATCATCGGCAAGGTGGGCTCAGGTAAAACCAGCCTGATAAAACTGGTCATGGGACTCTACCAGGCAGAAAGCGGCTCGATAGCAATCGATAATATTGACATCAACCAGATAGATCCTGCCGACCTGCGTAAAAATATCGGTTACCTTTCCCAGGATATCGAACTGTTGCGTGGCACTATTCGGGAAAATATAGCCTATAAAGATTTGCACGTTAACGATGAAAAGCTGCTCAAGGCAGCAGAAATTTGCGGTGTGGATCTGTTTGTTAACCAGTTACCCCAGGGGTTTGATACCCAGGTAGGCGAGGATGGCGGATTTCTGTCCGGTGGCCAGAGGCAGGCAATTGCACTGGGGCGGGCTGTCATGCTGAATGAACCTGTTCTGATTCTCGATGAACCTACCAATAGTTTCGATAACACAACAGAATCGATTATTAAGAAACGACTTTTTGATTACACGCGCGACAGGACCCTGCTACTGGTGACTCACAAAGCACCGATGCTTGACCTGGTAGAACGGCTCATCGTCATCGACGAAGGACGAATCGTCATGGACGGGCCCAAGGAAGAGGTATTGAATGCCCTGAAAGGTACCCAGAATGGATAACGACGACACAAACTTTGAAGATGTAACCCAGATGGGTATACATGGAAAACAGGATATGGTGTACATGCGCAGCCTTTCCGCAGCGGCTGTGCATCGTTCACCTCGTTACCTGATAGCAGTGGTTATGATCTTTGCGCTTTTCGTAATCGCTGCAATCGTCTGGATGAACTGGGCCAAAATTGACGTCGTCATACGTGGTTCAGGAAAAGTTTCACCGGCTAGCCAGGTGCAAAACATTCAGAGCCTTGAAGGCGGCATTATATCCGAAATCCTGGTCGCAGAAGGCCAGGTGGTTGAGGCCGGTCAAGCATTGATAAAAATCAGCGATGTCGCATTTTCAAGCTCGTTCGAGGAAAACAGACTGCTTTATCTTGAGCTGGTGGCCAAGGCCAGTCGCCTGGATGCCGAGGCATTTGGCCGGACTTTCAAGCCAGACAGCGAAGTTAGTGCAGAAGCACCGCACCTGATTAAGTCAGAAAAGAGCTTGTTCGACTCAAACCAGCAACAACTCAAGGAAACACTGAGTGTTCTCGAAGAAAAAATAAGTCAGCAGAAGAGCTCCCTGCTCGAAGCACAGTCAAAGCGACGCCAATTGCAAAGATCTCTGGACCTGGTCAAGAAAGAGATTGTTATTAAAAAACCGTTGAAGGACCGTGGAATTATCAGCGAAGTCGAATTTTTGCAATTACAGCAGCGGGAAGCCGAATTTGAAGGTGAGATAGAGGCGGTCAAATATTCGGTACCGCGAATCGAATCGACCATCGAGGAAGCTCGTTTTAACAAGCAGAAAGAAAAGCTGAACTTTCAGAATAATGCGAAGAAAGAGCTGAACGATGTAACGGCCGAGATTAGCCGTATCAAGGAAACACAAACCGCGCTGCAAGATAGAGTCAAACGCACCACATTGCGCTCCCCGGTTAACGGGATCGTGCAACGTCTTTACATCAATACTATTGGCGGCGTCATATCTCCGGGAAACAATATACTCGAAATTGTTCCACAAGAAGACTCGCTCCTGGTCGAATTAAAAATCAAACCGGCTGATATTGCCTATGTGAATGTCGGGCAGTTCGCCAGGTTAAAATTTTCGGCCTACGATTTCGCGGTTCACGGCAGTCTCCAGGGAATAGTTACCTTTGTCAGTGCAGATACGATTACCGATGAAGAGGGCCAGAGCTTTTTCCTTGTCAGGGTCAAACCAGGTAAGTATTTTCTTGGTGCAAAACCCGGCGACTTGCCGATTAAAATCGGCATGACGGCCGAAGCTGACATTATTACAGCTAAGAAGACAATTCTATCGTACCTGACAGAGCCGGTTCATCGCGGAATTGATAAAGCGCTTAGAGAGCGGTAATGAAACTCATCGTTTATTCAGCATCGCGTTCATTTGATCACTTTCTGCAGCGCCAATTAGACATCGCCTTCGAATATCGCAGAGATTTGCAGGTGCCATCGGACGACCCCGAACAACTATATCTGATTCATGTATCAGGCAGGGAGCTCGAATGCCATGAATGGTTACTGAAACATGTTTCTGGAAAACCGCTTCGGGTGGGCGTCTGCTCAGACCGTCCCAGTATCCACGAAATGCTCGAATGTGTGCGACTCGGGGCCAAAGCCTACTGCAATAGTCATATGGCCACATTGCATTATCAGCAGATGCTGCAGTTACTGGAAAACGGCCAGAGCTGGTTTCCACCGCAGATGCTGGACGAAACATTCAGACTTGCGCAACAGGCCGCCAATCCATCTATAAATCACGAGCAGCTGGAAATATTAACCGCCCGTGAAAAGGATATCGCGTTTGCGGTTGGTAAAGGTAAATCAAACCGCCAAATAGCTGATTTATATGATATTTCCGAGCCCACAGTGAAACGACATTTAACTAATATCTTCAAGAAACTTCAACTAAAGGACCGTATCGGCCTGGTCCTATTCCTTAAGCAAGCTTAGTCTTTCGACTGCTTTGCCTCACAAACTGTGTGACCTGCTTCTCAATCTACAAATTTCGTGCTGTCAGTCTACGACTTTAGTATGACACGGGCCGGTAAAAACTAGCCTATATATACTGTTCGTACAAAGTTTCTGCAGAAATATGGCTACTAAAAATATAGGTTTTGTCGTTGAATTAATCGGTGACGCAGAGGTTCGCAGCGTTGACGGTATAATCAGAGTCCTCAGTATTGGTGATCAGATCCATGAGGGCGATATCCTCACGACCGGTCTCAATACCGAGATCGTGCTCGAGTTTTATGACGGCCATAAACTTCAGGTCGGTGAAAACACCGAAATGCTGCTGGATGAGTCAGTTTTTGCTGGCCTCAACGCCTACCCTGACGATCGTGCCGATCAACTAGCCGAGCTGCAAAACCTGATTGTCGAAGGCGTAGATCTCGCCGAACTCGAGGCAACCGCTGCCGGTGCTGCTGCCGATAGCGGCGACGCACTGCATCAGGCCTCGGTTTATTCCAGAGACGGTGCAGAAGGCATCGTCGAAACCCGGGGTACGCCTTTCGATGTTAATGCTGGCTCAGATGATCAGTCAGTTATTGCAGATAACGACGTTCTGGCAATCCCTGAAGACGACGCTGTCACTCCCACTTCTCCCATTGCAGCCATCACTGTTGATAATATAACCGCCGACGACATCATTAATGCGGCCGAAACAGGCGGCATGATAAACGTCACAGGCAGCGTTGGCGGTGCTGCCGCGATGGGCGATTCCGTAAACCTTTATGTTAATAGTACTACTTATACTGGGACCGTTACCGCCACTAATTCATTTAATGTAATGGTGGCAGCGCCAGACCTGGTTGCCGATACCAGTTTTAATGCGACCGTGTCTGGCACAGACACCGATGGTAATTCTTACAGCGCTACCACCATCTCGACGCATACCGTCGATACCACCGCTACGGCTACCATTACCCTTGATGCGAACATCACAGCAGATGACAGCATTGATGCCGCTGAAGCCCTAGGCCCTGTTGCTATCACCGGAACTGTAGCTGGCGATTTCCAGGCTGGCGATATCGTCACCCTGACTGTTAATGGTATAAATTCTATTGGCGGCGTGCTTGCGGATGGTAGTTTCAGCATTAACGTTAGTGGTAGCGATTTGCGAAATGACCCCGACAGCACTATCGATGCATCTTTCGTCGCTTCCGATGCCGCCGGTAATGTTGCAGCACCTGTCACTGATACTGAAACCTACCTGGTCAACAATGCCCCTGATGCCATGGATGACGCGGGTGCCCTGGATATTGCGGAAGACGGCACCACAGTCAGCTTGAATGCCACGATGTTGGCGAACGATACTGATCTGGATGGCGATGCGATCAGTATCACCGCGATAAATGGCACTGCCTTAATCGGTGGTGTACAGAGTATCGCCGTGACCAACGGTACGGTAAATATCGATGCCGGTGACAACATCACTTTTACCCCGGATGCGAACTACAACGGTCCAGTCAGCTTTGATTACACGCTCAGTGACGGCAACTTAACCGATACTGCAACCGTTAGTGGCACAGTCACCGACGTCAACGATGCGCCGGTAGCAGTGGTTGACAGCGCGAGTGTGGCTGAAGATGGCAGCGTCGACGTGAATGTTCTTCTTAATGACACCGATCTCGATGGCACCATCGATCCAACCACCGTGGTTATTACCACAGGTCCTTCTAATGGCACGGTCAGTGTCAATGCGACTACCGGTGTTGTGACCTATACCCCGAACGCCAACTACTTCGGACCCGACAGCTTCAGCTATACGGTCGAAGACGATGATGGCCAGGTTTCTAACATCGCCGCTGTCTCCTTAACAGTGACAGACGTTAACGATGCACCCGTTGCGGTGGTTGACAGTGCAAGTGTGGCTGAAGACGGCAGTGTGGATGTCGATGTCGTTGCCAATGATACCGATCTCGACGGCACCATCGATCCGACCACGGTCCTGATTACCACAGGTCCCACCAACGGCACGGTCAGCGTTAATGCGACCACCGGTGTGGTGACCTATACCCCGAACGCCAACTACTTTGGTCCGGATAGCTTCAGCTATACGGTCGAAGACGATGATGGCCAGGTTTCTAACGTCGCGGCCGTCTCCTTAACCGTTACCGATGTCAACGATGCGCCAGTCGCAGTAGTCGATAGTGCGAGTGTTGCAGAAGATGGCAGTGTCGATGTCGACGTGGTTGCCAACGATACCGATCTTGATGGCACTATCGATCCGACCACGGTGGTTATTACTACCGGTCCGACCAATGGTACCGTGAGTGTCAATGCAACTACCGGTGTTGTGACCTATACCCCGAACACCAACTACTTCGGCCCGGATAGCTTTAGTTATACGGTTGAAGACGATGACGGCCAGGTCTCGAACATCGCGGCAGTGAACTTAACGGTCACCGACGTCAACGATGCACCCGTTGCGGTGGTTGACAGTGCAAGTGTCGCCGAAGATGGCAGCGTAGACGTGGATGTGGTCGCCAATGACACTGATCTTGACGGCACCATTGATCCGACCACGGTCGTGATCACCACGGGTCCCTCTAACGGTACGGTCAGTGTCAATGCGACTACCGGTGTTGTGACTTATACCCCGAACGCCAACTACTTCGGTCCGGATAGCTTCAGCTATACGGTTGAAGATGACGATGGCCAGGTTTCTAACGTCGCGGCCGTCTCCTTAACCGTTACCGATGTCAACGATGCGCCAGTCGCAGTAGTCGATAGTGCGAGCGTTGCCGAAGATGGCAGTGTCGACGTGAATGTTCTTCTTAATGACACCGATCTCGATGGCACCATCGATCCGACCACGGTGGTTATTACTACCGGTCCGACCAATGGTACCGTGAGTGTCAATGCAACTACCGGTGTGGTGACCTATACCCCGAATGCCAACTACTTCGGTCCGGATAGCTTCAGCTATACAGTTGAAGATGATGATGGCCAGGTATCCAATATTGCGGCTGTCTCCTTAACCGTGACAGACGTCAACGATGCCCCAGTGGCCGTGGTTGACAGCGCGAGTGTTGCCGAAGATGGCAGTGTAGACGTGGATGTGGTTGCCAATGATACCGATCTCGATGGTACTATCGATCCGACCACGGTCGTGATCACCACAGGTCCCACTAACGGTACCGTCAGTATCAATGCGACCACCGGTGTGGTGACCTATACCCCGAACGCCAATTACTTCGGACCCGACAGTTTCAGTTATACCGTTGAAGATGATGATGGCCAGGTATCCAATATTGCGGCTGTCTCCTTAACCGTGACAGACGTCAACGATGCGCCGGTGGCTGTAGTTGATGCGGCTACAGTCGCTGAAGATGGCAGCGTCGATGTGGATGTCGTTGCCAACGATACCGATCTTGACGGTACTATCGATCCGACCACGGTCGTGATCACCACAGGCCCCACCAACGGTACGGTCAGTGTCAATGCGACTACCGGTGTGGTCACGTATACCCCGAACGCCAATTACTTCGGACCCGACAGCTTTAGTTATACGGTTGAAGACGATGATGGCCAGGTCTCTAATGTCGCGGCTGTCTCCTTAACCGTGACAGACGTCAACGATGCCCCAGTGGCCGTGGTTGACAGCGCGAGTGTTGCCGAAGATGGCAGTGTCGATGTCGACGTGGTTGCCAACGATACCGATCTCGATGGTACTATCGATCCGACCACGGTGGTGATCACTACCGGTCCCACTAACGGTACGGTCAGTGTCAATGCGACCACCGGTGTGGTCACTTATACCCCGAACGCCAACTACTTCGGTCCGGATAGCTTCAGCTATACCGTTGAAGATGACGATGGCCAGGTTTCTAACGTCGCGGCTGTCTCCTTAACCGTTACCGATGTCAACGATGCACCCGTTGCGGTTGTTGACAGCGCCAGTGTGGCCGAAGATGGCAGCGTAGACGTGGATGTGGTCGCCAATGACACCGATCTCGACGGCACCATCGATCCGACCACGGTCGTGATCACCACAGGCCCCACCAACGGTACGGTCAGTGTCAATGCGGTGACCGGTGTTGTGACCTATACCCCGAACGCCAACTACTTTGGTCCCGACAGCTTTAGTTATACGGTTGAAGACGATGATGGCCAGGTATCCAATATTGCGGCTGTCTCCTTAACCGTGACAGACGTCAACGATGCCCCAGTCGCAGTAGTCGATAGTGCGAGCGTTGCCGAAGATGGCAGTGTCGATGTCGACGTGGTTGCCAACGATACCGATCTTGACGGTACTATCGA
>JAOTXY010000149.1 GCA_029862125.1 Gammaproteobacteria bacterium | reverse complement strand
GAAGTTAATCAGGTAGCGCTGGTAGGAATCCGGAAGATGTTGGGTCTGGTTACCATGGATGACAATAACCGGGGGATTGCGCCCACCCTGGTGGGCATAGCGCAACTTGACACGTCGGCCGTGATGCAACGGTGGGTTGTGCTTGAACACGGCTTCTTCAAGTAAATCGGTTAGATAGCGAGTATTGATATCCATGAATGCAGAGGCAAACGCCTGGTCGACAGACACCATCAGATCGCCCACACCGGTGCCATGCCTGGCTGAAATCAAATGTTGCTCGGCAAAAGAAACAAAACCAAGCCTGCGCTGCAAGCTACTGCGAATTTGATCGCGCTGGTCCGGGTCCAGGCCGTCCCATTTATTGATTGCAATAACCAGTGCGCGCCCACTGTTGAGGACGTATCCCAGCAGGGTTAGATCCTGGTCGGTCAAACCTTCCTGGGCATCGATTACAAGAATAACCACCTGCGATTTTTCGATAGCCTCGAGTGCCTTGATAACGCTGAATTTTTCGATGGCCTGATGCACTTTCCCGCGCCGACGAACCCCTGCCGTATCAATCAGGGTGTAATGCTTGCCATGACGCTCAAATGGCACCGAAATGGTGTCGCGGGTCGTGCCAGGCTGGTCAAAGGCAACGACTCGGTCCTGTCCCACAAGACGATTAATCAGGGTCGATTTGCCTACATTGGGACGCCCGATGACGGCTACCATGGGCCCCCCGTCACTAACATCGACTGCCTGTTGCGGTGGATAGGATTCCAGCAGTTTATCGAGCAAAACTCCTGTTCCTTTTCGATGTGCAGCTGATACAAGGTGCAGCTGTTCGAATCCAAGTGCATAAAAATCGGCCTGTGCCTGATCGGGATTAGCACCATCTACCTTGTTGACTATGACACAACAGGATTTTCCAGCCTTACGCACCAGATCGGCGATCAATCGATCTCCACTGGTCAGACCCTCCTGAGCGTCGACAATAAACAGGATTTCATCGGCTTCCTCGATCGCCAGGCCTGTTTGTCTTGCCATTAGATCATCCAGATCCTGTTTCTCACCACTTAAACCACCGGTATCGATCACGATAAAAGTCTTATCGTCGCGTTCGCCTACCCCGTACTGTCGGTCACGGGTCAGCCCCGGTTCATTCGCCACAATTGCGTCGCGGCTGCGGGTAAAAACATTGAATAGAGTTGACTTGCCGACATTCGGACGACCGATCAACGCGATGACTGGAATCATTGCCGCAAAGAGACGGAGGAAAAATAACCATCCTGGTCAAGTGTTAGCACGGAATCTTGCCAGATTAGCGGCTGCACATAATTTCGTGTTTTGGTTGCCCGTATTCTACCGACCAGTTTACCGTCGGCGGTATCAAACCAGTGCAAGTAGCCGCTCAAATCAGCAACCACCAGCTTATCATTGGTGATCGCGGGAGCAGTAATTTTTCGTGCATGTAACACATCCTGTTTCCAGAAAGCCGATCCGGTACGCCTATCAATCGACCACAAATCACTATTGTCGGCACTTAGATAAATGGCGTTGTCATCAATTGCCATCGATTGAAAGCTGGAAAAATCACGTGCCCAGAGTACATCGCCGTTTACCGCAACTACCGCGGCCAGGCGACCCTGAAACGAAGCCACGTAAATAACACCGTCACGCATCAGAAACTGGCCATCCAGGTCAACCAGGCGCTCAACCTCGGTTCGCCCACTGGGAATACTGATGGTAGTTTCCCATCGAACTTTGCCACTGCGGCGGTCAAAGGCAATTAATTTTCCATCATCGAATCCCGAGTACACCAGTTGCGTGTCGATCAATGGCTCGCTATTGCCTGTCAGCGATAACACCGGCACCCGCTGCGACACCACCCATTGCTGGCTGCCGTCTGCTAGCGCAAGGCTTTGCAACTTGCCATCGACACTGCGCACAAACACCTGGTCATCATTAACAATCGGTATCGCTCGAATTTCGCTACTGGCACGTGTTTTCCAAAGTGGCTCCAGTCCTTTTTCCACTATTTGAAAGGCGGCAATATCACCATCACCGGAAGTCGCGATAACAAGATTTTCAGCTCCGCCGAGTCCGCTTAGAGCTGGCAGATCAGTCTCGTAACTCCATAGCTTCCGTCCCGTGGAGATATCAACACAGGCTATCAAGCCGCTGGTATCGATCGTATAGGCGCGGTTACCAATTATTAGTGGCCGCAATCGGTAGGCCGCTGTATTGCTGGCTGCCCGGGTATCAAGATTCCAGTTTATCTTCAGGGCTACTGGCGCTTCTATATCGGTTAATGGTGACGGAGGTTCACTATTATCCGTCTCTCCCCCGCAGGCGGCGATAATACACAGCAAAAACAACGTGCATAGCTTATTCGCTGGTTTCAACCTCTACCCCCAAGGTCATCCAGTTTTTGTTGTAGAAACTCGCCATTGGCAGGCTGGGGGTCAGCTAACTGGGCTTTCTGATAGGCCTCAATCGCCTCGGCAGGTTTACCCTGCAACGCATAAATATCGCCACGAAGTTCCTCGACCCCTGCAGCAAACTCACCCGGGAATTCTATCGCCAGTGAGGTCAGGGCTGCATCATACTGCCCTGCCTGTGCCTGCACAGCAGCCAGGCGGGTTCTTGCAACGTAAGCAATCGGCTTTTGCGCGGCCTTCCCGACCACCTGCTGCAAGGCAGCCTCTGCATTTTCGAAATCGCCGTTAACAACATGACTTTTCGCAAGCGCCAGTTGTCCCATCAGTGCGTAATCGGTCGAGGCATAATCCGATAGCAAAATTTCAGCCTGCTGCTGCACCGTATCATTGTTTCCCGCGGACAACGCTTCGATCATTTGCGTGTAATGGCTGGAGGCCTCGGCCGCCTTGGTTTCCTGCACATGCATCCAGTAGTTGTATCCGCCGATACCGCCAACGCCGATTATGATGCCTAAAACGATCGATGCTCCATTTTCCTTAAACCAGGCTTTCAGCTTTTCGACCTGTTCTTCTTCGGTTTCCATTGATGTCCTCTCGATTATTAATCCAGTAGTGACGCCAGTTGCGTTACTACGTCCGATTGTGATATTTCTGCTTGTGCCCTGTCATCGCGCAAGAACTTGACAGCCACGGTTCCGGCCTCAATTTCAGATTCGCCAAGTATCAGGGCGATCCGCGCACCTGATTTGTCGGCCTTGCGCATTTGGCTTTTAAAGCTGCCACCACCGGCATGGACAACCAGTTCCAGTCCCGGCATCTGGTCACGTATGGACTCGGCGATTTGCTGTGCCCTGGCGACGCTGTTGTCACCGCGCATTAGCAGGTAAACATCGCAACCGGATTCCTTATCCGCCTTCCCCTGGTCATGCAACATCGCGATGAGTCGTTCGCAGCCCATCGAAAAGCCGGCCGCATAGTTTGGTTTACCGCCGAGCTGCTCAACCAGACCATCGTAGCGTCCACCTCCGCAGACGGTCCCCTGCGCGCCCAGGGTATCAGTCACCCATTCAAACACCGTGTGACAGTAGTAATCCAGTCCTCTCACCAGGCGTCGGTTAACCTGGTATGAAACCGAGGCCTGGTCGAGAATATCAGTGAGTTCGCTAAAATGATCGCGTGATTCCTGGTCCAGGCTATCCTGCAGTGTTGGCGCCGCCTCGATCATACTTTGCATCTCGACATTCTTGCTGTCCAGAATTCGTAACGGGTTGGTTTCGAGTCGACGTTGGCTGTCTTCATCCAGGGCCTGGTAATGGTCACGAAAATACTCAACCAGAACGGTACGGAACTGGTGCCGACAGCGACTACTGCCAAGGCTGTTTATTTGCAGTTCGATGGCATCGAGACCGAGACGTTGCCAGAATCTCGCGGCCAGCAGGATGAGTTCGGCCTCAATATCTGCACCCGCGATACCAAAAGTTTCGGCACCAAGCTGGTGGAACTGTCGATAGCGTCCCTTCTGTGGTCGCTCATGTCGGAACATAGGACCGCAGTACCATAGTCTTTGCTGCTGGTCGTGCAGTAATCCAGCCTGCATACCCGCTCTCACCACGCTCGCCGTGTTCTCCGGGCGCAAACTCAGGCTATCGCCATTGCGATCCTCGAAACTATACATTTCCTTTTCGACGATATCGGTGACTTCACCGATTGAACGCGCGAATAACGCAGTCTTCTCGACGATCGGAGTACGAATTTGGCGATATCCATATGATTCTGCCAGGGCCCGATAAGCGTCTTCGAGCTGATTCCAGGCAGGCATGTCGGCTGGCAGAATATCGTGCATTCCGCGAATGACCTGTATTTGATCTGCCACGCTTTACCCCGGTCTAGCCACCTACTTTCAGGCGCGCAGTATTGTCATCACGTATGCGCCTGGAAATATCTATCGCCTCATTATTGAAAATGATTTCGACCCCGTTGCCATTACCGAGGAAAACTGAAAAAGGCGCTTCCCCTAACAATTCCACCGATTCGCCGGCGCGTAATAAATCATAGACCAGCTGGTAGTTGTTGGTATCTTTCACGTCCGCCCAGGTATCGGCACTTACGGTAATTTTCAACTTGTCAGACCCGCTGGGTGCCAGGCGAACAGGCCCGGCCGGTGCTGCTTCCACCGACCCGCCTTCAGACTCCAGGGCCTCGGCTTCAACGGCGTCGAGTTCAGGAGCAGGAGGCTCTGAAATCTCGGCGGGTTCGATCGCTACGGATTCGGCTGGTTCGAGCGCTGCCGGTTCTGCCGTTTCAGCCGTTTCAGCCGGTTCGATCGCTGGCGGTTCCGACATTTCGGCTGGTTCGAGCGCTGCTGGTTCTGTCGATTCCAATTGCGAAGACTCTACCTCATTGGCGGTGATTGTTGCCGTAGCGTCTTCAGATACCGCTTCGATTTCGCTATCGATAACGTTCGCATCGGATGACGAGCGTTGTTCCGTGGATTGCGAATCCAGCGAAATAGGTACCTCACTGTTCTGTTCCCTGTTCCACCACCAGGCCACAAGCAACACGCCAAGCACTAGAATCACGAGGTAGGT
>JAOTXY010000148.1 GCA_029862125.1 Gammaproteobacteria bacterium | reverse complement strand
GATTTCGGTTGTCCTACTAATCCGGGAGATCCCTGCGAATTCAGATATTTAAACTATACTGGTGTCATTAGTTTGACGGGGTCAGTGTCGTACTGATCCGATAACAAAAACAGTGTTAGCGGTAATGTCAGAGATACAACAACAACTGCAAGAAGTGACCGAGCTGATTTCGCTGCCCGAGGTGTATTTGAAGGTGCAGCGGTTGATGGATGATCCGGCATCGGATATCTATGATTTCGCGGAAGTTATCAGCGTCGATCCCAACCTGTCGACACGGGTATTGAAGGTCGTCAACAGCGCGTATTTCGGGTTTCCGGAACCCGTCGACAGTATCGCGCGCGCGATAAATATGATTGGTCTTGGTCCATTGCACAACATGGTGCTGGGAATTTCGGCGATGTCGAGTCTCGAGCTGCCCAATGACATCATGCCGCTGAATACTTTCTGGCGTGCGAGCCTGTTTTCCGGGGTACTGGCGCGTCTGCTTGCCGAACGATTGAAATTGTCGAAAAGCGATCACCTGTTTATTGCCGGTTTACTGCATGAAATCGGGCATCTTGTGCTGTATTCCAAGTTTCCTTCACAGGCACTGGCAGCCCGGGAAATTGTGGAACAGCAGGGCCAGGCCATACACGAGGCCGAAATTCAGGTTATGGGCTATCACTACGGCGATATCGGTGCCATGTTGATGGCCAACTGGAACCTGTCCGACAACCTGCAATCCATCACCCGGCACCAGCCGACCCCAGAACTGGCGACGGACTGTAAAACCGAAACCACGCTGATGCATTTGGCCCATGCCTGTGCGCAATCTATCACTACAGAAAACCAGGCTGTGGCCGATACGCTGATTGATGCCGAAGTCCAGGCGGTGGTTGGGCTGACGCAGCAGGAACTCGAACACTCGATGGATGAGGCCAGGGCGATCAGCGCTGACATGGAAAAGGTCATCCTGGCTTAATCCTTAACCAGGATAGCTATCAATGAAAGCTGCACGTGAATTCGTCGGTGACATGGCCGAGCAAATCTCAATGCCCGAAGTCTACGTCGCGATTCGGCAGTTGCTGTTGAACTCCGATACCACGATCGAAGACTTTGTCGAAGTGCTGGAGCGTGACTCGATGTTATCGGTCAGGGTCATGCGCATGGCGAAGAGCCAGTATTTTGGATTTCCCCGTGATTGCGAAAATCTTTACCAGGCGATCAGCCTGATCGGCCTGATGCAACTGCACGACCTGATACTGGGTTCGTTATGCATGCGCACTTTTGCAGCCGTCCCAGAGCAGGTTTTCAACCTCAAGGAATTCTGGCGTTACTGTGTGCAGTGCGGCATCGCGGCCCGGACCATCGGCAAGCACAGCAACACGGCCAGCCATCACGTCTTTTTCACGCTGGGTCTACTACATGAAATCGGGCACGCCGCGCTGTTCCTGAAGGCGCCCGGGAAATCGTTACAGGCCCTCGAACTAAGCCAGCTTTATAACCGTGATATCGCCGAGGTGGAACGCGAGCAACTCGGGTTCGACTATTGCCAGGCGGGTGCGGAACTGATGCAAAGCTGGCATCTGCCGCCGGTTTACCAGCAGGTAGCGGCGTTTCACCTGGAGCCGGAAAAGGCTGAAGAGCAGTTTCAACCCGCGGTTGGCGTGGTCCACCTGGCGCATGCCCTGTGCCAGGATTCGAACGAGGGTAAACACCAGCACCTGGTCGCCAACTGCATCAAGCAAAATCCGTTATTTAAGAACCTGCCAGCCAATATCGACGAGATGGTTTCCGAGGAGATCAAAACCAATACCGATAAGGTGCTCGGTCTGTTATGGCCCTGCTGTACCCAGGGTCCCGCGGTAGCGTGACGTGGTTCAAACAAATAATAATGAATAGTCTAAGCCCATCACGTTTTATCCATACCAACCGAGAATTCCGGGAAATGTGGCTATTCTTATTAACTCAGCAGGGATGGAGTTCTTATGCATAGCCGCTTTTCAGAAAAATGGCTGGAAACCGTATGCAGTTTACTGCCCGATGTGCATTCGGCAGTTTTTATGGTCCCCGATCAGGCCAACAACCAGCTCCACCTGCTGGCGAGCTGGCCCGAGACCCTCGATAAACACAAGGACTTCCTCGCTACGGTCAAGTACGCGCTTAAGAAAAAGGGAGAAATCTGTTTCTCCAGGGCCCTGGTCATCGATGGCCAGGCGCTGGATTACTTCGCCAAACCCGTTTATATCCGCGCCAAGCTTGCCGGCGTGCTCGCGATCAAGATGAAACACTTACCGGCTGCCAAGCATCTGTCAGTGTTTCATTCGCTCAGGCGCAGTGTGAAATGGTTAGGATTGGCGAGTTTCGAAAAGCCCGAGTCCGGCAACGATGAATTCTACAGTCATGTCGTCGGCGTGCTTGCCAGCTGCTTCGAACAGGGTAGCTACCAGCAAGGATTGATGCGCATGGTGGCCGAGCTCACCAGCCATTTCAACTGTGAGCGTGTCGCCTTCGCCGAGTTGCAGGGTCATCACTGTAAGGTGATTGCCCTGTCAAACAGCGCCGAGTTCGATCAGCGTTCGAACCTGGTGCGCAAAATTGCCGATGCCATGGACGAAGCAGTTGAACAGGATAGCGCGATCCTGTTTCCGAACGCGGAGAGCAAGGTGATCCAGCGTGCACACCAGGAACTGGCGCGCAAGTTTGGTTCCGGCTCGATTGCTACGATTCCGTTGATAACCGAGCGCAAGGTATTCGGTGCAATTACGCTGCTGTGCAGCGAGGAATTGCCGCTGGAAGCTAAAACGCTCGAACTATGCCAGCAAACCCTATCGCTGTTGACGCCTTTCCTCGCGCTCAAACGTGACCAGGAGCGGGGCATATTGCCGAAGTTGTGGGACAGTATGCGGGACGGGCTGGCCTCACTCTTCGGACTCAGGCATTTGCGTGCCAAGTTAATCACGAGCCTGGTTGCAACCTGCCTTGTTTTGAGCAGCCTGGTGGAAGCCAATTTCCGCGTCACCGCTGACGCGGTGCTGGAGGGAGAAGTACAGCGTGTGGTTGCGGCACCGATTTCAGGATACCTGTTATCGTCGTCAGTGCGCGCCGGCGATACCATCCGCCAGGGCGAAGTCATGGCGAGTCTCAACGATGCCGAGCTCAAGCTGGAACTGACCAAGCTCAAAGGGCAGGTGCAGAAATTGCGCCGCGAGTACCGCGAAGCGCAATCCGCGCGAGACCTGGTCAAGGTACGCGTGATCAAGGAGCAGATTAACCAGGCCAATGCCGAGATAAAACTGGTCGATCAACAACTGGCCAGCATTAACCTGACTGCACCCTTTGACGGTGTCGTGATCGAGGGTGACTTGAGCCAGATGCTCGGTTCCCCGGTAGAGCGCGGTGACGCGTTGTTCAAGATCGCGCCGCTGGAGGGTTATCGCATTATCCTTAAGGTTGATGAACGCGAGATTTCCTATGTTGAAGAAGGCCAGGCAGGTTCGCTGACGCTATCCAGCCTGTCGAAATGGGATCTTCCCCTCAAGATAGAACGAATTACCTCGGCCGCAAAAGCCGAGGATGGCGCCAACATATTCCGCGTTGAGGCCTCGTTACCGAGCGCGCCCGATGCATTGCGGCCGGGTATGGAAGGCATTGGCAAGATTGACGCGGGGCGGGAACGCCTGGTGTGGATCTGGACCCACGAAATCGTCGACTGGTTCAGGCTCTGGGTCTGGTCCTGGTGGCCCTAATGAATGATGGTTTAGTCAGTCCGCACTGGTACCGGGTTGCAAAATTGCAGCCAAGCCTGCACGAACAGGTGGAAATCCATCGCCACGATTATCGAGGGCTGATCTGGTACCTGCTGGAAAACGCCACCACCGGGCGCAGCCATCGTTTCAACCCGGCTGCCTACCAATTCATCGGCTTGATGGATGGCAAGCGCACTGTGCAGGAAATCTTTGATCGGATTGGCGAGCAGCTCGACGAATTCGCGCCCGGCCAGGAAGAAATCATCGACTTGATGAGCAAGCTGTACGACTCAGAACTGCTCAAGAGTGATGTGATCGCCAACGTTGAAGAGTTATTTGATCGTCAATCGCGACAGAAAACCAGCAAACTCAAACAGCGATTCGCGAATCCGGTGGCATTGCGCTTTGCGTTATGGGACCCGGAAGATTTTCTGAATCGACACCAGGCTAAAGTAAACTGGATTTTCAGCAAGCAAGTTGGGCTGCTGTGGTTAGCGTTGATGATCTTTACCGGCCTACAGGCCGCACAGAACTGGCCCCAGATAAGCCAGTACTTCGGCTACAACGCGCTGTCGCCTTACAACCTGCTGTTGATGTTTTTGTTGTACCCACCGATCAAGTTTATCCACGAACTCGGACATGCTTTCAGTGCCAAACTCGAGGGTGGTGAAGTGCACGAAATGGGAATCAATTTCCTGATGTTCATGCCGGTGCCCTATGTCAACGTGTCGACCGCAACCCACTTCCGCAGCCGCTTCAAACGCATCCTGGTCAGTGCCGCCGGGATCATGGTGGAATCGTTCCTGGCCGCGCTCGGACTATTGCTTTTCCTCGCGGCACAGCCCGGGCTGGTGCAAAGTATCGGTTTCAATATATTCCTCATCGGCGGTGTCTCGTCGCTGTTTTTCAATGGCAACCCGCTGCTCAAGTACGACGGCTACTACGTGCTTGCCGATGCGATCGGCATCCCGAACCTGTTTCAACGCGCCGCGCAGTACTGGCAATACTTCTTTCAGCGCTACCTGTTTGGACTGCGCGACGCCGTGTCGCCTGCGAGCGCACCGGGAGAAACCGCCTGGTTCGTGGCCTACAGCCTGCTGTCACTGGCTTATCGCTTTGCAATTCTATGGTTCATTCTGTCCGTAGTAACCGAAAAGTTCTTTTACCTGGGCCTGCTGTTGGCCGCCTGGCTGATCGGAATCCAGATTGTACGGCCGCTAGTCAAGGCAGTCCTCTATATCCTCAAAAGCCCCGCTCTTGGCAAGAAACGCAACCGTGCGCTCGCCTCAAGCACGATGATACTGGTCGGA
>JAOTXY010000063.1 GCA_029862125.1 Gammaproteobacteria bacterium | reverse complement strand
ATAGTTGTACAGCGCAATTCGGTCCGGATTCAGATCGATAATTCGATCCAGGGTAGCGGCAAAGCTTTCAAGGGTTTGATGGGGCAGGCCGTAAATCAGGTCAATGTTGACGGAGCGCATACCGTGGCGACGCGCGTCATCGATGACTGACGAGGTTGTTTCCAGGCTCTGCACCCGGT
Organism: Gammaproteobacteria bacterium; assembly: GCA_029862125.1. GTDB lineage: Bacteria > Pseudomonadota > Gammaproteobacteria. The sequence goes on along the minus strand of JAOTXY010000063.1, from coordinate 18,646 downwards.
TGACTGCTTTTTGCACTTTCTCGTCGAGATCCTGCACGCCGATACTGATGCGGTTGAAACCAAGTCCACGCAGGTGCGAAATTCCGTCCTTCGCGATGACGCGGGGATCGAGTTCGATCGAGTAGTCGGTGTCATCGTCTAGTTTCAGCCGAAAATGCCTGGCAATCTTTTCCATCAACTGTTGCGACTGCTGATGCGACAGGAATCCCGGCGTACCGCCACCCCAATGCAGCTGGCGTACTTCCCGATCCGTGTCAAACAGGCTGGCCTGTATTTCTATTTCACGATACAGGTCCTGCAGGTAGGGCTCGGCACGTTCCTTGTTCTTGGTAATAACCTTGTTGCAGGCGCAGTAGTAGCAAATCGAGCTGCAAAACGGAATATGAAAATAAAGCGATAACGGTTTTGGAATCGGTTCTTCGTTACTTGACCTGGCCCAGTCACGATAGTCGCTTTCCGAGATCTGGTCATGAAATTCTGTTGCCGGTGGATAAGAGGTGTAACGTGGCCCCGGTCTGTCGTAACGGTTAATCAGATCTTCCTGAAATAGGGGTGCTCGGGGCATCAATACTGAGGTACTTAACATTTGTACATAGACTAACTCCTGTTGCCGAGTTTGCTTTGATCTGGATCAATTCCGAGAAATCAATTTGATCACTTCTTTAGGCCTTTAATGTGGCTTCGATTGCGGCCGCGACCTGGTAGAGGTTTTCGTCGCGTCCGTTAGCGGCAGACAGCATTAACCCGACCGGGGGTTCTCCAGGCTGATGGCAGGGGAGGCTCATCGAGCAGCCGTCGAAGTAATTGACGGTCGCGGTATTACGCAGGCAGCGCAGGTTGACGCGCCGGGCATTATCCTCGTCGTCAGTTTCGGCAATCGCCGGCGGGATACAGGCCACGCTCGGGTAAAGCAGTGCATCGACCTGCAGTGATTCGAACTGCTTATTAAAGCTGTCGACGATCTGTTCCCGTTCCCGATATCGCCGCTGCTGTTCTTCGCTGCTGATTTTCGCCCCGGCCGACATGCGTAAGCCGACAAAGGGGTCGTATTCATCGAGATGTTGCTCGAGCATTTCTCGATGGTGCAACCAGACTTCGTAGACGACGATTGGACGCTCGAGGAAAAAGTCGTCGCAATGATCTAGCACGGGCATTGGCGTCTGCTGGATATTCACACCCGCCGTGGCAAGTACCTCGACCGATCGCTCGAATGCTACACGCACTTCGTCGTCAAGGTCTTGCATCACGCGAGCGCCCGGGATCGCAAGTTTCATGGTTTTCAGATTCGCGGCCTGCAATTCCGGCAGGGTGTTGGAAGGGGGCAGGCTGCCGCACATCAACTGATCGAGAATAAAGCAACTATCGACGTCTACCGCGAGCGGTCCCGGTGCATCCAGTGTCGGTGACAGCGGGTAAATCCCGTTAAGTGACATGCGCCCATGGCTGGGCTTAACACCGACCACGCCGTTAAAGGCCGCCGGGATACGACAGGAACCGGCGGTGTCGGAACCGAGTGCAGCCGCCACGATACCCTCGGCGACGGCAACGGCGCTGCCCGACGAGGAACCACCGGGCAGGCGTCCGGTTTCGCGGTCCCAGATTGACAGGGGCGTGCCGTAATGTGGATTCTTGCCGATCCCGGAGAACGCAAACTCGCTCATGTTAGTGCGACCCAGGAACAACAACCCGGCAGCGCGCAGCGGTGCTACAACCTCGGCATCTTGCGCCTCGGGTTGCGCGTAGTGCCTGCGCACCATCGAGCCTGCCAGCGTGGATTCATTCCTGACATTGAACAGATCCTTGAGCGCGATCGGGATGCCGGCAAGCGGTGACTTCGAAGGTGATTTCTGGCGTGCACGGTCGATGGAAGCGGCAAGGTTCAGGAGTCCGGGATTGATCGCGGTAAAAACCGCGCTCGACCGATTTGCCAGTTCCAGTGCCTGTTCTACCAACTCGGTCGAAGTTGTATCTCCATTGCGTAGCGCCGTGGCGAGGACGCGTAATCCGGGCATACTCATGTCTTCGGAAATCGGTAACCCTGGATATCCTGGTAGGTCCCGATATAGTTCGCTGCAAGTTGGTCTGCCTGGATTACGAGTATATTCGGCCTGCTGTTATTCATGATTGCCTGTTCCCCGATTCAGATGGGTTTCGATAGCGACTCAGAATATCACGGTTGCAATGTGCGTTTGTGGTCGATCGTCGTGTCAATTGTTGCGCGGCATATCCATGGTTGGATTTTCGTCGAAAAAACCATCCGGCATCCAGTGAAAGCCGGCATAGACGACCGGTTGCACCGGCCAGTCTTCGGGTCGCGGCCAGTGATGGTAGTTCAGCGTATGCCAGATCACGATGTCCTCGTTGTCGATGCTGCGGTCGGCCCGGGTCCATTTTGGCAAGCCATCGCCGCCCGCATGCTGATTTGGAAACCAGCCGGTTGGATAGAGTTCATCGGCGGCGTAACGGGTTACCCAGAGGTGCTTGTACATGAACGCGGCGCGCTGGCCTATCGATGAATCCGGCTGTTGGAAGGGAAAACTGTTTGTGCCCGGGATCAGTTTGTAGGCGACCGGTTCGCCGTAGCGGTTGTTAACGTTGGGATTCAGCACTCGCCAGTAACGCGCGCTGTGGGCGTTAATTTCGCGCTGCGCCTGCTGCTCGGTCTTGAAGAGGGTTTCCTCGGTGCGGACGGCATTGCCATAGGGGTTGTCATCTCCGGTGGGTAATGCTGAGAAGTTGATTTCACTGGCCGAGTTGCGTTCGCCGTCGAGCGCCATGTCGAAGCGAAAACTGAACACGTGCTGATGCACGTGTGATTCGACCTGGTCACCGATTTGTCGACCGTAGGGACTGGGTTTGTCGTTTTCCAGGGCCGAGGGGAAGGGTATGCCCGTCGCCTTGACTTCAACGCCGATGGTGCCATCCAGGTAAAAGTACCAGAAGAATCCGTAAACATAATTACCGATGGTAGCGATGGACGAAACCACCAGTCGACGCGAGCGCGTCACCGTGGCTTGCCCGGCTGACGGTACCGAGTATTTCCAGAGAATCCCATAATCCTCTTCGTGCATGCAGACCGCGTTCTTGATCAAACGCGGCTCGCCGTGCCAGTCGTGGGTCCAGATGTCGAAATAATGAATATGTCCCAGGCAATCGCAGCCAAGCGCAAGCGAGTCGAGTGCAACGCCGATCCCGTATTCACCGGTATCGAAGGCGTTACGGCGAAAATTTGCATCACGTGGATCACCGTAGGGGACTACCATTTCGGCCATCGAGGCACGCTTCATAAGTGGACGTAGCCGGCCCTTGTCATTAATGCCGATATCGTAAAGTACCAGGCCATCGCGCTGCGCAAAGCCAACCTGTAATTCCCAATCGTGCCACTTAACCCGGTAACCATCGATGTCGAAGCTGGGGCCTTCGGGCTGGGTAATCGAGATTTCGGTTAAATCGTCTCGTTGTTGTGGGCGTCGAATCGGGCCCGGATCAGGTGGGATCGGCACCACGCCAAAATCGTCAATACGAATAATCTCGCGTTTGGCCAGGTCAAACACCGGGTGCAGGTTGGCAATCGGTCGCGCATAGGGATTGTCCCCGGCGTTGTTCATCAACCAGCAGTGGCCGTAAGCGATACGATGATCCTGCTCTTCCGGGTTGCCGAAATTACCCGCCGACCAGCTTTCGACCAGGACTTTTGAGGCATCGTTGAGACCGCGTTTTTTCAATGCCTTTAGAAAGTTCTGGTCCTGCCGTGCCAGTTCACAGGCCATCGCAAATTCGTCGGGTACGATGCGTGCCTGCACGCCCTTGATATGATGCCAGTCGTGTAAGACATCGGTTTCAAGTACGACCAGCCCCGCCAGTGTGCGGTTGCTGGCGGGTTCGTAGCAGCATACGTAGACGCAGCGCTGTTCGGGTAACCGGTTCGATTCGTCAAGACTGATGGTTTCGAACCAGGCCGATTTATCCAGTCCGGCGTCGCGTTTTACAGCGCTAACCGCCTGCCTGATTTCAGCTTCGTTTAATGGCGCCTTTAACGGATTCATCTGTCTGTCCTCGGTAACTCAGATCGATGTTACCGAAAACGCCTGTTATAAAGAAATAGTAACTCCATCAATGTCGGTGATTTCGCGATCGCTAACAGCGGTGATGGATGGCTCGGAAATCAATTTGAAATGATTAAAAGCAGACTCTCACTATCGATTTGCTAGCGTCTTCTACCGATCCTAATCGGACCTTCACAGACCATACTAAAATCCATCAAGTCGCAGTAATCAACTTCGATGCGAGGATTCCTAAATCAATCGGCTTATAATCGGTAAGTCCGGGGTTCGGCGCCTCGATACTCGAACCAGGAATTAGCTGGATACTCTTTGGGATTCTGGAATTGACTCGGCAATTTCAAAAAATGTTTTAACTAATTTTGATTCCACGCGGTCTGACAGGCAGGTGATGTGAGCTGTGGTGAAAATTTCTGCATCAGAAATTTTGAGGGTTCTGAGATTGGGGTGGGGATTAAATTCAACATCGGAGACCACGCCAATGCCGATACCTCGCTCTACTGCCAGCCATACCGATTCGCGACTCCCTACTTCCATGACCGGATCCACGGTGACGCCCGCGCTTTTCAGGGCTTTTTCAAAAGCCCGACGAGTGGTTGACCCCACTTCACGGTAGACAAAGCGCTGACCCTGCAATTCTTCCAGTCGGATATGTTTACGTTTGGCGAAAGGATGGGAAGTATTTACAAACACGATCACGGGGTGACGGCTGAAAGGTCGGGCATAGATGGCCGGGTTGTCCTCGGTATGAGCGAGTACTGCAACATCAACCGAGTAACTCATTAACAAGTCGACCATTTCCATTGAATTACCAAGCTTTACCGTCAGATTAATCCCCGGATGTTTCTGGTTGAACTTGGCCAGCATGTCGGTCGCATGATAGGGTCCGACAGCTCCAATCCTCAAATCTCCGGTCAGAATACCCCCGTAGTTGTTGAGCAAATCCCGGGCTTCTTCTTCCAGCTGGAGTATGCGTTGGCTGATCTTGAACAGCGCTTCCCCGCAGTCAGAAATTTGTATCTTGCGCCCCGGTCGGTGGAACAGGGTAATCCCATAGGTATTTTCCAATGCCTTGATTTGTGTAGAGATTGTTGATTGACCTATGTGGATAGCCCGGGATGCGGCAGTAAATCCGCCTTCTTTCGCGACAGCGTGAAATGATCTAAGTTGAGAATATAGCATCGATTAAATAAATAGTTCTCATTGTTTTAATGCATTTGTTAAATACTACTAAATGTGGAACTATCCCGTCAATAACGAAAAATAAACACCTTAGATCAGCAAATTGCACCGAAATCAGATGGGGAATGACCTGTGTGGACGTTCGAGAACCCGGTAGAAATCCGTTTTGGAAAAGGCGTTTTCGACTCTGTCGGTGACATCATTCGTGGTCGATCTTTTTGCCTGGTTACCTATAACGAATCCTACTTCAAGACTTTAGCTAACAGGCTTATTGGAACTGCGGGCAAACCTGCCTCTATCATCAACAACATCACGCCGAATCCCAATTTCAACACCCTGACCGAATCCTGTCGCCAATTTGCTGACTCTGCCACCGAAGACATGGTTATTGTTGCGCTCGGCGGCGGTTCGGTCATCGATGCGGCCAAAGTGCTCGCTTCCAGCAATAGCGGTTTCGCACCGGTTCGCGAGTATCTTGAAACGGGCGCAGGTGAAAAACGACTGGGTGCCTATCCAATTATTGCTATTCCGACCACCGCGGGAACCGGAAGTGAAGTAACCAGGTGGGCAACCGTATGGGATACCAAATCACAAAAAAAATATTCCCTGTCACGGCATGCTCTTTATCCGACACACGCCGTTATCGATCCTGAGTTGATGCTTGAGCTACCCAGGGAATTAACAATTAGCACCGCACTTGACGCTCTTTCCCATGCTCTTGAAAGTATCTGGAATCGTAACAGCAACCCGGTTTCGGCCAATCACGCCGTGTTTGCAGCGACAGAGATTATGAAAACTTTACCGAAGCTGGTTAATGATCTCCAAAACCTCGAATTGCGTTCCCGGGTGGCAAGAGCTAGCCTGTTTGCAGGCCTGGCTTTTTCGAACACGAGGACAGCGTTAGCGCATTCGGTCTCATATCCCATCACGCTGAAGTATCAGGTCCCGCACGGACTGGCCTGTTCCTTCAGCTTGCCAATGGTGCTTGCCAGTGTCGTTGGCGAAGATGATACTTGTGACGCCAATCTCCGCAGGATATTTGGTGACGATCTTGACAAGGCCGTAACCGAACTGGATCGTTTTTTGAATGGTCTGGACGTTTCGACAAAGGCTTCGAGTTATGGAGTTCAAGTCGAGGAATGGAAAGAGCTTCTAACCCTGGCGCTTTCTGGTGAACGTGGATTGAATTTCATCGGTACGCATGAGCGTGTGATGGAGAATTTTAAAATTTAAGGACTGATTTATTTTTACGATACTGCCATAGAGTGGTGTCACTTAACCAAAAGAGAAACGAGGAGAGTAACAATGCAAAAAGATATCTTGAAACTATCATTGTCGATTGCGGCATTTGGTAAACGGGTGGCCGTTGGCGCCACCGCAATAGCGGTGACAATGGTTCTTGGGTCCATGGCTAGCACCACCGTGATGGCCGCCGAGTGCGAAAACCCCGACAGCCTGACGTTTGCGATTATCCCAACCGAGGAAACCGTGGCGGAGCTCCAGCTCTACAAGCCGATTACCGATCGGTTGGCTGAGCAGACCGGCAAGAAAATCGAATTTTTCATGCCGACATCCTATGCTTCCGTGGTCGAAGGTCTGCTTAGCAAGTTCGTCGATGTCGCGGTTCTGGGTCCATATTCCTACGTGATTGCCAACAGTAAGGATTCTGACATTGAAGTGTTTGCCACCTACGCCAAGAAGCCGGGGCACTTGCAGGAAGAGGGCCCTGGTTACAGAGGTGTACTGGTTTCAAAGAAAGGATCCGGGCTTATAAAAATCGATGATCTGAAAGGCAAACTGATTGGATTGACCGATCCCGGCAGCACCTCCGGGAACCTGGTCCCACGGGTGGTCTTTTCAAAAGTGATCGATATGGATATCGACAATTTCTTCAAAAAAGCGGTTTACACAGGCTCGCATGAACTTTCTACTGTTGCTGTTCATAAGGGCAAGGTGGATGCGGCCTTTGTTGCGTCACACCGGTTTGACAATGTCGTTGACAAGGGAGAAGTTAAACTCGAAGACTTTAATATCATCTGGTCTTCACCACCGATTCCCCAGGACCCATTTGTCTACCGAAGCCCGCTTTGCGAAGACATCAAAGCAAGTATTCGTAAAACATTCCTGGGTCTCAAGGATGATCCGAATGCACAGGCCTTTTTGAAAAATGTAAAATCGAATACGTTTGTTCCTATGACGTCTGCGGATTACGACGTGATTCGAGATCTGAAAAAAGCGAAGGATGCGAAAAAGGCTGCAAACTGAGCCTATAGACTGTGAGGCTGCGTTGCATGCTCGCGAATGGGTTGCAACGCAGTTCTCCTGTTACGCGCAACAGCTACAGCTGAAAAGTTCTTTAGTTTACTCACAGGGTGAATGAGAAATGGCGATTCTAGAAGTCGAGAACCTGAGAGCAAAATACAGTGCCCGTGGGCCGGAAATTCTCAAAGGTATTAGTTTCGAAGTCGAAGACAATGATTTTTTCGCAATTATTGGTCCGAGTGGTGCGGGTAAATCAACCCTGATCCGTTGTATCAACAGGCTGATCGAGCCGACATCTGGAGATATCAGGCTCGACGGTACGGATATGCTGTCGCTGGACACGCGAGCGTTGCGGCGCAAGCGTCGCCACATAGGAATGATTTTCCAGGAGTTCAATCTGATTAACCGGATGTCGGTGATGGACAATGTACTGTCCGGGCGGCTGGGATATGTCGGTGCGATCCGAAGTATATTCAGGGTTTTCACAAACCGTGATATCCAGCGGGCGCTTGAGCTTCTGGAGCGGGTAGGATTGCAGGATCATATCGACAAACGGGCTGATCAACTTTCCGGGGGGCAACGCCAGCGAGTTGGCATTGCCCGTGCTTTGATGCAGGAGCCGAACCTGCTTTTACTGGATGAACCAACCTCGGCACTGGATCCGAAAATTTCCAGGGAGGTAATGGAGCTGATTCGCACCATGGCAAACGAACTAAAAGTTCCGGTGTTGTGCAATATTCACGATGTTCAACTGGCCAAGGAGTTCTGTAACAAAATTATAGGCCTACAGGACGGTTACAAAATGTTTGATGGTCCGACCGAGACACTCGACCAGAGTAGTCTTGAGGAAATCTATGCGATGGAAGTCCTGTGAGCTGAGTGATAAGACGTGCAAGATCAAGCCACACCCTTAACACTGGATGACGTCGTCAGGCTGCGACGCAGGAAAAAGGGCGTGCAGTTTGGAATTTTTGCAGTTTTGATTGGCCTGGTACTGTGGAGTGTTCAGGCCACCGTGATCGATGATACGGATTGGCAAAGAATCGGAACGCTCGCCGATATCGGTGAATCCGTGGCGCATTTTATCGGTGTCGACTTTGCATTGATCCCCAGCTTGTTGGGGCCGACGATCGAAACTTTCATGATCGCCTGTATCGGAACCTTGCTTGGGCTCGTTTTTTGCGTGCCAATGATCTGGTTCGGGGCGCTAAATGTAACGCCCTTCAAGCCGGTAACCTACCCGATTGCCAGGGTGGCCATGACGCTTAGCAGATCAATCCATGAAATTGTCTGGGCATTGATTTTTGTTTCGGCGGTTGGGCTAGGAGCGTTCGCCGGTATTCTTGCTATTGCAGCCCGTTCGCTTGGCTTTATCGCCAAAATGTCGGCCGAAGCCATAGAGAATATCGATCACAAACCGGTTGAAGCCATTCGGGCCATGGGCGGAAGCAACCTGCAAGTGATGATATATGCAATTTTACCGCAAGTTTTACCGGTCATTCTGGGTATCGTAATTTTCGAATGGGAAATTAATATTCGGCGATCGTCGGTGCTGGGTCTGGTGGGTGCAGGCGGCCTGGGACTGGTATTTTTCCGGCAGATGAATACGTTCAATTATCCCGGAGTTACGACAGTCATCATTGCTATTTTGATGCTGATCCTGATTGGTGAAGTGGTTTCGCATTATTCCCGCAAGGCTCTGATCTGATGGCCAAAACTCATGCAAGTACCCGCATATGACGATGCCCGAAAAAGCAAGGCCTGATACCCTGCGGGGAGACGACGTCCATCGCGAATGGAGCCGGTTCAAATACCCCCAGACATTGATCAATTACGGAGTGCTTTTTGGCATTTTATTGTTTTTCAGCTATTCCATTCATTACCTGAATATACCTCTGGAAAGAATTCTGGGAATGTTTGGCCGCCTGGGCGATGTTCTCGCTAATCGCTACTATCCACCAGACCTCGATTATATTGCCGACACGGATTATCTGGATTCGGTCATTGAAACCGTTCAGATGGCCTACCTGGGGACACTATTCGGACTGACATTGGCAATATTCCTGGGATGGTTTGCCGCCTACAACGTCAGTCCTTCACGAAAGTATATTTATCCGGTCGCGCGTCTGGTGGCGATGGGTTGTCGCTCGGTTCACGAAATGATTTGGGCGATTCTATTTGTGACGATACTGGGTTTCGGTTTGTTGCCGGGAGTGCTGGCTCTCACCATGTTCTCGATCGGATTTGCCGGTAAATTGTTTGCCGAGGAGGTTGAATCCATCGATATGGGTGAAGTCGAAGCCATTCGGGCCATGGGCGGAACCAATCTACAGGTGTTTGTATTCGGCGTTTTCCCCCAGGTACGAGTTGCTTTCACCGGAATTGCCATTTACACCTGGGACGTTGCCTTTCGAGCGGCGACAGTAGTGGGATTTGTAGGCGCCGGGGGAATGGGCTGGTATCTAAAGCGCAACATCATGCAAATCGAGACAGAACGTACTGCGGCTATTCTGCTTTCTATCGTTGTTCTGGTAGTCATTTCCGAACTAATTTCAGCCTGGGCCAGGTCGCGCGTTTCAAAGGCACAATAGTCGTGATTTTTCGTTATTCCAATACCGCTACCTGGGCACCTACTCGAGGGCAATGGTGATGACTGGCAAAGACGCTCCATCGTGGCAAACGGCATACGAACAGGTTACTGGCAGCTTCGACAAGGCCAGTAAGATTCGCTACGGGGAATCGGCCGTCACCGAACTCGAACATGCGCTGCAATGTGCGGAACTTGCCGATCATGCGGGTGCGGACGATGAACTGGTATTTGCCGCTATGCTGCACGACGTCGGGCGTTATGCGGTACCCCAGGAACTGGTTTCCGACACTTTGCAGGATGTGGATATAGTCGACAATGCTCGTGGCCACGGCGAACGGGGGGCGCAGCTGATGGCGAACATGTTGCCGGCGCGCTCGCTATTTTGCATCAGGTATCATGCTGAATCGAAGCTGTACCTGTGCCAGACAAATCCGAATTACAGGGCGAAATTAGCCGGGGCCTCCGTCAAAACACTCGCCGTTCAATCCGCGAACTATGATCAGGCACGGCTGGATGAATTATCGGGGCACCGATGGTGGCCAGACGCGATCAGGATTCGCGTCTGGGACGATACGGCGAAAGTCAAGGGTAGGGATACCAGGCCTTTGGACTACTGGGTAGTCCGGCTCGAAAAATTTCTGGATGAAATTCATCCCGGCTAAAAAGCCTGACGGACATCCTAATTCAGGGATTACCAGCTGCTTTCTAGAGTGACAAGGGTACCCGTAAAACCAGTTTGAATTCCTCGGGCCAGCGCACGGAAATCCGCGCATGGACCTTACCCTGACGGCCAAAAATTTCCACCGGGGCATGTTCCGGTTTTACATAAACCGCGTTATGCCACACGCCGGGATGGATGTATAACCCCTTGCCTGCCTCGACATAGAATGCGGTAAAGTCTTCGGGTCTCACTGTGTCGCCAACGGCCGGGGCCAGATTGGCGACAAAAGGGCTGTTTTTCGAATAAAACATTTGCCCGCCATCTGGATGGTAATCAGAATACCAGACATACACGCAGTCGATTGACTGGTCACTGGCATCTTTTGACGGTGAATTGTTCGGGGCTTTTTGGCCAGGCAGGGACCCGAGGCCAAGCAAATATTTGTTGGCGGTAGTCGCCAGCGCGAGGTTTTCACCAAGCAAATTACCCTCGTGCCAGAACAAACGAAAACTGCCTTCAGTGGTGCCACCCTCATCGCCAGTACCTGGATCGAGGCCTCGCCACCCGTTGTGCGGCCAGGGAACGATTTCAAACTTACCGTTTTCGACGGTGAAATCTTTCGGATCATCGACCAGGCAGCCGTATCCATCCAACGCGGTATTCGTTGCCCTGACGATCGGAACCTCGTGTATTTTGATACCCGGTGGAATGGTTGGATTCCGATAGGTAATTTCGTCGGTACCCTGATGTTTATTCAACTGAGCCATGTGCACCGAATGTGAATTCCGATCAATTTCGAAATCAGCAAGTATAACAATTTGGGGCTGGATGTCTGTTCCGGTTTTAAATAGGTAAATTGATTTTTTGCTGGAGAAGCTTTTTCAACAAAAGCAATAAATGTATTTTATGAATGAGCTGAATAAAAACCGGTGGCGAAGAATGAATGGTAGATATGTGATGCAGAGGATTTTGTTCATCCACGTTTTTAGCCTTCCACCAGCTAATGCTTTTTTGAGCGTCCACTGGAGCAAACCATAGAGGCTAGATTATTCAGTCTTTTAATTAATTCCAAAATGAGATGCGAATTCAACGTCCGCTTCTGGCCGAAGGTTGCCTCCTGGCCCAGCCACTTGAGCGTCTCCTTTGGAGAAAACAGACACTCAAACTCAATAAATCAGCGACGATTTACGACCCATAACAGACACTAATGTCTATGTTACCTGGTTACACGTACATCGGGTTGTTGCGTTCGACTGCATACGCTTTGTATTGAATCAGGTTCATCGAGTTGACGCTATAGCACCTCACAGCTCGATCAAACACCCCGCTGAGGAATGCGAACTATATCGCTAAGTTTTTGTAAATTCCATACCCTGCTTCAACTCCTCGTAAATCTGGTACTCGGTCTCCACCATGCCCAGCTCTTGGCAGGTCTGCTGGGCCGCGGTATTGCCGCGTTCGACGTAAAGCCTGAAGCCGCAAACCGAGGAATCCTGTTCGGCGAGTTCCTTGACATGTTCGTAGAGTACGCTGTACAGACCCTGGCGACGGTAGTCGGGTTGTACGTAAATGCTTTGAATCCACCAGAATTTGCCGTTGCGCCAGTCACTCCATTCGGTAGAGATCATTAAAGCCGCCTGAATCCGGTTGTCCATCTCGATTACCAGGTAAAATCCCATGTGCGGGTTGTAAATCAATTCCTTGACACCGGCGGTAATCAGCCCGGGCACCAGTTCGACATTCTCGGTTTCACGGGCCATGCTGATGTAGAAAGACGCGAGCTCCACCGCGTCCTTGGGCACTGCCTTGCGAATGGTCATACTGTTAACCTCCTCATTTTTTTCGACACCGCTAAACCCTGTGCGCCTCCCTGCCAGCCGTTTTCACAGAACGGTGTTTCCACTTGGCAGCTCTCCCCTTAAGACTGATCAGTCTCGGTGATAGCCATGCCACCAATTTCGATCAACAGGCCATCCGTGGAAAGCGATGTTACTCCAACGAGCGTATTTGTCGGAAAACATTCAGGTTGAAAAAACTCGGCAATCGTTCCGGTAATATCGTTCAGTTGTGAAGGATCGTAATTGACTACGTGAGTTGTGATTTGAACAATATCAGAAATTTGACCACCTCCAGTTTCGACGGCGGCTTTCAGATTTCGCATGGTTTGACGGGTTTGAGCAACGACATCATTTTCACCAACTATTTTACGGCCGCTATCAAATGCCACCTGGCCGGATAAAAAGATTATACGTCCCCCTTCTGTGGCTACGACGTGGTGATAGCTCTTTGGATTTGGAGAGCCTGGAGGATTGAGATATGATTTTATCATGATGCCACATCGTTTTCTTAAAAGGTAGAAAGCATATGCTCTAACTTCCAAGCGGTCCAGGGGCCATTATTATGAGCTTCTCTTGTTGGCCGAAGGTCGCCACTGGTAAGAGGTTTTTCAGTGTCCGCTTTGGAGAAAACAGACCCACACCTATCATTCAAGGTCCGAGTTGTAGCAACCAGGGATTAGGCGTCGCTGGCATTAGCTTGACCCGAAGTGAATGGAAGAACCTTGCCCTGTTCGGCCGGATCATTTCGGGCGACGATGGCGCGCGCGGGCTCGGTTGCACTGAGATTGATTGCTTCGTGAGGAACACCCGGCGGGACGAAAAGGAAATCGCCTGGTTGGCTAACCACTTCGTGCTCGAGCGTCGGCCCCCAACGCGTACGTACGGTGCCCTCCAGGACGTAGATGCCGGTTTCGTAACCAACGTGGATATGCGGTTCGGACCGTCCGCCTGGTGGAACCACAATCAGGTGCATGGACAGTCCCGTGGCATCAACAGTCTGCCCTGAGATGCCAATAAAATAGGGCAGACGTTGTCGTGTCATGACCTCGCGGTCCGGTCTGACGTTCTGCACCCTGGACTCATGGATGTTCATCGTGACGGTCCTCCGGTATTGGTATTCAAAAAGACTAAAGCATGATTAAATGTTTCCTGACTTGATGACATACTATCATCGTTGCCGGGGGTAAGCTTAATGCCGAAGGCCACCCTTATTAGAGATGTTTTCAGCGTCCGATTGAGATAAAACCAGGCTCTCAATGCATTTATTTGCCGCGGTCAACGATTCATAAAAACCAGCACTACGCTGGCAATTGCAGGGAGTTGTAGATTGAAGATTTCCGAGTATGTTCCAGTTTCAGAGAAAATTATCCTCCTTTCAGGTTCAACTGCTTCCCGACTCAATCAACCTGTAAGGTGCCGGGTTGGCATTGTCTTCGGAGCAATTGTGCTGACCTGTTTATTGTCCTGCGCAGGGCCTGGAGAGAAGGGGATGCCCTTATCGACAGAACAGCTGGAAGCAGATCCGCTTATTGAGGAAATGGTGGCGATGATTGAAACAGATGTTGATCCTGCTTTTGTGTATAGGTACGAGAAAACGAAATTTGTACCGCCGGACGGGAAAACATTACTGATCATGGGGCAGACGGTGGAAGCCATCACCGAGTATACGGGCAGTTTTTCACAACAACCGATGCCGGGAGGCTGGGCGGCCTATTGGGGAATCCCCAGTATGAAAGGTGTCAACGAAGCTGCCACGAACGAGACCGGATCCAGTCAGAATCATCAGATGCTGGTCGATCGCTTCCCCGACTCGGTGCTGCAGAGCGCCTTGTGGATGGTGGGCCGATGGGATGTCCTGAAAAAGACAGGACGTGGCGAATATGATTCGGTCCTCAAGGAGTTTAGCGCCTGGGCGAAAAATACCGATAGACCCATCTACCTGAGAATCGGTTACGAGTTTGATGGTGCACACAATCAATTGGAGCCAAAAGGCTACGTCAAGGCTTACAGAAGAATTGTCGATATGATGCGCGCTGAAGGTGCTGATAATATCGCGTTTGTGTGGCATTCGTATGCGTCACCCACCTACAAAGATTACCCCTTGTCTGACTGGTACCCGGGCGACGATTATGTTGACTGGGTTGGCATTTCTCTGTTCGGGCACATGTACGCAACCGAGTTAAATGCAGAGGGTGATGTTGTCTTTAATTTCGCCAGGGCGCACAACAAGCCCGTCATGGTCGCCGAGTCGAGCCCGATTCACGGTATTGAACAAGATAATATCGATGCATGGAATACCTGGTTTGTAAATTTCCTCTCGCTCACCTACAGCAAGAATGTCAAGGCGATCAGCTTTATTAACGAGGACTGGGGGCGGCTGTCGATTGCTGGGTTATCGGAATGGAAAGATGCGAGGCTGCAAAACAATGAGCAGATACACCGGGCATGGTTTAAAGAGACCGCTAAGGATCGTTACCTGAAACAGTCTCCTGAACTCTTCGATCAGCTAGGGTACGTCAAGTAGTAAGTGAGATTGACTCACCGTTAAAGTTAAATAACGAGCGCAGCACGATTGTCAATTTAACCCATATGGGTGATGTGGATGTTTCAATTGCCTGTGTAGTATCGGGTGTTATCACAAACAGGGACGAGGCGTTATGGATATCACCCCTCAAATTGCACCAACATCGACAGCTCGCCTTTTAACATGTCTGGGTCTCGCTATCGATGAGACCAAACTTGTCAGATCGATAAATGAGTCCAGGGAAGTGATTAAGCAACTGGAATCGGAAGATCCTTTTTCACACAGATTACTTTTCCTTAATAGAGAACTTTCGAATCTTGAAACGAGATTGATTAAAACCCGGCGTAAAGCCAGCAGAATGAAAACCGCTATCCATTTAGCAAAATTCAAATAACCCGGGTCCTGGTATCGGAGCGCCTGCCTCCTTGACAACATGCATTGCGGGTAAATTTTATACCCGTAACACCGGTAACGATTCTGAAGATGGCACAAATCGCAGGGCCACACCGTTATTACACCAGCGTTGTCCGGTAGGTTCGGGGCCATCATTGAAAACATGACCCTGGTGACCTTCACAGCGTGCGCAATGGTATTCGGTACGAGGAAATAGCAACTTCCAGTCCCGCTTGGTGCCGGCATTTCCTTCAATTGCCTGGTAAAAGCTGGGCCAGCCCGTGCCACTATCGAACTTGGTTTCCGAGAGAAATAACGGTAGATAACAAGCCGCGCAAATATAGGTACCCTCGCGTTTTTCGTCATTCAGAGCGCTGGTCCAGGGGCGTTCGGTCCCTTCTTCAAACAACACCTCGTATTGCTGTGCGCCCAGCAGCTTTTGCCAATCTTCCCTGGTCTTGTTGATGGGCGGAAAATCCCCTTTTATCGCGGAAGAGTCCGTGGAGGCAATAACAACTCGATTTGCCGTAATTGCCAGTGCAGAAGTGATCGCGCCGGCGATAAATAGTCGTCTTTCCATAAAGGAGGTCTCCAGAAAGTGTGTGAGTCTTAGGACAGTAGATATCAGATAAGATTCCCCGATCATTAGTTTTTAATTGTCTCCCTTTGGAGAAATTTACAGGCTTTCGCTAGAATGAAGCAATCACTGTTCGTGTCCCTCAAATCAGGCCAGCCAACGAGAGGTTTTCTATGAGTTGCGATGAATAAAACGGTCATCGATGACTGGTACGAAGTTATCCGCATATCAGACGACATCCGCCTGATACGGGAAAAATACGTTGCTCATTGGCTACGCTGCAATATCTGGCACCTGGGTGGTAAAAACTATGACCTGCTGATCGACTCCGGGATGGGCTTAAGACCTCTGAAACAGGAAATTGCAAGCCTTAGCGAAAAACCGATTACCGTGGTATCGACGCATTGCCATTTCGATCATATCGGCGGTGCACATGAGTTTGAATGCCGCCTGGGTCACCGGCTCGAGGAAGCGCTTCATCGTGAACCGAACCATGAGAATTCCGGCACGGCCGAATTTGTGCGCGCGGAAACTTTCCTGGCATTACCCGATAATGATTTCAATTACGAAAGTTATCGCGTTGTGCCCGCACCATTGACAGGCTACCTCGATGAAGGTGATGTCGTCGACCTGGGTGACAGGGCGTTCCAGGTGTTGCATTTACCGGGGCATTCGCCTGGTTCGATTGCACTCTACGAGGTAAAAAGCAAGACGCTGTTCAGTGGCGATGCGATTTATGATGGCGAGTTATTCGATACCGTCTACCACTCGGATAAAGTGATCTATCGAGAAAGTTTACAGCGATTACGCGAACTCGATATTGAAACTGTCCATGGTGGTCACTATGGATCGTTCGGGCAACAGCGAATGCATGAGATCATCGATGATTACCTGGCGGGAAGGGCGGTGATGGGTGATGCTAACGCCTGGATTAATATCCAGATGGGGAAATAAAAAAAGAGCCGGTTGTCTTTTGTTACCTTGTAAGTTTGTCGATAACTAATTCCCGGCATAAGATACCGTGCAATTAAAACTGCTATCTAATCAGGGTATTTTCCCTGACTTCTTCCAATTTATCTTCAAGCTGTCTTATTGCGCAACGAAAGTATTCCAGTCGCTCAGGTTGATTGTTCTTGTGCTCGATATTTTCAAGGGCCAGGGTTAAATCTTCGATGGCCTTCAATATCCTGATTTCCTCGACCGTTAAGTCAAAGTTTCTCAGTTTCGCGGCTCTTTTTTGAGAATCGGCTTCTGCCTTTGAAATATTCATTTCTCGATACCATTGATCAGGCTACGGTTAATGACTGCTGGTGCGAACCTTTCGCAAGTATCTATATAGCTAATTTACCGGCATATTTTGGTAAAAATAATCAATCAGGCGTTAAAGCACCTGATGATAAAGAATGAAACACGGAGGGTATGAACTTCGCGCTGTACCTGCATCAGCATCGAAAACCCGGAATTGACGGCTTTAATTAAATTCCTGGGCCTGCAATTCCCTGATTTGATCGCGCAGACGACCAGGCGTAAAAGCGATTGCGGCCGGATTTTCCTGCACTGCCTGGGTGCAGACTGCGAGGCTACGCATTGACTCTGGCACGTAACGCAGTGCCAACCCCGATTTTGCAACCGCGGCAAAACAAACTTTTTCGGTGATAAGTTCTTCCGGTATGTTTGCAATGATGCGGCAATCAATTTTGTGAATCATGCGTTTGAGAAATTTCTCGTTCCAGAAAACTGCCCACGACCGAAAGTAAATATCAGCGTAGTGGCGTTTGCTCTTTTTTACATCCAGTTCAAGCCTTTTCAAGGCTTCTCTCGTTAGACGACCTTCCAGGTAGTCGGGTTTGTGCCGATTCCGGATTTGCTGCCATTGCCGCCTCGACTCACCAATCGAGTAAAGGTTTTCAGCCAACTCAAATGTTGCCTGTGTCATGGCATATCCGGGTAACTTGTCTAAATTCTCAAGCCCGCTAGCGATGATTAACTGTGCGACCTGTTTCAACGAGACATTGCCCTTTTTGCACAATTCCGAAAGGTCGTAGGCTTTACCGGTTTTGACATACTCGGCTAGCAAGCTCGGGTCCAGCATCGAGGGTGGCAGGTTTCGTACGTCCACGGCCAAATTTCTGGCATTGCTATCAATCATATCCGGTTCTTTGGTGCGGCAGCAGGATGGTTATAAAGTCCAATCTTAGCAGACCGGCCGAATTCGATTAATCGTTTCGAGCGGGTTTTCTGGATTTTAAAAAGCAGACGCTCGGTATTGAAAACTCAGGGGCCGCTAACGACCCTGAACCGACGCTCAGTCAAATCACGGTAAAGGTCATGAACCGGCACATAGGAGCCATAAAGCCGGCGAGAAAAGTGGTAGATTATCGGATTCGAGCGTCTATTTAGATCTGGTAGCGCTGGCGCAGGGCCTGCCTCAGCTGGCTACGCGCCGGCATCGATTGCCGATAAATTTCGTCAACGCGGTTGAATTCGAGCACGCGCACATCCTCGAGCTCGGGACGAATATAAATATGCGGGGGCCGCCGCTGCATTTTTTCGTGCAG
>JAOTXY010000147.1 GCA_029862125.1 Gammaproteobacteria bacterium | reverse complement strand
TGTTGTCCTGGGATATTATTTTAAAACCAACCTGCAACAGGGGGAGCCAGCTGAAACCGGATCACTGCCACCGTCGCTGACCCGGGTGGACGCGCAATGGGGCGAACGTTTGTTTATTAATCACGCGGTTGGCTACGGCGCCAATCTCGAAGTCCTGCAGACGTCGGCCAGATCCGGTGGGTATTTTGACAACCCATTTGTCGACGCCGATGGTGTATTTCGCAGGGTTCCATTAATTCAGGCTTACGACGGTCACCTGTTTGCCTCACTCTCCCTGGCTACTGCGCAGGGACATCTCGAGACTGCCGATATCGAATTGATAATAGAAACCGATGGATCGCAAAGTGGCAACGAATACTATGCACTCGAAGCCATCAAGATTAAAGACTTCAGCATACCGGTTGACGCTAGTGGAGCGGTATTTGTGCCCTATCGTGGTGCACAGGGCAGCTTTACTTATATACCGGCCCACAGAATTCTCAGCGGTGAAGCTGACGTGGAGCAATTGAAAGGCAAGATTGTACTGGTCGGCACCACGGCACCGGGCCTGCTCGATTTACGTTCTACCCCGGTACAGAATATTTATCCTGGAGTTGAAGTCCACGCCAATATTATTTCTGGAATTCTCGACAACCGTATTAAACACATGCCGGCCTGGACATTGGGTTACGAGTTTGTGCTACTGGTAGTCATCGCCGTAAGCATGGCATTGCTGCTACCGCTCGTTTCACCGTTACTCGCCGCGGCCGGGGCTTTAGGTATTGCCGCCATGGTAACCATTGGAACTTTCATCGCCTGGAATAGTAATTTAATTCTGCCAATGGCAAGTCCGCTACTGCTGATCGTGCTGATATTCATGTTACATATGACTTACGGCTTTTTTATCGAGTCTCGTGGAAAACGTCAACTGGCCAACCTGTTCGGTCAATACATTCCCCCGGAACTGGTCGACGAGATGAGTGAATCCCCACAGGAGTACTCGCTTAAAGGCGAAAATCGTGAGATGACCGTATTGTTCTCTGACGTACGGGGATTCACATCGATCTCGGAAGGTATGGATCCCAGGCAGCTAACGCAGTTGATGAACGCATTGTTAACACCTATGACCCGTGTCATCCACAAAAATCGGGGCACCATCGACAAGTATATGGGCGATGCGATTATGTCATTTTGGGGCGCTCCGCTCGCTGATTCAGAACACGCCCGACATGCACTATATGCCGCAATGGAAATGATGGATGAGCTTAAGATAATGCAGCAGGATTTTAAGCAACGCGGATGGCCCGACGTAAATATAGGAATCGGGTTGAACACCGGCAATATGAACGTTGGCAACATGGGATCGGAGTTTCGAATGGCATACACCGTACTGGGTGACGCGGTGAACCTTGGGTCCCGGCTGGAAGGCTTAACCAAAAACTATGGCGTAAACATCATTGTCAGCGAGACCACCATGGCTGAAATCCCGGAGTTCATTTTTCGTGAACTCGACCTGGTCAAAGTTAAAGGCAAGAACGAACCTGTTGCTATTTTCGAACCCATCGGCCACAACAACGCCCTTGAGGAATCGGTGACATCTGAACTCACGGCCTACAAGCAGGCATTAATTCACTTTCGTGCACAATCCTGGGATAAGGCAGAACTGGACTTTTCCAATTTGACTCGCCTTGATCCAGGCCGGCTGCTCTACCAGGTTTACCTGGATCGGATTGCTTTTTTCCGTAATGAGCCTCCAGGTGATGACTGGGATGGTGTTTTCACGCACACGTCCAAGTAACGAGCAAGCCAGGCATTGGCTACCAGCATGCGTTTAATTCGCGGGCCAGTATTTCGATTCCTTTTGCCAGTTCCTGTTCGCTCTGAACATAATTCATGCGAACGCAACTTTCTGCATGGTCAGTAACAGAGTCCTGGCCCGGAAAGAAATATTTCCCGGGTACGACCAGTAAGCCTTTTTGCTTTAAGCGTTGATAAAGCTCACTGGTGGTAATGTTTAAGCCGTCAAACCACAACCATAAAAATATTGACCCCTCGGGCTTGTGGATATGCAACCCGGGATTATCGATTGCTTCACGCAATAAATGCACTGCCAATTCAGAGCGCCGTCTATAAAAAGGCTGGATTAGTTCATGACAAAGTGGCAACAGGGCATTGTCGTTAATCAACTGGTTGACGATCTCGGCGCCCAGGCCAGAAGGTGCGAGACTGGTAATGGCGGTCATATTAGAGAAATAACGGATCACATCTTCGTTGGCTATTACGATCCCGGTGCGGGCGCCTGGAAGCCCCAACTTGGACAGGCTCATACAAACAATACAATTGTCGTTCCAGAACGGGTTAACTTCGTTGAAAATTATATTTGGAAATGGTGTGCCATAAGCATTATCGATGAGTAACGGTACTTTTTGATCACGGGCAATCTTATCAAGCTGCCGGCACTCATCGTCAGTCAACACGTTACCACTGGGATTGGTAGGCCGTGAAACACAGATCAGGCCGACCGTATCGTCAACTTTCAAATTATCAAAGTCCACCTGGTATTTAAAGAACCCGTCTTCCAGTTGCAGAATCCGGGCCTCCTGGCTGGTAATCAGCCCATCTTCGATACCAACGTCACAGTAGCCAATGTATTCGGGTACCAGTGGAATCAAAACACGCTTCTGTCTTGAACCGGACTTACCGGCGAAAGAGTTAAACAGAATATAAAATGAACTCTGGCTACCGTGGGTCAATGCAATATTGTTGCCGGTTATCTTCCAGCCATATTGTTGGCGGAAAAATTCTGCCAGGGTTTCAAGAAACACAGTTTTGCCCTGCGGCCCATCGTAGTTGGCGAGTGTATCGAGCAACTTTCCGGATTTAACTAACCTGGCAATCACGGTTTCGAAAACCGCCATGACTTCTGGTATCGCGGCCGGATTACCTCCGCCTAGCATTACCGTTCCTGGCTGGGCCAGACCTTCTGCGAGATCGTCCATGAGATGGGTAATCCCGGAGTAGCCCTGAAATCGTTCACCAAAATCTGAAAGATTCATAATATTTGTTTGAGCGAGATTGACCACCAGAATAACAATTACGCACACCATTTGAAATAAATACAACCGCTTTTAGGGACTTTCTTGATTTGTTGACTCACCTGATAAATATGGCAACATGCGCTCCACATGAACGCACCGAAAACTATACGATACGCCCATGAAATTGAATTCAAGGTGCGCGACTACGAATGTGATATTCAAGGGGTGGTCAATAACGGCGTCTATCAGAATTATCTCGAGCACGCACGCCACGAATTCCTGCAGTCCCGTGGTATTAATTTTGCCGAGGTAACCGCCGCCGGCATCAACCTGGTGGTCACCAAGGCAGAACTGGATTATAAAAATTCACTCGTAAGCAATGATCACTTCGTCGTGCGTAGTCTGGTTCGGCAGGTATCTCGCGTTCGCTTCGAATTCAAGCAAGATCTGTTTCGAATTCCTGACGAGAAACTAATGCTTGCCGCTATCATTACAGGTACTTCTTTAAATCAGCGAGGAAGACCCTTTCTACCAGAATTGTTGACCAACCTGTTCAAGGCTGAATCATAACCCCTTGTCGTGATGTCGACTCGAATCCTGACCTCGCCTGGTTGGCCAAGTTTGGGATTGCATGAAGCCCTGTAGGCTGACAAAATGGTTTTCATTTTTCGGGAGCAACCATGGGATTTCTAGCCGGCAAGAAAGCGCTCATTGTGGGTATTGCCAGTAACCGATCGATTGCCTACGGTATCGCACAGGCGATGCATCGCGAAGGCGCTGAACTCGCCTTTAGTTATGCCAACGACAAACTAAAACCCAGGGTGGAAAAGTTCGCTGCTGAATTTGAATCCGATATCGTCCTGCCATGCGATGTCAGCAGCGATGCCGAAATTACCGACCTGTTCAAACAATTAGCGAGTCGCTGGGACAGTCTCGACGCACTTGTGCATTCAGTCGCATTCGCTCCGCGCGAGGCATTAGCCGGAGATTATCTTGAAAATCTTGATCGAGAAGGTTTTCGCATCGCACACGATATTAGTTCCTACAGCCTCGCAGCGATGGCCAAAGCTGCAAGACCGATGATGCAAAATACCAACGGATCGATAATCACGATGACTTACCTGGGTTCCGAACGCGCCTTACCCAATTACAACATCATGGGCGTTGCCAAAGCCAGTCTCGAGGCCAATGTTCGTTACCTGTCGGCAGCTCTGGGTCCCGAAGGCATACGCGTCAACTCAATCTCGGCGGGTCCGATCAAAACCCTTGCCTCGGCTGGTATCGGTAGTTTTAAGAAAATTCTCGACGAAGTTTCTACCAACGCCCCGCTACGCCGCAATGTCACCATCGAGGACGTGGGAAACACTGGCGCTTTCCTGTGTTCGGATTTAGCAGCAGGTATTACTGGTGAAAATATATATGTCGATTCTGGCTACAATATTGTCAGTATGGGCGTAATCTAGTAATTAGCCGATGTATCTGAAAGATCTTCTGCCGGTGTTCTCATAACATCAGCGCGGCTGGTTAGCAATTTCAGGACCGACTGATACTCGGCACCACCCCGCGCCTCGGCAAGACCGTCAAGAGCCTCACGATCGTCATTCGCGTCATTTGATAACACCGCGGATAGTTCAAGCACTACGTATTCACCGTTAGCTTGTGACAAGCCATCAAAAACCATTCCCTGGTCAGGTTTTGGCATCGAGAAAACGCGACCGAGAACTGCCGCACTGATGCCCGATTGATTACGCTCGATAAATCCGAGATCGTTGATTGACGAGGACCATTCGCGGGCCAGGTCATCTAGCGTTTTACCTGACTTTAAATCTGCAATTGCAGCAGTCCCTAGTTTAAGACTTTGCTCGCGGGCTTTAGCCTGGATCAACTCGGACTTAATCCTCTCCTGTACCTGCTCCAGTGGTTGCAGCGTGGGTGCCTCACGTTGATTGAGACGAAGGAACACGACACGGTCACCTCCAAGATCGATGGCTTCACTATTAAGCCCCTGAGTGAGTACCTCGGGAGAAAATGCAAACTGTCTTATTTTCTGTTCGGCAGCAATTCCCTCTTGCGCCGAACGATCGAACCAGTCGCTGGTTTGTACTGGCAATCCCAGTTGGTCCGCTGCCGGTAACAGGGAATCGGGCTGTTCGTATGCAAGATTTGCCAG
>JAOTXY010000009.1 GCA_029862125.1 Gammaproteobacteria bacterium | reverse complement strand
TAATTGTTGCTCTGATGGGGGCGTAACCGTGAGGGTAATAAAGGCGAGGCAACTTGTTAGCAGACGCCTAAACGTTTCATCCAGGCAGCTGCAATCGGCCATAAGCGGACGTTCACTGTTCACTCGGAAGACTTTAGATAGCTATAGAACTGAGGGAACGGTCTGAAATTCGAGGTAATAGACCATTGTAATGTCATGGTGCTAATTAAAAATTAGTCTAAAAAGCCAAATAATAGTTACAAAGAATAAGAACAAAGCAGAAGTAATTCCTATAAACAAACATAAAACAAGTTTTTTAAATTCAGGAATCTTCATCCTTCCCTCTGAAAACATGGCCGCTGCTGCTGCAAAATTAAAGGCCCAATAAAGGCTCAAAGGAATCCCTATTAACGCAAATATCGCCCAGTCGAATGGAGCTAGAATTGAGAGAAAAGAATTAAACGGCTCAATCACGGCATGCCAAGATAAAGAATTAAAATGTTCAATCAAGGCCTGCCAAAAAGAGTTAAATTGCTCTATCAAGGCCTGCCAAAACAAGGGAAAAGACTTATATCGCTCTAACAAGACAACCCAAATGAAAGACCCGATCAATAACAGGTTAATTATAAGAAATACTGGCTTATTCGAATAATTTCATTTCATCAACCTGATGGGAACATAAGTATCGAGCAGCCATACTGATGAGTATCATCTTTTAGTTTGGTTGGGAGTCGGTTTTGGGTCGTAAATCGCCGCTGATTCGGCGGGTTTGAGCAGCAGCTTTCTCGTAAGCAGACGCTGAAATCCGTCACCCAGGCTTCTCGAATCGGCCAGTTTCGGACGCTCACTTATGACTATTAACGGAGCAGATATCGGTCTACCTGCTAACATCTATTAAAAGGTCAAAGACCTTATAACCCTGCTGTTATGTGCATATTTGAGAGTCAGCTTTGAAACTAGCGAACAAATTTCTAGCACTAGGACTCACTGTTGTCTTTAGTGGGTGTGGACCGTCTGATTCAGACTTCAAGGAATTTTCAACATATGAGTCTCCAGATGGAAAGTACACAGTAACAATTGACTACGCACATAGCAGGTTGGCATACGGTCCCGAGACAATTCGGGTGTTTGTAACGCCAAAAGGTAGTCGTGCTCGAAATCATGTCGTTACCACAAAAATTTCAAATGATGGCGGTATAACTGCAGAAAATATAAGGTCAGAGTGGACAGGCAGATACCAGATCAAGTTCTGTTTGTCTGGAGTCGAACAGGAAGACAGTGTTCTTGAAATTAACTTACTGGAACACTCATTCTCAGAAGGGAAAGAAAAATGTGCAAATTCACCAAACAGCTGAATGCACATAACAAGCGCATGCAGTCGGACCTGCCTACGGCAAACCGCTGATGCGAGGCGTTAGGCCCACGAGGAAATACCCATGAGATTGCTATTTGTACTGGCGTTGGTTTTATCCCCCGTCGCAAATGCGGAAGAAACCTACATTACCATGCCAAATGAAAACTGGACATTGAAGCTAGAGACACCTCCGATTACAAATATTGAAATGAAAACTAGAAATAGGATTATTCGATACTTGGGATCTAGCGTTGAAACAGGAGTTACGATAAGTGTTAACAGTGAAATTGAGACATCGAGTAACAATGAGGAATGCTTCAAAGCTTTCTGGGCCAAAGCTCAAGCAAACCCGGTGATGGTTAAATCCACTATTAAAACCCGAAATGACACTAAAGCATACTACGCCACACATCAATCTGGAGGAGAATATAAAGGTCAAGCTTTCAAAACGGCAAATGGCCATGCATATTTTGCAAAGGATGGTATTTGTATAGATCTTCATGTTTCACATTGGCCTTTCACGGGAACAAGTGAGAGCATCGTAAGCAGCATCCTTGAATCAATAGAGATAATTGAGTGAAAGGCCTAACAATCCATGCAGTCGGACTAGGCCACGCGCTGCGCTGCCAACTTCCCGATAACGGACGCTCATAAGCGAAATTCAGGAGGCGACCTTCGGCCAGAAGCGGACCCTTGCAGATGTCGTGATTCGATATTCACCGATTCAAAGGAGCATGAGTTAATTCTTTATATGCTCTGGGGTGTTATCCTGTATCTCGCATGTGTTAGCGAAATATAGGTAATCTGAATCAATATTTTTTTCAAAGTTAATTGATATGTCACATGAATATGCAATCCGGACCGCCACCCGGGACGATGCCCGTGACATTGCCAAGCTCATTGCCATATCATCCGATGGAGTTGCCGAAATTGAATGGCATGAACAAGCCGAGATAGAGCATTGTGACCCACTCGACATTGGTGAACAGACCTATCAAAATCCCCATGGGGATTATTCTTTTAACAATACAACTATCCTGGAAATAAATGGTGAAGTAGCCGGTATGTTGCTGGCCTTTGGCATGCCTGAGGCCGAACCGAGAAATCCGAAAAATCGTCCTGCTGCCGATGATGAAAACGTATTCGCACCTTACATTTATCTGGAAGAACCAAACAGTTGGTATGTATGCGGCGTCGCGTTATACCCCCAACATCGCGGTCGTGGGCTGGGGACACGATTAATGTATTTAGCCAGCGAGCAAGCCGGGGAAAACAAATTTACAACCTTGTCATTGGTAGCATTTGAACAGAACAAGGGAGCTGTAAAACTGTACGACATGCTGGGATACACCGTGGTGGACCAAGCACCAGTAGTCCCACATCCGTTGATTCACTACGAGGGTAATGCCCTGCTGATGATTCGTTCAGTAGAGTAATGAATTTGGGGCAGTTTCAGAGCACTATTATTCCATGACGAAGGTCTGTTACCTCCAAAGGAGACCCTGAACTGGCTGAGCCAGGAGGCAATCTTTGGCCAGTTACGGACCCTCGACATCAACAGGAGACTAACAGTGAGAATCGATTGAAGTCGCGGTCATTCCATCGATCAAATACTCAATTGTCCATATCGAAAACGGAAGTCGCTCACTAAGCCTGCCCCGGTTTTTCTAAATGTAGCGTTTTACGAAATTCTGACAAGTTTCGCGAGACTGTAGATAAAACTGTGTAACTGTCTATTAACAACCTGAGATCAGGTAGGATTCGTCGATCGTATAATTGTAGATTTCACCGACCTGAATCTACCCTCGAGAATCGGTCTTAATACCCATTCGGGTCAACTCCCGCTGACGTTCCATGACGTATTGAGATATCAATTTTTGCTGGGCTAAGAAAGGTTTCTCTTCTGCCGGTGAGTTATCCTTAAATTCAACGCCACAATTCCTGGCGTTCTTGATCTTCCATCGGCCGGTTACGGTTGCCAACAATTCGAGTTGGTATTCGGACGTTGGCAAGCAGAACTTGATTCGAAGGGTTTCGCCGACAATCGGGGCCTCGTCCAAAGCAAAGGACAATTTGCTGCCTTTTACAGAGATATCCAGCATCGTGGCGCTCAGCGAACGCCCGCTCTGCATCGACAGCACCGAGACTTCAGTTTCATTTAGCCGTGGCATGTTGACACGAAAGTGGCGCCGTCGATTGAAGTTGGTGGAAAGATTCGAGGGTAAGTGGCGATGAAATTCATGCCAGTCAATCACCTCCAGATCGAGAAAACATTTCCCACTTTTTTTGCACGCTTTTTTAACCACCGCGAGTATTTGGACCAGGGGATCTACCCCAGGAATTTCAAAGTGCAGGTTTAAATTAGTCCCTGGAATCGGTAGTTCTGGATTAGCTGGGAGTATCGCAACAGAAATCGCTTGACTCGTAGGCGTCACATCATTGAGGTATCCCTCAATGATTTGGTCTCGACTTAATTCAATCGAGACCTTAATGTTACTTAGCTCGCGCTTCATACGAATTTCAAGGTCTCGCTCTTAAGGAATTAAGTATAGATAAGTTTTTGCGAAATTAAGACTTCAACAAAGACAGCGAAGAGTAAAATTTTCATTTAAAAGGAAACGAATGAGTTGTTCGCATCAAGTATGTTAGCGAATGAGTTTCCGCTGCAAGTGTAGGGGCTGTTCTATTTGTAACTAGCAAATGGATGTTTCACGCGCACTGACAGCTACCTGTCAGCTATTACCAGTATCCACGAGAACGGGATTGAGTATCTATATTGGGTCGTAAATCGCCGCTGATTACTTGGGTTTGAGCGTCTGTTTTCTCCAAAGGAGACGCTGAAAAATGCTATTCAGGCTTCCGAGAACGGCCAGAAGCAGACGCCTAAAATTTTAGTTTTGAACTGTTGCCATAATGGGGAGGCTTACGAAAGTCTCCTAGATTACTGGTCATAGATATTCACAAGGTACTTGTCATAGGTGACTCTGGGCTTGATCTTGTTCACAACAATTCTAAGCTGAACAAAATATCATGTTTTCGTGACCAAAGAGCCGCAATCAGGTCCATACCCGACAAAGATGGTAGGTTTTCAAAATCAATAATCACCCAAGATACAGATGAGCAGGATAGAATATAAAGTACTGCGGTGCCTATCTATCACCAAACTTGAGGAGCAAATCAATTATTATGAATCAAATGGATGGTCTCGCGCCGGACGCACGGATGCATTCGATGGTATGCATGTCCATACTAGCGTCATCGCAAAAGAGATTGATGAAACAGAGGAGATAACTCGGCCACTAGACTAATATCAAACCACTCGCTACGCCTGCCATCTCTCAAGAACGGACGCTTGTAGGTAATCGCCAAGCGGCAATCTTCAGCCAGAAGCGGACATTTGCTTATAAATTTATCCTCGTTGAGCTGCGTCAATATGCCAAATTGCTATCAGGGTAAAGTGACTTTTTTGGTTTGGTGAATATTACGGAGGCCTATCATGTTTAACAAGATACTATGTCCCACCGACGGTTCAGATCATGCACACAAAGCACTCGATCTGGCAATTGATATGGCTAAAAAATACGATGCGGAGCTTGTCCTATTGCACGTACCTCATCGTTCTGAAAATATCGACGCTCTGCAGCAGTTTGCTGAAATTGAGGGACTGGCACCGCATGTCAATACCGAAATAGAACGCTTGAGATCGATGGACTATAGAATCACCGTGGCTACGGATTCCGCCTTCCAGGATTCAGGGATATCACCGCGGTTACTGATCGAGGTAGGCCGCCATGTCATTGACGGAGCAAAAGGCCTTGCAGAGGGAAATGGCATTGAAAATGTCGATGCCCGTCTCGAAGTTGGTGATCCCGCCGATAGAATTCTGAAATGTATCGATGAGGAAAAAATTGACTGCGTGATTATGGGTTCACGTGGATTAAACGATTTAAAAGGTCTGTTCCTTGGCAGTGTATCGCACAAGGTAGCAAACCGTGCACCCTGCACCTGT
This sequence comes from Gammaproteobacteria bacterium, assembly GCA_029862125.1. Lineage (GTDB taxonomy): Bacteria > Pseudomonadota > Gammaproteobacteria. Next base: position 62,387 of record JAOTXY010000009.1, on the reverse strand, counting down.
ATCGCCGTCAAGTAGCTATTAAGATAATAGCTATTTTTACTCGTATGACGCGGCCACTTTTGGGAACTGATCGATATATGGTTTGAATTTGACCTGGGTCAATTTCCCTGTCTTGAAAGTTGCCTACTTAACCTTAAATAAAATGAGGATAAACGCCGTTCTATCGAGGCGGCACCAATTTATATGCAATTATTCAGGAGACTGACATGAACTTAGAAAACCTTAAACCCTGGAACTGGTTCAAACACGAGGAAAATGGTGCTGGCAAGGGAAACCAAATTCCGGTTAGCCGCAGCGAAGTTGAAAACTTGCCACAGGCGGGCCCAGGTTCCCTGATGAGCCTGCACCGTAATATGGATCGCTGGTTTGACGATGCATTCAAGTCGTTCGGTATGCCATCGCTGGCTTCAAATCTGGAATCCATGGGTTTACCTGGTGCACGACTGTCAAATTTTTATCGACCGCAAATTGATGTATCGGGTGATGCGAACTGTTACGAGATCAGCCTCGATGTACCAGGCCTGACTGAATCCGATCTGTCGCTCGAGCTAAAGGATGATGTTTTGCTCATTAAGGGGGAGAAGGAGGAGCGCAGTGAAGATAAAGATAAGCATTATTATCGTGTCGAACGCAGCTATGGATCATTTCAACGGACCCTGGCACTGCCGGATGACGCCATAGCTGATGAAATCAAGGCTAACCTTGATAAGGGCGTATTGAGACTTGAAATTCCCCGTCGTGAAACCGTGAATCAGGAGGTAAAACGTATATCAATTAATTCGTAGATCATAATTGAAGAACAGGGCTGGCCTTGTATTGGTCAGCCCTTGGGTGTTGCTGAAAATATAGGAGATTGTAATGATAAAAATTCAAACTCATCCGTTATTTTTATTTTTACTGCTCATGCTGACCTGTCAGATGGCACAGGCTGTTCTTCCAGGCACGGACGCTCAGGGCAGGCCTTTCCCCTCGTTAGCGCCGATGCTCAAGCAGGTCAATCCTGCTGTGGTTAATATTTCGACTTACTCAACACGCGAGTCCAGCTACAACCCATTATTGAATGATCCTTTTTTTCGCAAATTTTTTGATATTCCAGATCAATCGCAACCGGAGCAGCAAGTGCCACGCAAGCGCCAGCAGAGTGCTGGTTCCGGGGTTATTGTCAGTGCGGGTGATGGAATCGTGATGACCAATTATCACGTTGTCAGGAACGCTGATGAAGTGCACGTATCTTTGGTCGACGGCCGGAATTATGAGGCCAAGATAGTCGGAACCGACCCCGAACTTGACATCGCGATACTCGAAATTGATGCCGATGATTTAACCGAGACCAGGATTGCTGATTCGAGCCTGCTGGAAGTCGGCGATTTCGTCGTCGCTATCGGTAATCCATTCGGATTGGGGCAGACCGTAACCACCGGCATTGTTAGTGCACTCGGGCGTAGCGGTCTTGGCATCGAGGGATATGAAAATTTTATTCAAACCGATGCATCGATCAACCCAGGTAACTCTGGGGGTGCACTCGTCAATCTAAAGGGTGAGCTGGTGGGCATCAATACCGCAATTATCTCGCCTGCGGGGGGTAATATTGGTATTGGGTTTGCGATTCCAATAAACATGGCAAAGGTAAGCATGCGACAGATAATCGAGCATGGCGAAGTCAGGCGTGGGCAAATTGGTGTTGGAATCCAGGACATAACCCCCGAGCTTCGGGATGCCTTTGATCTGGCTAAAGGACAGTTCGGGGTATTGGTGACCAATGTCGTTGAAGGCTCTCCTGCTGCCCGTGCTGGAATCAAATTGGGTGATATCATCATCGAGGCTGATGGTAAAACGACCATATCGACTGCCCAGCTGCGCAGTAGAATCGGTGTCAAGGAAGTTGGCGACAAAGTACAACTTACAATACTACGAAACGGCGACTCATTGCAGCTGACAGTCAAGGTCGGCGAGGTTAAATCCCGACAGGCGCAAGTCGAAAAGTTAATCCCGCTTCTACAAGGGCTGCGCGTCGAGAACAATCCTGATGGCAAAGGGGTGCTGGTCGTTGCGGTAGCCCCCAATTCGGCTGCCGCCTACAGCGGATTACGTGAGGGTGATGTGATAGTAGGTGCCAACAAACGAAAGGTATACGACATCAAATCGCTAAAAGCTGCATTGAAGCTGAGCACGACATCAGTCCTGCTTCGAGTCGATCGTAACGGTGGTTCGTTGTTTATCGTAATTCGATAAGTGGATTTAGCAAAAACGACCCCGCACCTATGTACCGGATATTTACGCCAGACACAAACTGCCTGGATATATTCGATGTCCGTTTTGGATTGTCAGCGGACTCTGAAGCTTAATAACCGAGTGTCCGCTTTTATTTGGAATCTGCAGGAGCTTCGCGTGTTCCGCTGATAGATATCAGGCTAGCGTGATATAGATCATGCGCAGTGCCAACAGCGTCAGCGCCCACTTAAGTGCCTTGCGAAACACGTCTTCTGGAATTTTATAGCGGATATGGGTGCCGAGCAGGGCGCCGGCGACTACGGCAACTGACATGCCGATAATAATTTGCCAGTAGCTGATAAAGGAAAAACCCAGCAGGGCGAACAGCATGATTTTTATCAGGTGGGTGAAAGTCATCATCAATGCAGCGGTAACAACCAGTGCATCGCGTTGCAGGCCCCGGCGCAATAATGCGGCCTGGCCCAATGGGCCGGTTGCCCCAACCATCATGCTCAATCCGGTCTGTACTGCGCCGATGAGCAAAAATTCACCCTTTACCGGTTTTTTAAACTCCAGTTTGGGTCCCCAGACTGTGAACAGGATGTAGGCTGCAATAATTAATGGTGTATATTCAAGATTGATTTCCTGCGTGATTCCCGCAGCGATGAGGCCGCCTATGATCGAGCCCGAGATAAATGCGAGTACGAATTCCCATTGCAGAAATCGCAAGCCGAAAAAAGCACGACTCGAATTGGAAAACAGCTGTACGATCCCGTGAACAGGCACGATAGCCGCTGCTGGCAAAAAACCCGGCATGATTGCAATCAGCATCATGCCACCGCCAATACCGGTGATTGCGGTCAGCGTCGAGGTGCCGAATGCTAACAGTACCAACAGGATTTCGTTTGTCATAGGGCTCGAATTTCCGTTTCCAGAAAGACAGTATGTGGTGATGCCAGGCTAGTTCGGCGTCAAAGGGGATCCTGCAAGCGCCGGTATTCTTCGTACTTCAACCAGTGCTGAAATTCCTGGTAGCTCTCGTCCTGTGCCTGCTTCGATTTAAGCCAACGTTTGAATGCGTTAAATTCTTCCGCCTCGCTTGCCGAAATACTGGACGATGTTGCCGCCCCTTCTTTTGCATTCTGTTCAGTCGTTTCGCCTGGCGACAAGACAATTTCACCGCTTTCGCCACTGAACACACCTGGTCCTTCGGGCTCCTCACCATAAATTGCGAAGTCTTCATCCTGCGCTGATGTGGTAGCGCAGGACACGATACCGAGTAAGCTAATCAACAGGATTATTGACGTTGCCGTATTTTTCATTGGTGATAACAAACCGTCAGGGAAGCGCGCAAGAGTAACATAAAAATTACACGCCACGACTCAGGCGAGGTGCTCGCTTTGAGCCCTGGATATCCAAAAGGACTAGTGTCAGAACTTCACCCGTGTACCGAATACTACGAAGTCTTCATCGACATCATTGTCGTCGGAATCGAATTCATGCACTGCCGCGTAAAGTTCTATGCCTGTGTCCCACAGGTAGACATAGGCGATGCCGACAGCGTCTGTTTCAACCGGGTTACCGGGATTTTCAGAGGTTCCCGAGAGGAAGCTAACCGCATGCATACCGGTTTTATAGCCGACCTTGAATGCGGCGAAATCACCATCGTCTCCATTGGTTGCCGAGTTATCCTTGCTCGATGTAGAAACGGCGAAGTTCCAGCCGTTTTCCAGCGCATAGGCGACCAGTATACCGAAAGAATCCTCGTCTATGTCCGAGTTAGTGTTGGTCATGAATGCACCGACACGAAATTTGCCATCTTTAATTACGGTGTTGTAACGCAGGCCTATTTCGATCTCATCATCTTCGCCAAGTTGGGCAGAAACGATCGCGCCATCGCCGAGCCTGGGTGAATCATAGCGAATTCGCTCGCCCCGACCTGGATCGAAGCCGTTGTAATTGTCGCTGTCGTAGTCCAGGGCAGCAGCATTTGACGCCATCGGCTGGATCACGGTGGTACCCGACAGATCACCGTTCAGATTGCCGTCTCCCGCGTCGTTACCCTGACCGAAACGGAAACCGCCAAAATCACCTTTGTAGATGACTTCCTGGCGTCGGGAGTCGAGTGCGCCTTCAGCTTCGCCAATTCCGATTTCCTCTACCACTTCGATAGCCCTGCCACCTTCAAGTTCTTTTACATAGACCAGGCTAAAGCGGCTCTCGGTAAATCCATTGCGCTGAAACACGATGTCGTCTTCTGAATCTCGATCGACGGCATTGTAGGCAACATGGCCGGAAAGCAGGAGATCGGATTGTGCCGGCTGGCTAATACCCAGAAGACCCGCCCCGAACAGTGCGAGACAAGCTGATCCGATGCCTGCTGATTTTATCGATGCCAGAGCATTTGTTTTAAATGGTTTCATTTGTTCCCCCTATCCTGGATTGATAGCAAAATGCTAAAAATACGACTGGATTATATTGCAACTCTTTGTCCGCCGTGCTGACATTTGTCAAATCGGGATGAGTCTGAAAAGGAAACGGGCCAGCAAGCTCTGCTTTAGTAACTGAGGAGGGTGATTTGGCCGATTTAATGCGGCTTTGCGGTTAGTTGTATCCGAGAATCACAACTTGCTCGACGCCGTCTTCGTCGGTTTTGTCGCGTTCGATGTCCTCTAACCCATGCTGTTCCTTGTTCACGTATCGGGGATCGCCGTAATAGGAGTTGTCTGGGGACCTGGCCCAGGGTGACGAAATCAGTGATTCGAATTGGGGTGCCCGTGTTTTTTTGCTCATCTGTCCTGACCTATGCTCAATAAGTTAGCAGCGTTTATTCTTAACTTACATTTGAATGCGATCATAACTATTTGATAAATAAAAACAAGAGTAAATATTTTGTTTTTGTTCTCAATCTTCAAACAGGTCCATCTGACCGCTGCTGTCGGTCAGGTCGAGCAGGCGCACCCCAATACCCAGCAGGCGAACCGGGGCTTTGCCACGCAGCCAGGCTTCTTCGCATAGCATCGCGTAGTCGGTGTAGTTAGGCCCGGTCAGTTGCCGTTCTACCGTGGTTTGATTGAAGTCGAAAAATTTCATCTTGAGGAAACAATTCTGAATGCGGTAATCTTCGTCGAGGCGCTCCAGCCGTGGCTGCAGTGATTCGATCAGGGCGGGTATCCTGTTCTGGCAGCTTTCAAGATCGGGCAGGTCTTCGTCATAGGTGTGTTCGACACTGACCGATTTTCGTCTCCATTCTGAAACCACCGGACGTGTGTCGATTCCATGTGCGAGCTTATGGATATGTTCGCCGAACTGTCCGAACTCCTGCACAAACTGGAAGACATCGTATGCGCGCACGTCGCCGCAGGTTTTAATCCCCTTTTGTTCGAGTCGCTGCGCGGTAACCTTGCCGACACCCCAGATTCGACTGACGGGCAGCTGGTAAAGAAATTCGTCGACCTGGTCCGGGGTGACCACGTACTGACCGTTAGGCTTGTTCAGGTCGCTCGCGACCTTGGCGATAAACTTGTTGGATGCGATACCGGCCGAGACAGTAATACCGATGACTGCCGCGATACGTCCACGAATTTCCTGCGCGATCAGGGTAGCGCTGCCGCGGCAACGCGGACAATCAGAGACGTCGAGAAATGCTTCATCGAGAGATAATGGCTCGATCAGATCGGTATACTCGGCAAAAATTTCGTGCATCTGGCGGGAAGCTTCGCGATACACTGACATGCGTCCGGGAATCAGGATCAGTTGCGGGCAGCGTTTGATCGCGGTCGCACTCGCCATGGCTGAATGTATCCCGAACTTGCGCGCCTCGTAGCTTGCGGTCGCAATAACGCCACGTCGTGTCGCGCTGCCACCAACCGCAATCGGTTTGCCCTTGAGCGCCGGATTGTCGCGTATTTCGACCGCGGCATAAAAGCAGTCCGCATCGATATGGATGATTTTACGACTGGTTTGCGGAATAGAATTCACGGGCTATTGACTTGCTTCGCAGTTCCGGGTGGGTAAAAATCATCGCATAACCGGCAGGGCTCAACGATGACCGAAAAAGTATTTTATCAAGACAGCTATCAGAAGACACTCGGTAGCGAGGTAGTAGAGGTTCTCGACAACGGCGTAATACTCGCTGCGACGATTTTTTATCCGCTTGGCGGTGGCCAGCCTGGTGACAGCGGTCGCCTGACGATTAACGCACGCGATTATCGGGTTGTCGATACCCGCTATGCCGACGATCGCCATAATATTGTCCATATTCTCGAAGACGACGACTTAAGCGCGATACAAGTCAATGATAAGGTCGATATGGAAATTGACTGGCAGCGGCGGCATCGCCTGATGCGCATGCATACCAGCATGCACCTGGTGTGTTCGCTGATTAGCGCCCAGGCTACCGGTGGTGCCGTCGGTGAAACCGAGAGCAGGCTTGATTTCGATCTGCAAGGGGAGGTCGTCGACAAGGAGCAGCTGACCGCGAAATTGAACGCACTGATCGACAAGGCGATACCGGTCACCATTGGCGCGATAACCGACGCGGAACTCGATCAAAAGCCCGAGCTGGTACGGACCATGTCGGTACAACCGCCGCGTGGGCATGGAACGGTGCGGACCATTTCGATCGAGAATACCGACTACCAGCCCTGTGGCGGCACCCATGTGCGTAATACCGCCGAGATTGGCGAGCTCGTCGTTACCGGTCTCAAGAACAAGGGCAGGCAGAACAAGCGCATCAGCCTTGCCCTGGTTGAACCCTAGGACTGGCCTGCTTGTCGAAGGATAGGCCACTGATCCCGGTTTGATGTTTAACCGTATCAACTACACCGTATCTGGCCGCTACACAAGGAGTATTAACTCGATGATTATCAGTGCAAGGACTTACCTTGTTTTAGCCTGCCTGTTGCTGTTCCATTTCAACCCGGCCCAGGCCGGTGAGACCGCTGGCAGCTGCGATCATCGCATCGCGCATTGGCTCGATCCCGCCAACGGCGAAACCCTGGCAGTCGAGCAGGTTTTCAAGCGGCTTGAGCGCTCTCGAATTGTGTTGTTGGGTGAGTCTCACACCAGCATGGCGCATCATCGATGGCAGCAGTACATGCTGTCGGCATTGCATTCGCGCAATACCAACATGGTGGTCGGACTTGAAATGATGCCACGCAGCAAGCAAACGGTGCTCGATGCCTGGAGTATGGGAAAATTGACCGAAAAGGAATTCCTCGAGCAGTCCGAGTGGCAAAAGGTCTGGGGCTACGATGCCGGCTTTTACCTGCCCTTGCTGCATTTCGCGCGCCTTAATCGACTGCCGACTATTGCTTTGAATATCGATCGGGAACTGGTGTCGCAGGTTGGCGAGAAAGGCTGGCAGGCGCTGAGCGAAGAACAGCGCATGGGCCTGTCGGACCCGGCACCGGCCAGCGATGATTACCGTAACTCGCTGGCCGAACTATATGCCTACAAGCTAAGCATGGGTGACGGGGCTGAAGACGATAAATCGGCCGAGCCGGACCTAGACGAGGTTTTGCGCAGCGAGGCTTTTTCGAATTTTGTCGAGGCGCAACTGACCTGGGATCGCGCCATGGCTGACGCGCTGGCCGCAGCTCATCGGCGCGACCCGACCGCAATCGTGGTCGGAATAATTGGCCGGGGCCATCTCGAGTATGGCTATGGCATTCCGCACCAACTTGCTGACATGGGTATCGGGGATGTCGATGTGCTGTTGCCGATTGATTCGGACGATCAATGTGATCCGCTACCCGCAGAATTAGCCACCGCGGTGTTCGTGGTTGACGAGGAAATTGGGGCGGCTGCTCCGCCACGGCCGCTTCTGGGTGTCATGATTGAAAGCGGCGATGAAGGGGTGCGCGTTATGCAGGTAGTCGCCGACAGTGTTGCCGCCAAAAGTGGAATTGTTGAAGGCGATGTCATTCAATCAGCTGCGGGTTTTAAAACGGTGACAAATTCAGCGCTGATCGAGATTATTCAGCGCCAGGCACCGGGCACCTGGCTGCCGCTGCAAATTTTACGCGGTGATAAATCGATCGAACTACAGGCCAGGTTTCCACAAAGCTTTGAGTAAGAATATGCGATGCATTCTCGCCGCATTGTTTTGTTTTGCGGGCGCTCAACAGTTGGCACAGGCCTCGAGCCCGGCAGTTGAGCACTCGATCGAAGTTGTGCTGAAAACCGATACCGCTGAAATACTGATTAAAGACAGGCTGCGGGTTAGTGGACGTGAACGCTACCAGTTTCAACTTGCCGCCTGGCTCGGTGTTGAAAGCCTGTTACTCGACGGACAGGAAGTGAGGCCACTGGTGCAAGGCCTGGAGTACTGGCTGGCACTTCCGGATCGCAATACGCACGAGCTTCAATTTACCCTGCGCGGTGAAGTGCCGGCACGGGATTCTCAACAGAAATCCTGGCCAGCTCTGCTCAGCAGCAGCGGTGACGATGGTTTTTTCCTGCCGGGATACGATGCCTGGATTCCCCGGGATGAGGGTGGTCGCACAAGCTACCGTCTCACGGTAACGGTTCCGGTCGGGCAGCGTGCGGTCGCGACCGGAAAGCTGGTTAGCGAGCAACTAACTGAAGACGTTTACATATCGACCTTTGAGACGCTAAATCCGGGCGAACCACCGTCACTATTTGTCGGGCCATACCAGGTGGCGGAACGGCTTGGCAACGGACTGCGCTTACGCACCTATTTTCACGAGGATCTCGTCCCACTGGCCGAAACCTACCTTGAGGCTGCCGATAGCTATATCCAGCGCTACCAGCAAAGTATCGGTGACTATCCATATTCCGACTTCCATGTTATTTCGGCGCCGATACCGGTGGGTTTGGGATTCCCAAATCTTACCTATGTCGGGCGCCAGGTAATTCCGTTGCCATTCATGCGCACGCGATCGCTGGCGCACGAGGTGTTGCATAACTGGTGGGGGAACGCGGTATCGGTCGATTACGCCAGCGGCAACTGGGCGGAAGGTTTGACCACTTATCTCGCCGATTACGCACTCGCTGCTGACCAGGGCGGGGAGGCGGCGCAGTCCATGCGTATAAAATGGTTGCGCGATTATGCAGCCCTGCCCGCGGAGCGTGATCAGCCGGTAACAGCCTTTACCTCGAAGCAGCACCAGGCGGCCCAGGTGATTGGATATAACAAGGTTGCCTTTATTTTTCACATGCTGACACGGGAAATAGGCCAGGCCGCGTTTGACGATGGCTTGCGTGGCTTTTGGCAAAAGCACAAACACGACACCGCCAGCTGGCGGGATTTACAGGTCGCCTTCGAGCGTGCAGCGGGGCAGGATCTCGACTGGTTCTTCGCGCAATGGCTGTTGCGTTCCGGGGCACCTCGACTGAGTCTCGGTGCGCATAGTGTCAACCAGGATGAGGCGGGTTTCCGTACCCGGGTCGAGATTCTACAACCGGTTACCGGCTATCGCTTCCAGCTACCCGTGTCGCTGACAACGGTCGACGGTACCCGGCAATATGACATAACCATCGACGATACCTTAACTCTAGTCGAGTTTGTTACACCGACAAAACCACTCTATTTCCAGGCCGACCCCGATAGCGATGTGTTTCGGCGCCTGCATCAAAACGAGACACCGCCGATCCTGCGAGACGTGACGCTGGATCCCGAGACCCGCACTCTGATCGCGTCCAACGATGCTGAATTTACCGCGGCTGCACGAAACCTGGCATCAAGGTTAATGGATACGCAGCCTCGGTTTGATAACCTGGCCGCAGCGCAACAACCGGGCAACTCGCTGTTGCTCATCACCACCCACGACCGGTTGAACGAAGATTTGAAGCTGTTAGGACTGAAGCGACCATCCGCATTGCCGAAGGTGGCCTATTCTGCCGAGGTCTGGACCACGCGCCGCGCTAACGGGGCGGCGGTAGTGGTGGTGTCGGCTGCGAATACCAATGACCTGAAATCACTGCTGCGACCCCTGCCTCACTACGGTGGTCAAAGCTACGTCTTGTTCGAAGCCGGCCGCGCGCTGAGTCGGGGAATCTGGCCTATTGCGCGTGGTGCCTTATTTCGCGATCTGGGCTCCTAGCCCCGGGCAGACTGTAACTTGCGCGCAACCCATTGGTGAAAGTGATGGGTTGGATTGTCCATCACCGGTGAAAACACCCCGCCGCCGTAACCCGGTGACTGCCGTCCGCGCTGCATGCCTTCGACCGCATCGATATCTTCGCTGAATACCACGCGCCAGGATTCGAGGGTGGCGGTGCGGCTTGCTGCATGTTCATCGGAAAGCGCTTCGTCGCCGACGTAGAACAGGCGCAGGTGTTCGACGGACCGGTCACAGGCCCTGGGTTCGATTATCATTGCGAAAGCGTGGTCGGCCTGGATTCCGAGTAACACGTTCGGGTAGAACGAGACGTATTCGGCCTGTTCAAGCCTGTCCTCGGGCCACTCGGGGAAGCGCGGTAACGCGGTGCCAGCCTGGTCGTATAGACGGTAGGCGTTGCTGCCTTGCCCACCGAAGTCATCGCCATACATGATGTGATAATGATCTTCAAGCCGGGAGTAAGTGTTCAAACTGGGGTGAATCCAGGGCAGGTGATAGCTTTCGCAGTAATTTTCCACTGCAAGCTTCCAGTTCGAGTTCACCTCGATCTTCATGCCCTTGCCATTGGCCGCGGTTCTTAATCGATCGAGGCCGGTACCGCCAAGAAAGGGGCTCCATTTTTCAGTCAGCGGTTTGATGTAATCGGCGAAATCAGGTGCGTCTCCGGAGAGATTGATAAAAACAACATCCATCCATACGGTCGAGCGCACCGGTTTCAGCCCGTGATCGCAATGATTGAAGCCGTCGAACTTTTGCTGCCCGATCCCGCCGAGATGCGGCGTACCCTTGAGCTCGCCATCGAGATTGTATGACCAGGAGTGGTACTTGCAGCGCAACGCACCCTGAACTTCCATTTCATCGTGTACCAGGATCATGCCGCGGTGGCTGCAGACGTTGTGGAATACCTTGATCTCATCCTGCTTGTTGCGCAGGATGACCAGTGGCAGGCCCATGAATTCAACTGGCTTGACATAACCCTTCTTGGGCAGGTCGCTGGCAAACCAGAGCCCGGCCCAGCTTTTGCCGAGCACATGGTCACGTTCCTGCGCCAGGAAATCGTTGCTGGTGTATGCCTGGTTGGGCAATCCATTCGCCTTTTCGATCGGCTGCAGGATGGCGTCCAGGGCGATACTCGGGGCTGAAGTCTGGCTCATAGGTATTATCCTCAATATCAAGCCCAATACTGGTTGGGCAGTTCGGAAAGGTAAACATTGCGCTGAATTAACCGAGTTGGCAATATTAAAAAACTTCCTTTTGGCTTTACTTAAGGTAAACTCTAGTAATTGCTATGGCACGTCGTTATTACCAACTTCCCAGTCTCACAGGACTCAACACTTTCGATGCCTGTGCCCGGCAAGGCAGTTTTACCGCTGCTGCTGCAGAACTCGGTGTTACGCTGGGTGCAGTCAGCCGCCAGGTAAAGGCACTGGAAAACGAGCTGGATTGCGCATTGTTCCAGCGCTTGCACCGCGGTGTCGAACTCACCGCGGAGGGAATCGATCTATTCCAGGTTTTAAGTTCGAGCTTTCAACAAATTGGCAGGCTATGCCAGGAATTCAGAAGCCGGTCACAAAGCCTGGACGTTACCATTGCGGCGACTACCGCTTTTGCGTCGCTATGGTTGATGCCGCGCCTGGGTGGCTTCTGGCAGCAGTATCGTGATATCAATTTGAATCATGCCATTTCGGATAATCCGGGCGACAGCGGCTTCGTCAACGCCGATATACGAATTCGCTATGGCGATGGCGGCTGGCGTGGCGAGCAGGCGGTGAAACTATTTGATGATCGTATCTACCCGGTTTGTGGTCCCGGATTTGCCGCAGATCACCAATGGTTGCAGCCCCGTGAGTTACTGCAGTTTCCGTTGCTTCAGCTGGATAGCGTCGATCCGGCCTGGACCGGCTGGGATGCCTGGATGGCAGAGTGGGACTGCGATAGTTCACAGGCGAACTTTCGTCGCTTCAATAATTACGTGGTTGCGCTGCAGGCTGCCGAGGAAAACCAGGGGATTGTGCTGGGCTGGCATTCGCAGGTCGGGGCGCTGATTCAAAGCGGCAAACTGGTTCGTATCAGCGAGATGGAAATTCCGGCACCGGGTTCCTTTTATCTTACCTGGGACGAAACTCGTCCACTATCCGAAGCTGCGCAACGTCTGCGTGACTGGCTGGTCGCAGTGGGCCAGGAGTTTACTGAGCCGCCGGAGGGCGTCTCCGCTTAGACAGGTAGGCCAGCGCCTTGCTGGTCAGTGTGATTGCCGATTTGAATTTCACGTAGGTCACCTTGTCGAGCCGGGTGACCGCATGCGCACGATCGCAAAACAACATTCCAACCGGGTTGTTGCCGATGAATAGTGACATCAGGAAAAAGCTTTCATGCAGGAAGCTGGCCTTGAACTTGGCTGGCAGCGCGGCCTCGTATTTCTGGTATTCGTCCGGCTCTATCCATATAGACTGGGGTTTACCAAGCAGTGTTTTAAGCACACTTTCCTTGCTGATATCGATGACCAGTGTCTTGATGGGAGAATGTTGATCTATCCCTCTGCCGGCGCGGGTACCGAGCCTGGATTTATCCTTTGACAGCAACATCAATACAACCCGTGTCAGGTGTAAATCGTCATGCAAGTGATTCAGCAGAAGATCCAGCAGCTGTGACTGGGTTGGTTGCGCCGTTTGCAGCAAGGCCTTAACGCGGTTTTCGAATTCATGGCCGCCAGCTTCAAGATCGTCGACGATGGCCGGTTTCGTTTGCACCGGGGCTTCACGATCGGGCAGCATAATCAGGCGAGTCGCAGCGGGCAATACGTCGTCGAACGGGCTGTTGCGTGCAGATTCGATAGCCACTGCCTGCAAATGTTTGTGAAATCCGTCGAGCGACTGGTTCAGGTAAGCCGCACATACCTCTTCGGTTGCTTTCATCGAAGAGTGATACCAGCCTACTTCAGCCTGGTGGGAAACATCGGCTGCAAGTTGAATCAGGCGCGCCTTGCGCCCGGATGGTATGTTCTCGTCGAGCGATTCGGTTACCAGTGCCGGTAAATAGGATTTCGCGGCGTACTGGCGCCCGAGTTCATGAAAATCGAAACCGAAAACGGGTTTCGCACTGTTAGCATCACTTCCCAGCGCACGGAATTTATCCTGGTACTGCTGGTAATGTTCGTGATCGAACAGGCAGGCACAGAATTCACCGATGTTGTGCAGCACTGCCGCACTGCGGACTTCGTAGATAGAGTGGATCCCCTGCAAGGTAATAAAGCGCTCGAGTTGTGCCAGCAGGTGAAAAGTCCGGCTCATCAACTGATGGTAACTCTGCCGCCGTCGCGCGTCCGGATGCGTCTGATCAAGAACCTTGTGCTGCATCACCAGGTCGGCAATGGCACTGTCGCTAAGCAGGCTCAAGGCGGAATGAACCGATTCCACTGGATGCTTGTCACTATCGCGCAGCCTGGAGTTAACTTCGTGATACAGCGATACGCTCATGCCGGGATCGAGCGAGATTATATCTGCCAGGTCGCGAACGGTTTTAGTGTGGTCTTCGAGCGTTTCCAGTGCCCGACGATGAAAGATTTCTAAGGCGGGAACAATTTCATGATGAGAGGATAACCAGGAGGACGCTGCTTGTTCGGTCATCTCTGCCTAAGTTTCCTGTGTGCTACTCAATGATTCCATTTGTTTGCCATGCATATGCTTGATCAGTATTTCGCGGTCAGCTTCGTGCAGGTTTTCGAAATCCAGTGAAATACGATGTTTACCCTGGTCCTGGCCGCGATCCTTTTCTACCAGTACGACCCTGGCAATAATGACAAGCCTGAATCCGGAGGGCAATAGTTTTAATTTCAATTCAACCAGTTCGTCCTGCTCGGGGGCCTGGTCGTCAAAATAAGCAATTCCCTGGGCGCTGAGGTTAACTGACTTTTGTGTCATTGCCTGGTCGTTTTTATCGTCAATGAGTTTGTCAGTGAGACGATCAACCTGTTCTTCCAGCACTCCGAGGTAACGACCCAGTTCCGGCATCTTACTGTCGATTTTGTGGCGATCAGCAATATGTTGTTCAATCTGAAAATTATAGTTGTTGCGTATTGAAAACTCGTGCTCGTTGGTCCAGAAGTCTTCGAGACGATCTTCAATCGTTGCCTTGTCAATACGCTCTAACGCCACGAGGGCTTCGTCTTCGATGCGAAAATAGCGTCGTCTTTCGTCAGTCATGCTAGGTCCTAACCGTCCGGCTGCACAACGTAATCGACGTTTTCCGAGGGCGACTGCCCTGCAATCGGGATTCGGTTACCATGCAGGACGCTGATTTCCACGCGGCGGTTCTTGGCACGATTCTCCCAACTGTCATTGGGTACAATCGGCTCATTGTCTGCCATCGCCCTGATTTCCATGCGCTCGGGATCAACATCACCTTCCTGGATAAAATAATGAACCACGCTTGCTGCACGTGCGGCCGACAGGTCCCAGTTGGAACGGAAACGGCGGGTTTCGATGGGGATGTCGTCGGTATGCCCGGCGATAACAAAGTGCCCGTCACGCTGATTCAGAACGTCCGCAATCTGCTTCAGTATGGGCAGGAATTTCGTTTGCAGCTCTGCGAATCCGGAACCGAAGGAGCCGCGCTCGCGAATTCGTATCAAGACACGGTCGTTATAGGCCTCAACCTCGACCAGGCCGTCACCAATAGCCTCGGACAACTCGTCCTGCAGCTCCTCGGCCTCTGCCTGTGCTTCACGCTGGGCCTTTTGCTGGGCGATCGCCTCGGCTTCGGCTTCGCCCATGCCGCCATCATTGCGTGATTTGGAATCGTTAAAATCGAGATTGGTCTTGGTATCATCGGTGGTTTTTTCACGCATTATTTCGAGCGGCGTTACCTCGGTGGGTGTGCCCGGGCTGTACTGCTTGGCAATGACGCTGGTACCTTTCGGAATCTCGGTAGCTTTAACGATACGCTGCACACCGAAGGCAAGCTTCATCGCACCCGCCACCTGCTTGTACTTGAGTACATCCATTTCCGCGAATGACAACAGCAACACGAAAAAGCACATCAACAGCGCCATCATGTCAGCGAAAGTAGCAAGCCAGGGGGGTAGGCCTTTCTCACATGGTGGGCAATCGCATTCCTCGTTCATCGCAAAGCCCTACTCGTCTTCCTGGCGCTTGCTTTCCGGGAGGTAGGCGTTCAGTAACTGTTTCAAAACGCGAGGATTGGTACCTTCCTGGATACCATTGATCGACTCGAGGATCAGGTCCTTGTTGAGTTTTTCGTATCCACTGATCAGGACTAGTTTTTCCGACAGTGGCGAGGCAAACGCGTTGGCGATTATTGCGCCGTATAGGGTGGTCAATAGTGCGACCGCCATGGCCGGGCCGATTGCAGCGGGGTCCGACATGTTTGCCAGCATCTGTACCAGGCCGATCAGGGTTCCGATCATGCCCATCGCCGGCGCATAGACTGCCATTGCCTTGAACATATCGGCGCCAACGGTGTGGCGTTCGATTGACATGTTGATATCTTTGGCGAGCAATCCCTTGACCACTTCCGGGGCATGACCGTCTATGCACAGGCTGATACCGCGTTCCAGGAAACCGTTGCCGATTTCGCGGCCTTCCAGTGCCAGGATGCCTTCCTTGCGCGCAATATTGGCGAGCTCGACCGATTCATCGATCAGGTTTTGTGGGCGGTCGAGCTTATAAAAGAAACCTTTCAAACCAATTTTGAAAGAGCCGAGGAAATTGGCGATGGTGACGCGCATCAGCGTAACTGCGAAGGTTCCACCCACCACTATCAACAGGGAGGGTGCATTGACAAATAATACGAACGGGCCGCCGAGGCTTATCGCTGTCGCGATAATGATATAGGCCAGTATAAATCCAACAATTGATGCGATATCCACCCAGTTGCTCCTGCTCGCTAACCTGTGATCGTGTAAATTTGGAGTTTAGAGTTGAATTACGACTCTGCTCGTATAGGGGTATCGGTCGACAGGACTAAATCTTTAGCCGCAAGTTGCGATAATTACGGGTTTATAAGACTCCTTTTGAAGCCGTATTGAGGGTCGTTTTATGCTTGTCGGAGTTGACTTGTGGTTAGTTGTCGAGAATCCAACAGGTTGTGGCTTATCAGCCAGCGAATTGCATCGTCGGCGTCATCTTCGAACCAGGCTCTACTTGAGCCAAGCCGAAAACTATATCCCCAGGTATCCATGTCTGTGAACATGCGTTCACGCCCGAATCCTTCGACCTCGTCTGCGAGCAGTATTTGCAGGTAACAAACCGCGTTTTCTTCGGCTTCGTCGCTACCAGCGTTGGTATCAAGCTCTCCGCGCCGTGCAGGGTCAAGGCAGATGAAATGGCAGGCCTCGTGCAGGATGGAATGCAGCGGGGTGTCATCGCGGGCGTACAGGCGATTGTATTTCAGGCCGGCTTCCTGTTCCCCCCAGTAGCTGTGCGGAATGGGTTGGTTAGCGGGACAGTGTTCTAATATCAATCCGAATTCTGCCAATAGCCGGACGAGTCCGGTAGCACCGATGTCGGCAAGGCGCATTACATCCGGGGTGTCAGTCGGCATATGCCTGCAGCAGCTTGCCTATGGTCTGTTGCAGTCGCCACCATTCCTCGACCTTGTATTGCTGCGATTGTTTGCGCGTTCGAATCACCAGGTAGTTTATGGAAGCGCCAAATACGCCTAGAACGCCACCGATGTCGATGTTCGGTTGATGATAAAAAGCACGGATCCGTTTCACTAGCTCCATGCCCCGCTCGCCGCGTATACGCGCCAGCGTATTGGTCAGGTTGTTTTGCTCCGACATTTCCCAGGCCATAATTTCAAGCGCCATCGGGCGTGATTCCAGTGCGGTGACATAGCGGTTGAGCAAGCGTTGCAGGAAATCGGGTAGCGCGATTTCAGCACACTCGGCAGCTGTTTCGGTTAAAATTTCATCCACTTCCCACCACAGGGTGGTGGTTTCCGCGAATGCCAGCAGTAATTCGTCAAAACCGCCAAAATAACGGTAAATCAAGACCTTATCGCAACCAGCCTGGCGCGCAATCGCGTTAATACCAACCGCGGGGTAACCCTGATCGAGCAAAATTGCACCCACCGCATCGAGGATTCGTTGTTCGGTTTGTATCCTGCTTCTGGTCATGTTTTAGCTTTCATCCGACCGTGCTCTTGGATTCCTGCCAGAAGTATTCCATCTGTTCGAGCTGCTGCTGATCCATTTCGATACCGGCGTTCGCCATTTGTTGCTGCACGTAAGCAAAGCGGCGCAGGAATTTTTGATTGGTATTACGCAGTGACATTTCGGCGTTAACCCTGGCGTGGCGAGCGAGATTAATGCAAACAAACATCAGGTCTCCGATCTCGTCGCTGATGGCCCGGCTGTCGCCGGTGCTGAAAGCGTGCTTTAACTCCGCCAGTTCTTCCTCGAGTTTATCGAACACCGGACTTATGTCCGGCCAGTCGAAGCCAAAAACGGCGGCATCCTTCTGGATCTGGCGGGCACGGTAAATGGCCGAGTTGGAGCCAGAGTCTTCACCCAGCTCCGGCCTTGCCTGGTTCGACTTTTCCTGTTGCTTGAGTGTCTGCCACTGTTGTGACAGGGTTTCATCGTTAAACTCCTGATCACGTGTGTCACCGAAAACGTGCGGGTGACGGCGCAGCATTTTATCGGTGATCCCCTGGGCGACATCATCGAAAGTGAACTGGCCCTGTTCTTCAGCAATACGCGCATGAAACACGATGTTAAACAGCAGATCGCCCAGTTCTTCCTTCAGGTTCTGTGTGTCGTCGCGCTCGATCGCGTCGAGCAATTCGTGGGTTTCATCCAGCGTGTAGCCGGCGATCGAAGCGCTGGTTTGACGGATATCCCAGGGACAGCCGTTATCCGGGTGACGTAAATCCTTCATTACCTGGAGCAGGTTTTCAATTGCGCTCATTAGATCTATTGCGTTTGTGTAATTAAAAACCGGATAATACCGGCCTTTTAACAGAATCGCAGCCGCAACCGCCATATGAGCGATAGATCGAATCAATTAAAACATTGGCTGGATCAACTCGGTTATCGGGATTACAGCCTGAGTGCCGCCTCCGAGGACGCCAGTTTTCGTAGTTATCTGAGGCTGGAGGCGGGTGATGGATCGCGGATTGTAATGGATGCGCCACCGGACAAGGAGTCCTGCGGGCCCTTCATCGCGGTCGCACAAAAACTACGTGATGCCGATTTAAACGCGCCCGCAATCATTGCCCAGAACCTGGCCGAGGGATTCCTGGTTCTGACCGATTTCGGACGCAACGACTATCTCTCGCAACTTAACCCGGAAAGTGAAGGTTCGCTATACGCAGATGCGCTCGCGGCCCTGTTGTTGATGCAAAGCCGTATCGATGCCGAAGATTTACCGAACTATGATGAAGCCCTGTTGAACCAGGAGCTCGATCTGTTTCATGACTGGTTTCTTGGCAGACAGCTTGGTATTTCGCTCGACCCGGCGCAGCAGTCGAGCTGGCAGTCGATCAAGCAGGCGCTGGTTGAAAATGCACTGGAGCAGCCGCAGGTATTTGTACACCGCGATTACCATTCGCGTAACCTGATGAAAGTCGACACGCACAATCCGGGGATCCTGGATTTTCAGGACGCGGTTAAAGGGCCGATTACCTACGACCTGGTTTCGTTGCTGCGAGATTGCTACATTGCCTGGCCCCCGGCGCATGTCGATCAGCTGGCACTGGATTATTACGAATCTGCGTGCGTCCACGAGCTGGTTGACGTCAAAGCCGCGCAGTTCATGCGCTGGTTTAACCTGATGGGAATACAACGTCATCTCAAGGCGATCGGGATATTTGCGCGTCTTAATATCCGTGACGGAAAACCGAGATACCTGAAAGATATACCGCGTACGCTCGACTATGTGAACCAGGCCGGTGCCGCGGAAACGTCTATGGTAGGCTTGCTCTCGATCATAGAGCAACTGAAGTTGAACCAGCGCGCAGGAGCGCTGATACCATCTTGAACAAGTTATGAAAGCAATGATCCTGGCCGCTGGAAGGGGCGAGCGCATGCGTCCACTAACGGATACTGTTCCGAAACCCCTGCTCGAAGTGCAGGGCAAACCGCTGATCGTGCATCATCTCGAAGCCCTGTCCCGGGCGGGATTCACCGGGATTGTCGTCAACCTCAGCTGGCTTGGGAATCAGATTCGCGACTTCCTTGGTGACGGAACCAATTTCAATCTTGCTATCGAATACAGCGATGAACCCGAGGCACTCGAAACCGCGGGCGGTATCTTGCAGGCTTTACCGCTACTGGGTGAGCGTTTTATCACCATTAACGCTGACATTTTTACCGACTACGACTTTGCACGGCTACGGCAATTAGACAGCATGGCGCACTTGGTGCTGGTTGAAAATCCGCAACACAATGCAGACGGGGATTTTAGCCTGCAAGAATCGACGGTCGGTAATAACGGCTCGCCGTGCTACACCTTCAGCGGTATTGCGCAGTTCCATAGCAGCTTTTTCGAAGGACTGACACCGGGCAAGCATGCACTCGCTCCGATGTTGCATGTTGCGGCGAGTCAACAACAAGTCACGGGTGAATTGTTCCGTGGAAGCTGGGCCGATATAGGCACCCTCGAACGCCTGCAAGTGTTGAAAGCTTGAAACAAGACCTACTTGAACGGGGTGAAGCTGACTTCGATATCCTTGAGCCAGACTTTGCCACCGCCTTCGAGTGTGAAGTTCAGTTTTAGCAGGTCAGGGTTCTGTTCCTTTTTCAGGTAAAAGGGGATTTCGTAGCTAGCCCAGTCATTGCTGCCTTTGACCGTGTTATTCAAACCCTTGGAAAAAAACTCCCCCTTTCCCGGCAATCGACACCACATTTCCAGGTAGCCCTGTTTTTTAACTGCTTCGGATTTAATTGAAGCCTTGTAAGTCACCAGGCCGTTTTCAATATCACCGGGATCCAGCTCAAACAGCTGAACAGTCACGGATTCATCGGTGTTGATGTGCCATCCCTCGGCGTCAGCGATTATCGAACCGCTGCTTATGGTTGCCTGGGATCCATCGAAGCGCTGAATCAGTCGCGGCGGGCCGGCAGGTTCGGGTGGGGAGAAGAGATTTTTTAACCAGTTCAACATGGGATTACTCCTGCCTCAATATCTGATGTGGATAGTCGTTGCTCAATATTTTCGATGACCGCCTGTTTGTTCAAAACAGGTGTTTAACGAACGTAGTAACCGGAAACGCGCCAGCGCTTGTTATCAAGCATCGGGGTGACGGTTTCAACCGCACTTTTTTTAAACTTGAACCTGGTTTGATACTGCAGTACCACGTACTCACCGTCGGGGGCGCCCGGCAGACTGGTTGCGTAGGTTGCCGAAACTAGCTTACGACTGATCATGGCCCCGAGGGGTTGACGCGCGGCGCTTATCGCTTGTAACCAGTTGTCGGCGCTGACCTGCTGCTTAAACAATGAAGCCGCCTGGTTCCACGAATCCAGGTACTGGCGGCCATCGATCAGGGCGAGCCATTTGCCGGCAGCCTCGTCTGCATCACGGACCTTGGCGTCCGACGCGTAGACGCTCATCGATACCAGGATAAGTCCCAGCAGTAAAAAATGTTTGCTAATGATTTTCATAGCCTTTATCCAGAAACTATTACTACCTGATCACTTGCTAAATCGATGCAACCGGCGTTTAGCTGCTGATCGAAGCTTTCATGGTGCCTTTGACCCGTGGGAATGCGACTTTGTCCGACTTGCTGCGACGCAGGCGACTGCTGCGCAACTGGCCGGCTTCTTCCAGAATCGGGTAGGCGACCGCGGCCTGGTACGAGTTGATGCGTCTGAGGTCCCGCAGCACGTCGAGCTGCATGGCGCTCAGTTGTGAATCGTAATGCGAGTCGTCACGAATTTTTTGCAGGTGATTCGTTACCGCCTTTTTTTCTCGCTTGATGAACTTGTATTTTCTGGCCAGCAATTGCCGCGCCATGGCGATATCGGACGATGTAAAAACGCTCAATGATAACTGGAATGTCGATAACACCGGCCGATAGAGATTATTGATGTCCTTGCGATCCTGCGTCGACATCTTGTTACCAGGGACCAGTTTTTTGCGCAGGATATTGCGAATCAGGTCCCCCGAAATAATGTCGCCGATGTGTTCCAGGTTGGTCGCAAAACTTAAAATTTCATTACAGCGCCTGCTTTCCTTTTCACCGAGTGTTTCGCGCGCCAATGCAGTCAGGTAGCGTTTCACGTTATCGTAATACTGGTTTACTACCTGATCCATCTTGCGACTACGCTTCGCCAGCTGGTGGTCGTTCTTCTTGAGCGCAATAAAAGAATTGCGGAACATGCGTTCAACGACTTCTCCCATACGCAAAACCTCGCGTTCGGCATTGACTAAAGCCACCAGGGGCGTTTCGAAGGCACCGCGGTCAAGATCCCTGGGTTGCATCTCGTCAATCACTTTCTTGTCTTCGGGAATCATGCGCGCGGTGAGAGCAACCATGTGGTTGATCAGGGGAAAGCAAAGTACTGCCAGAGTGATATTGAAAAGCATGTGAAAGTTTGCGATCTGGCGTGCATGGCTGATCTCAAGCGGTGAGAGCTCGTTGGCGATCATACCGACGAAAGGTAACGCGATCACGACACCACATATTCTAAACAGCAGGTTTCCCAATGGTGGTTGCCTTGCTGTACGGTTGGCGCCGAGGGTGGCAATCAATGGTGGAATCGCACCGCCGATATTGGCACCCAGTATAAAGGCGAAGGCGACGGTGATGTCCAGCGACTTGGTGCTGGCGAGTGCGATCACGAGCAAAACAGTTGCGAGGCTCGAATGCGATGCCCAGGCAATAATCGCGCCGAAAATCACGGCCAGTATCAGGTCTTCGCCGAGGGCGACAAATATCTGCTGGATGATTAAAGATTCGCGCATCGGTAGCGAGGCCGTAACGATCAGCTTCAGCGCTAGCAGCATCATGCCAATACCCAGCAGCAGGCGTCCGATGTCGCGCGTGCGTCCCCCCGGAGAGTATGTAAACAAAGCTACGCCCAGGGCAATCAGTAGTGGTGACAGGGCCGATAGGTCGAAGGTTAGAACCTGCGCCACGAGGGTGGTGCCGACATCGGCTCCAAGCAGTATCGCAAGTGCGGTTGCGGTGGTGAGGATACCCTGGCCGCTAAACGATGATGTCAGCAAGGCGGTGGCACTGCTGCTTTGCAACAACATGGTCACGCCAATACCGGAGAAGAAGGCTTTGAAACGATTATTCAGGCTGGCCCCTAAGGCGCTACGAATTTCGCTACCCCAGCTTTCGGACATGCCAACCCTTACCATGCGCAAGCCCCACAATAGGAGGGCGACGCCACCTATCAGGTTGATCAGAATGCCACTTCCGCTTATGCCTGGACTCCTACAATCAGCTATTTACTGATTGTTTAATGTAAACTTTAAACATTAAATAATAGCAGAATAATGAATACTTATTTAGCGAATGATTTCCGGTTTCCTGATTAAATGCTGGTCCGGCAGGGAGCATAGATCAGCTGCCGGGGGCAAGAAAATTGTTTTCGCCAACGGATGCTATAGGTTTGACGGATAGTCAGGTATAAGCTGAATTGATTGGCCGGGAGCGCTATGTACTTAATGCGCTTCCCCGATAAAGTGACAGCAATGAATTATTGCCGGATTCAGGGAACCCGCTTAACGATAACGCAGTGAGAAGTCGATCGCGCGCAGATTTTTGGTGAGCGCGCCGATGGAGATAAAGTCAACGCCGGTTTCAGCGTATTCGACAAGGTTTTCCAGGTCGATATTACCCGAAGCTTCGAGTTCGATATGTCGATTATTGAGTTCGACCGCGCGCTGCATTACGGGAATAGAGAAATTATCGAGCAGGGCACGCTCAACCCCGGCGTCAATCGCCTGTTGCAATTGCTCCAGGTTTTCAACCTCGACCTCGAGAAACTTATCCGGGTGAATCTGGCGCGCACGTGATACGGCACGGGCAATTCCGTCGCTGGCAGCAAGGTGATTTTCCTTGATCAAAAAGGCATCGAACAGTCCGATGCGATGATTACTGCCGCCGCCGCACAGCACCGCATACTTTTGTCCGTAACGGAGTTGAGGGATGGTTTTACGAGTGTCGAGAATTTTACAGTCGGTGTGTTTTATTTTGTCGACGTAGCTTCGTGTCAGGGTTGCAGTTCCGGAGAGCGTCTGTAAAAAATTCAACGCGGCGCGCTCGGCGGTAAGCAGACCACGTGCCGGGCCCGAAACCTCGCATACAACAGCATTCGAGGTCACCGCATCACCGTCCTGCGCTTGCCATCGGATGTTAATCCTGTCATCGCATTGACGAAAAACCTCGTCGAACCATTGGCAGCCGCAGAGTACCGCGTCCTCGCGCACCAGCAGCTCGGTTTCCAGCAGCGTGTTTGCGTCGATCAACTCTGCACTGATATCGCCACTGCCGACATCTTCATCGAGCGCGTTGGCGGCCTGGTTGATGATCATTTGATAAAAATCCAATGTTTATACCTCGTACTCTTCTCGACGTAATTCCTGGGCCGCGTCGAGATAAGCGTTGATTACCACCGCCTCGGGGACCGCACCGAGGTATTGTCCGCTGCGGCGATCGACTACCGCGATCGCCTCGCCGATATAGCTGCGCATGAATTCCATTGCTTCCCAGATGCTGGTTGCCTCGTGAAATTCACCTCCCCGCTGGAGATCGATAGAACCAACCGTCTCGTTGTCATCCTGCCCTTGCAATTGATGTTGTAAAACATGGCCCAGGTAGCGGTTGTCATCATCGACAACCACTGCAGTCGAGGTCGACTTTGCAGCCATTTGCGCGCGTAAAACACCCAGGTCGGCGTTTTGCGAGACCACCGGAAGTGACTCGGTCACAAAGGCCGCCACCTTGCGATGCATAAGGTAGGCACGTTCGCGTCCCATCGAAAGATCGATACCTCGTGCGGTGAGCTGACTATCGTAAAGTGAACGCCCATACCATCTAAAAGCGATCAGGTTGGCAAACACGATAGCGACCATTGCAGCGATCGTGATTTCGTAGCTGCGCGTGAACTCGAATACGAACAGCAGCGCGGTCATCGGTGCGCCGATTACCGGACTCATGACCGCGACCATGCCACAAACTGCATAGGCCGAAACCCCGGAATAATCACTTAACAATAATTCGGGGACCAACAGTGCGAACAGGGCACCAAACAGGACCCCGATCAACAGCGCTGGAAATATGACACCACCGGCAAATCCGAAACCGATACAAAGAACCGTAACCAGCAGCTTTGCGACCAGGATCAATAGCAATGCATCGGCGCTGTAGGTGCCACCCAGCGAAGCCAGGCGGAAAACTTCCTGTCCGGCACCCAGCACTTCCGGCACCTGCAAGGTTACCAGCGACACCACGAAGCCTGCAGCCATCGGCTTGAAGGCCGCGGGCACTTTTATTCGCCGTGATAATTGCGCTGCCTGCTGTAGTAGTTTCATGAAAACGACAGCAAGCACGCCGCAGGCGATACCCTCGATTGCAAACAGGAAGAACTCAACGCCGCGAAAACTGCTTTCAAAACTGATCAGGAATAAAGGCGGGTGTTCGAAAATAACGTTCGCGACGAGGTATCCACAGGCGCTGGCAACGGTTACCGCGGCGAACATGCGTAGTGAGTAATGACGCAGAATAACTTCATGAGTGAAGATCAGGGCCGCGATCGGGGCGTTGAAGGCTGTCGAAATTGCCGCGGCAACGCCACAGGCAATAGCGATGTTGCGTACGTCGCGCAGGCCGAACGGCAAACGATTGCAGACCTGGCCAACCAGCGTGCCGAGGTATACCAGTGGTCCGTACTGCCCGACCGAGGCGCCGCAACCCAGGGATAAAATGGCTGCTATGGTAGTTGTTACCCCGGCCACCGGTGGAGGCAGGCGTTCATGTAATTGCACCGCGTAAATTGTATCGGGCGGTCCGAAGGAGTTATTCTCGCTTACCCCGAATTGCAGGATAAGACCCACTACCAGGCCACCGATAGTTAGTACCGCGATCGTGATCAAGCCGAGATGGCCACCTTCCATATGCGCTCGGCTGGATGGGCTGACGTAGAGAATATCGGTTAGATAACGTACCAGCTCGACGAAACCGATGGTTGCAAACGATGCAATCAATCCCACCACCAGGCCTACTAGCGATATCGCCAGCATGCGCTGCATCGTTTGCTGTGGCCTGGGTTTCATACTGAAAGCTTAGTTCAACCAGGCATCGAATTCTTTCACTTCGATCAGCGTCGGACGGTCAGCCTTGAAAGCCGCTTTAACGGCATCGGTAAGACTTTGCGCGCTGTCGATTTTGAGTGCATGGCAACCACAGGATTGTGCCAGGGCGATAAAATCCGGATTGATCCCGGTGACCCCCACCAGCTCGATGTCACGTAGTTTCATATCGTCCTGGATTTGCTTTAAACCGTCGTTGTTCCAGAGGATTATGGGCAGTGCCAGCCCGAGTTCAGCTGCGGTGACCAGTTCCTGCACCGTGAACATGAAGCCGCCGTCACCGGCGAAGGTGACCACGGGCTTATCCGGCAAGGCGAGCTTGGCGCCAATTGCATCGGGTAGCCCGCAACCCAGCGTGCAGTAGCCGGCCGGGTAATGCCAGAGCCTTGGCTTCGGCACGTCAAATGCGAATGATCCCGTGTAAACCAGCTGGCAGATATCTCCCATAACGACAGTGTCGGACGGCAGCGCAGCCCGCAGGACATCGAGGGTCTTGCAGTGCCGAACCTCGCTTTCACTCAGGTTGTCACGAATTTCCTGTCTCAAACCGGCAACCTCGGCGACGGTTTCAGCACGGGCTTTGACTTCCCCGAGTTGTCGGGCGATCGCCTCGGTAGTGGTTTTGGCGCCACCGATGATTGCCACCTCGGCCGGGTAAAGGTCGTTCATTTTGCGCGAATCAAGATCGATACGGATTATTTTGCCGTTGATTTCGAGCGTTTCAACAAAGCTGTCGACTTCGGATAACTCGGTGCCAACCGCGAGCACGACGTCGGCATTTTTCAGGTATTGCTGGACTTCACCGCGCACCGTACCCGCGCTCAGGGAAAGCGGATGTGAATCATCGATGATACCCTTGCCGGCGTTACTGCCGATGACGGCAGCACCTAGTTTTTCCGCGATCCCGGTGATTGCGTCGCTGGCCAGCCAGGCGCCACCGCCGACACAGATCATCGGCTGCTTTGCCGCGCTTAAAAGCTCGCAAGCGCGTTCTATTTTCTTTGCCGTTGGTGCCGGACGCGCGGGTAACTCGACAGCCTCCCATTCGCCACCCGCCGGCATCGCCAGTACGTCGATCGGAATTGCGATATGTACCGGCCGCGGGCGTTCGCTGGAAAATACCGAAAATGCTTTCGCGATCAGGCCGGGGACCTCTTCGGGTGTCATCGCGCATGCGGAAAACGCGGTGAGCGGCGCCGTGGTGTCCGTCAGGCTCGGAACTTCGTGCAGGCAACCCCATCCCTTGCCCAGGGTGTAACTGGCCGCATCGCTAGAAAGCATCAACACCGGGATACTGTCGGCGTAGGCCTGGCCGATTGCGGTGAGGGCATTGGTAACGCCCGGTCCGGAGATCACCAGTGCAATCCCGGGTCGGCCGGAAGCGCGCGCGTAACCATCAGCCATAAATCCGGCGCCCTGTTCATTACGCGCCTGTATGTGCTGAATATGGCTCTGATTAAGACCCCTGCAAAAATCCAGCGTGTGCACACCGGGTATGCCGAATATTGTATCGACGCCGTATGCTTCAAGCAGTTTTATCGTCGCTTCGCCGACATTGAGATCACTGCTGCTATTCATTTTCGTCCTCTAGTCCAAAGCTGAAAGAATTTTTTCACCGATCTGGCCAGTTCCGGCCTGGCCTCCGAGGTCTGCACTGATGACACCCGCCTGCAGGCAATTATCCACGGCGCATTCGAGACGCTGAGCCAGGTCCTTGCGCTGCATGCTGTATTCAAACAGCATCGCGACGCTAAGGATAGTGCCGATCGGATTGGCAATCCCCTGGCCCGCGATATCGGGTGCCGTGCCGTGCACCGGCTCATAAATTGCCGGTTTACCGGAATTCAGTCCCTGCAATGAAGCCGAGGGTAGCATGCCAAGTGACCCTGCATAAGTCGCGACCAGGTCTGAAGCAATGTCACCGAAAATATTATCGGCGAGCACCACGTCGAACGCGGTTGGACACTGCATCATTTGATAAAGCGCGTTATCGGTGTACAGATGTTCGAGTTCGATATGCGGATAGTCGTTTCCCACTTCGGGTCCGATACCGTCCCCGGGTAGCACCAGTAGTTTGAATGGATCGGCCATGCCTTTATTCCAGCTCGTCAGGGCGCTAGCTTATAGTCGAATCAGCGTCAGGTAAATTCGGTTTTACAGCTTTTGCAAACAGTCGAGGTAGCCAGCCTCGTCGGGGGCCTGGTTATTGCGTTGGGCGTTCCAAAGTGCCTGCCCGAGACACTCCATCATGGTGTGTTCGGCTTCATGTTGGCCTTTAGCCGAAACCAGTTTTTGATAGACGACCTTGATCCCCGGGGGTCGATCCGTGCCAGCCTGCTCGCGCAACGCGATATGCATTCCCATGTGCAGAAACGGGTTGGTCTGACCCTGGTCTGGAGTAAAGTCCTGTTGCCTGACCTCAGCATCGGCCTCAAGCAGAGAGTGGTAGTCGGGGTGGGCCTCGATAACGTCAGCGATCAAGGCCTCCATCGGCTCAAGCAGCATTTTCTGCTGCATTTTTTGCCAGACGTCGAAGTAAACCTGGCGCACTTCATCTCGCGACTGAAACATATTAAACCTTACCTACTCAATGTTCTTTTGCTTGAATTCGCATAGGTCTTCGATTATGCAGCTGCCGCATCGCGGCTTGCGCGCAATGCAGGTATAGCGTCCATGCAGGATCAACCAGTGGTGGGCGTCGAGTTTGAACTGGTCGGGTACAAATTTAAGCAGTTTCTTTTCTACCACAAGCACGTCTTTGCCGGGTGCGATACCGGTGCGATTGGAGACCCGGAAAATATGCGTATCGACCGCGATCGTGGGATGACCAAAAGCGACGTTTAACACCACGTTGGCAGTTTTACGCCCAACCCCGGGTAATTTTTCCAACGCCACCCGGTCTTCAGGCACCTGCGATTCATATTGCTCGATCAGGATCCGGCAGGTGGCGATGATGTTTTTGGCCTTGGTATTGAATAACCCGATGGTCTTGATGTATTGCTTGATACCGTTTTCACCGAGCGCCAGCATTTTTTCCGGGGTATTCGCCACCGGGTACAGTTGCGTGGTAGCCTTATTGACGCTGATGTCGGTTGCCTGTGCCGAAAGCAGCACTGCAATTAATAGTTCGAAATTAGAACGGTATTCAAGTTCCGAGCGCGGCGCCTGGATATGTTCGCGCAGGCGGCTAAAGATTTCATATCGCTTTTGCGGGTTCATACCGTCTCGGGCGCCGCTTCTATAATCTCCTGTTTTTCCCGTGGCCGCAGATCCAGCCAGTTCTTGACGACAATCAGGGCCGCCAGGCCGAAGAAAGCGCCTGGCGGTAAAATCGCGAGCAGGAATCCAGGGTAGTCCTCGTTGAACTGGATTTGCAGCGTCTGGGCACCGTCACCGAACATCAGTTCAGCGTTGGCGAACAGCGTGCCGAAGCCGATAACTTCGCGCAACGCCCCAAGCAATGCCAGCACTACCAGGAACCCCAGTCCCATCATCAGTCCATCGAGCGCGGCAGGTCCGACCGGGTTGCGGGACGCGAAACCCTCGGCGCGACCGATAATTGCACAATTGGTGACAATAAGCGGAATGAAAATGCCGAGCACCAGGTAAAGGTCATAAAACAGGGCTTGCATCGACAGTTCTATTATCGTCACTACGGACGCGATGATCAGCACAAATACCGGTAGCCTGACTTCCTTGCGCACGAAACCGCGGATCAATGAAACGATCGTGTTTGAAAGTACCAGCGTGATCAGCGTGGCAATGCCGAGACCTATGCCGTTGACAACCGTACTGGTTACCGCGAGCAACGGACAAAGTCCGAGCAACTGCACCAGTGCAACATTGTTGCCCCAAAGCCCGTCACGGGTAATTTCGCGTGAAGTCGTCATTGTTTAAAAATCATATCAGCGTTTTGTTGATAGTACAGCAGCGTGTTGCGCACTGCCGTAACCACCGCCCGCGGTGTGATAGTCGCACCGGTAAACTGGTCGAACTCACCGCCGTCGCGTTTTACGCGCCAGCCGGAAGGGTCTGGATTAGTGAGCGATTTACCGTCGAAACTTTTGATCCATGGTGACTTCCTGATCTCGACGGCGTCACCCAGTCCCGGGGTTTCAGCATGTTTGACCACGCGTACCCCTGCCAGCTTGCCGTTGCTGTAGACCCCGACCAGTAAATGTATCTTGCCGTTGTAACCATTGGGCGCGATGCTATTGAATATTGCCGCGGCAGGATCTCCGTCAAGGCGCGCGCGGTAGACGATCGAAGCCGCATCAGTGCCAAGCAGGGGAGAGGCAGGCAGTTCCAGTATATCCTCCGCAATATCGTTATCGAGCTTATCCCTGGGTAGCAGCGCATAAAGGTTACGCAACAATACCTGGCGCTCGTTTTCGATAATTGCTTCCCGGGAGCTATACTCCGTAAACGCGACCAGGGTTGTGCCGGCGACTGCGAATAGCCATAGAAATATCCCCGAAATAAGAATCTGCCGCCGGCTGATCGTAATCATTTTTCGCCATATACCCGTGGCTGCGTGTAATAGTCGATCAGTGGTACACACATGTTCGCTAGCAACACGGCGAATGCGACGCCGTCGGGATAACCACCCCAGACACGGATGATATAAATCAGACAGCCGATCAGCAGGCCATAGTAAATCCGCCCGCTATCGGTGGTGGCGGCGGTAACCGGGTCGGTAGCTATGAAAAAGGCGCCGATTATGACTGCGCCCGAGAGCAGGTGAAACAGGGGTGAATTGTAGGTTTCAGGGTTGACCAGGTAGAACAGCAGGGACATTACGAGTACGGCACTTAGCAATGCAACCGGAATATGCCATCGGATTGTCCGCGACGCCAGCAGCCACAGCCCACCGATGAACCACCAGAAGGCTATCCACTCCCAGCCCTTGCCGCCATATTCCCCGAATACCGGTGACAGTCGAATCTCGCCGACGGTGATGCCCTGTGCAACAGCGGTTTTGACCTGGTCCAGCGGGGTTGCCGAACTCAGCGCATCCCACTGCTGAATATCGGCACCGCCGAAAGTGTAAGCCAGTGCCTCCTTTAGACTCAGGGTTTCACCGCTCACCGAGCTCGGTAAATACCAGGTTGTCATTTCCCGTGGAAACGAAATTAACAGGACCACGTAACCCACCATGGCAGGGTTGAAAGGGTTGAACCCGAGTCCACCGTACAGATGTTTTCCGGCTACCATGGTGAAACCGATACCGACCAGTACCAGCCACCAGGGAGTGTGCATCGGCAGACACAACGCGAACAACCAGGCCGCCACTACCGCGCTGAAATCGGTCAGGTGTGGCATTACCGGTTTGGCGCGTAATTTCAGGATGCCTGCCTCGAACGCCAGTGCTAACAGCACCGCGAGGCAAATATTAATGATGACACCGGGCCCGAAATACCAGGCATATGCGATCGTGCCGGGCAGCAGGGCAACGATGACCTGGATCATCAGGCGTTTGAGCGTACTGCCCTGGGCAACGTAGGGCGACGAGACGATGACGTTGGCCAAAACTAGTCTTCCTGCGCCAGTTTCTTGCGCGCCTTGACCCTGTCCAGTGCGGCCTGGACCGGGTCTGCCTGGGGTTTTCCATTGCCGGCCCCGGCTTTTTTCTTTTGCAGGGCCTCGCGTTTCAGCCGTCGCCGCTCTTCATCTTGCTGTTTTTTCAACAGCAGTCGCTTTTCACGAAACTCGAATCTAAGGCGTGCGCGATCGGACTTGAATTGTGCCTTTCGCGTCGCGCGAATTTCACTTTTGGCGGCACGATAGTATTGCACCAGCGGAATTCTGCTCGGGCAAACCGTAGAACAGCAACCGCATTCAATACAGTCAAACAGGTGAAATTCCCGGGTGCGCTCGTAGGCTTTGGCACGCGCATGCCAATAGAGTTGCTGGGGTAACAATTGTGCCGGGCATACCTCGGCACACTTGCTGCAACGGATACATTCATCGTGGTAGCCCGGTGATTTCGGAATGGTTTCCTCGCGCATCACCATGATGCAGTTACTTGCCTTAACAATCGGAACATCGCTACCGGAAAGCGCAAATCCCATCATCGATCCACCCATGACCAGGTGCCCACTGGCTTCATGCTGATAACCTCCGGCGAGTTCAATCAGGTGGTTGATCGGTGTGCCCAGTCGAGCCTCCCAGTTCCCGGGGTGCGCAATATTGTCGCCGGTAATTGTGACCACGCGGGAGATCAGGGGTTCGTCCATTTCGAGTGCACGCGTGATGGCAGCGCAAGTACCGACATTTTGGCAGAAAATACCAATATCAAACGCCAGCTGACCATGTGGCACCTCTTTCCCGGTCAGAATCTGGACCAGTTGTTTTTCACCGCCGGAGGGATAAATCGTCGGAATCGGAATAATTTCAGTGTCTGGCAGAGGATGCTCGGCCAGCGCCTTCGCCATGGCCGCGATAGCTTCCGGCTTGTTATCTTCAATTGCGATATACGTGGTTCGTGGTGCCAGGATTCGCTGCAGGTAGCCGCTGCCACGAATCACTTCGGCCGCGTTGAAGCGCATCAGGATATCGTCGCAGGTAATATAGGGTTCGCACTCGACCCCGTTGATGATCAAGGTGTCTATACCCTGCACCTTGCCGCGCGACAACTTTGGCGAGGTCGGAAAAACCGCACCGCCGAGTCCGACGATGCCGGCGCGACAAATCAGCTCGATCAATTCAATGGGCGCCAGGCTCTCGAGGTCTGCCGGGTTTGGCTCGACGCCCTGGTCATCGCCATCGACGTCGATGACGATACAGGTATCGATTTTCCCCGACGGGTGTGCCACCGGGTAGTTTTCTATTGCTCTGATGGTACCCGAGGTCGGCGCGTGTACTGCGGCGCAAATCAACGCGGAATCCGAGGCGATTACCTGGCCCTTCAGCACCCGCTCACCGATCTCGACCCGGGGCTTATTGTGATCACCGATGTGTTGCCTTAACGGCAGGAACAGGCGTTCGGGTAAAGTTGCCTGTAGTAATCCTCGTTGCAGCGACTTGGCTTTATGTCCGTCGAGCCGCAGGCCACCGTGAAAATGATGTAGCTTAAGCATCCTGTACTAGTTCCAGCGGGTCTAACGGTGCCGGCCATTTCCAGTCGTCGATGGATTGCTCGGTGGGAACCATGTCGATGCAATCGACCGGACAGGGGGGCAGGCAGAGTTTGCAGCCCGTGCACTCGTCGGCAATCACCGTGTGCATTTGCTTGGCTGCGCCGAGGATGGCGTCGACCGGGCAGGCCTGGATGCAGAGCGTGCAACCAATACATATTTGCTCGTCAATCACCGCCAGCAGAGGAATTTCAAGATGCTCACCAAGCTCTGCGTTGAGGTCGAGCACCTCGGTATCGAGCAGGTTGGAAAGTGCAACGATTGTCGCCTGTCCACCCGGGGGGCATTGATTGATGGGTGCTTCTCCGTTTGCGATGGCCTCGGCATAGGGTCGGCAACCCGCGTAGGTGCATTGTCCGCATTGAGTCTGCGGCAGCAGTGCGTCGATTTGATCGACGATCGGATTGCCTTCAACCTTGAAACGTATCGCCGCGTAGCCGAGTACCAGGCCAAATACTCCAGCCATCAGGCTGATGGTTAAAATTGCGACAAACACGGTTTAGACCTTGACCAGGCCGCCGAGCCCCATGAAGGCCAGCGACATCAGTCCCGCGGTAACAAGGCCGATCGCTGAGCCCCTGAACGGGGCTGGCACATCGGCGACATTGATGCGCTCACGCATGGCTGCGAACAGGATTAATACCAATGAGAAGCCGAGCGCGGCTCCGAAACCATAGACTACTGATTCGAGAAAACTGTTTTGCTCCTGGACATTAATCAGCGCCACGCCCAGCACCGCGCAGTTGGTGGTTATCAGCGGTAAAAAAATACCAAGCACGTTGTAAAGCAGCGGGCTGGTTTTGTGCACCACCATTTCGGTGAAATTGACGACGGCGGCAATTGCGATAATGAAGGCGATAGTGCGCAGGTACTCGAGATCCAGCGGTGACAGGATCCAGTTATTGATCAGGTAACTCAGTATTGCCGACAGGGTCAGTACGAAAGTTGTTGCCGCGCTCATACCGATGGCGGTCTCGACTTTGCGTGAGACACCCATAAACGGACAAAGCCCGAGGAATTTGACCAGCACGATGTTGTTGACAAACACCGTGCCAATTAAAAGTAACAGGTATTCTGACATCGTCGAATTATAAGGCCTGGAACTTGTGAAAAATACCGATATTACCCGAGGTCTTTATTAAATTGACTAATGCTTGCTCAGTCGGCGAACTCGCCGGCTTCAAGATCTTCGGCCTGCTCGATGAAGCTTTCAATGGTTACTGTTTTTTTCAGATGCCAGTTTAGCGAACTGAGGCTGTTCTGGTATCTCGCAGATGAACTGAAATCGTCCAGCATGGCCCTCAACTCCGGGCTTTGCAGGATCGAGGGTACCGCGATGGGACTTGCAATCAGGATGGCCAGTAAAATGCTGCGGTTTCGTTTTAAATGCGATATATGGACCAGGTAGAGTACGACCGCACCCGGGATGATCAGCAGGTGCCAGCCAAAGCGAAACAGCGTCGCCGGCCAGTTCGCAGTGAACAGGTAGCTCAGTTCGTAGGTAAAAATCGATGCGAAGTAATAAAGCAGGTAAACCAGGCATACCGAGGTAACCAGTTGCCTGATTTCCCATCGATTGACCAGCAGGCGTTCGAGTATCGATAACGCGAGCACGAAAACACCAATCGTCAATACGCTTTCTCGTAACACGTGCTTGAATAATTCGCTCCATTTGAAACTGGTGTAGGAGTTGAGAAAAAATTCGAGACCGCCAACAAACAGGCAAATCAGGACAAGTATGACCGTCCAGTAAGCATGCCCGAACAGGTGGCTGCTTTTACCCTTGCCGGCCAGGGAACGGGTCGCGGAAACTGCATAATTGCGCGGTAACAGTTGCGCCTGGATACGACCGATTTCGAGGTTTAACGGTAACTTCTCAGTGACCAGTGAATCCACCCGCCTGTTGTCGATGCGAGTCGGGTTTACCTCGGCCAGGTTGACCAGTTCAAGCGAATTCTCACCGTAGCGTATTATCTTAAGGTGATGTGGTGCAACGGTTGGATCAGAAAGAATGATATCGTTATCCAGGGCACGCCCGATCGTGGTTACCTCGGCATCGATTTGTTCATATCGATGCAATCCCCGGGTGTTGATTTCGAGTATCAGGGCTTCCATTCGGATTGCTCCAGGAATTTTTGAATCAGCGGCAGGGTTGACGAGTAATCAACGCCCGTCATAATCAGTGTAATGAAAAATCCCTGGTTTTTATGGCCCGTGAGGGCCGCTGTAAAAAGAACATCGCTCATGCCCTTGTATTCGACGTACTCTCGTCGACATAGATTACCTTTAAGTTCCTGCGCGGAGACCTCGACAAACCAGGTGCGGCAATTGAAATTGCTGACGATGTCGCGATCGATTTTTGAGTCGATTTGATCCTTGTTCAGATTTTCATAGAGGTTATAAAACTGGATCGCGTTGAGATCTTCCGATTCGAGCCAGAAATACTCGTAGGTCAATTCGCCAACGAACTTGTTGTCTACATCCAGATAGACGTGGTTCTTGTTGGCGCAACGAATCTGGTAACGTTTGTAGCGCACAATGGTGCTGAGCTTGGCGCTATTGTCCCAGCAACGCACGGTTGGCGAGATGATGCCGGGTAAATTGAACTGGCGCAGGTCGAGTTTCGGCCAGTCGTTCTCCAGCAATTGCTCAATGTAGCTGTTTTCGTAAGCCAGCACCTGCCGCGCGACTTCGAGCTTGAGATCTTGGTCGCTGCTGAATGCATCGGTATTCGACTGCTCGATCAAGTCATTTAAAAATTTTGACGGTACAATAAAACTGATGTCATTACGCGCGGTGGCGACGTTGATGCCGATGACTTCACCCTGGTCGTTGAAGGTGGGACCGCCGCTCATGCCCGGGTTCAGACTCCCCGAGAACAGGATACGACTATCATCGGTCTGGTTTAAAATTCCGCCATTGGTGCCAACCGCGATAGTCAGTCCCAGGTCCAGTGGATTCCCCATCGCGTAAATCGGTGCTCCGCGTGGCGGCAGCGGACTCATCTTGATCGCTTCGCCAATGGGCTTGTCGGCACCGAGCAGGGCAAGGTCACGGGCAACGTCGAGACCCAGCAACTCTAACTCGCCTTCCTGTCCGTCCTTGCCGACGTAAGAAATGTAAAACAGCTCGGGTTCGAGGATGACCTGGCCGACAACGTGGTAGTTGGTCGCGACCTGGCTACCGTCACCGACGATAAAACCCGATCCGATACTGGATTTCTTGCCGGTTTCACGATTGAGCACGCGGACCTGGAATACGCGCTCCTGGTTGAGCTGGTAGATTTGCTTGGAGTCGATCGCATGCGTAGGCGATGCGGCGATGCCCGCGAGCAAGAGGCTGGCTGCAATCAGACGTGAAAACAACTAGCTGACTCGCATTCCCGGTTTAGCGCCCGAGTCCGGGCTCAGGATGTAGAGTTCGGTTTCACCGGAACCGGCTGCCAGCACCATGCCTTCGGAAATACCAAAGCGCATCTTGCGCGGGGCCAGGTTGGCAACCATCACCGTGAGCTTGCCTTCCAGGTCCTCGGGTTGGTAGGCGTTGCTGATTCCGGCAAACACGTTGCGGGTCTCGCTACCGATATCGAGGGTGAGCTGCAGCAGCTTGTCGGATTTTTCGACGCGTTTGGCGGCGACGATTTTTGCAATACGGAAATCCAGTTTGGCGAAGTCGTCATAACCGATCTCGGTTGCGATGGCTTCGATCGATGGGTCGCTCGAGGTTTGCTGCATTTTCTGCTCCGTGGCGAGGTCTTCTTTTGTCGCCTCAATCATGCGTTCGATAAATATCGGCTCGATTCGGGTCATCAGGGGTTTGAATCGATTAATACCGTGATCCAGCAGGTTGTCGCCAAGGTCGGACCAGCCGAGATTTCCGGCAATGAGGAATTCCTCTGACTGCGCCGCCAGCTTCGGCAAAACGGGTTTCAGCAAAATGATCAACTGACGAAAGCAATTCAACCCGATGCTGCAGACATCCTGTACCTCGGACGCACGCGCCGGGTCCTTGATGGCTACCCAGGGCTGTTTTTCGTCTATGTACTGGTTGACTTTATCCGCCAGTGCCATGATGTCGCGCATGGCCTTACCGAATTCGCGGTTCTCATAATAATCGGCAATCGGTTCTGCGGCTGCGAGAATTTTTTGGCTCAAATCTTCGCTGGAGAGTTTGGCGGCAAGCTTGCCATCAAAGCTTTTGTTAATAAATCCGGCGCAACGACTGGCAATGTTCACCAGTTTGCCTACCAGGTCAGAATTGACGCGGGTTGTGAAATCCTCGAGATTCAGGTCGATGTCGTCGATCCCGGGACCGAGCTTGGCGGCAAAGTAATAGCGCAGGTATTCGGGATTCAAATGTTCAAGATAAGTGCGAGCCATGATAAAGGTGCCGCGCGACTTTGACATTTTTTGTCCATCCACGGTCAGGAATCCATGGCAATAAACCGCAGTCGGCTTGCGGAAACCGGCGCCATGCAGCATCGCTGGCCAGAACATGGTATGGAAGCGAGCGATATCTTTGCCAATGAAATGGTAAAGCTCGTGCTTGCTATCGGCATTCCAGTATTCATCGAAGTCATGCCCGGTCGCCTTGCACCAGTGTTTGAAACTGGCCATGTAACCAATCGGTGCGTCCAGCCAGACGTAAAAATATTTACCCGGCGCGTCCGGGATTTCGAAACCCCAGTAGGGCGCGTTGCGCGAAATGTCCCAGTCCTTGAGACCTTCATCGAGCCATTCGTTCATCTTGTTGGCGATTTCGGTTTGCACGTGCCCGGCGGCGAACCAGGCTTTGAGCATGTCTTCAAAGTCTTCCAGTTTGAAGAAATACTGTTCCGAATCCTTTTCGATCGGGGTTTCCCCGCTGACCACCGATACTGGATTTTTGAGCTCGGTGGGATCATAGGTAGCGCCGCAGTTTTCACAATTGTCACCATACTGATCGCCGGCACCGCAGTTAGGGCACTCACCCTTGATAAATCGATCCGGCAGGAACATTTCCGCTGTCGGGTCATAAGCCTGTGAGATGACGCGCGTTCGGATATGCCCGGCTTGTTTCAGCCGGGTATAGATGTACTCGGCGAAAAAGCGATTCTCGTCGGAATGGGTACTGTAGTAATTATCGAAAGCGACGCCAAAATCGGTAAAGTCCTGCAGGTGTTCCTTGTGCATGCGTTCAATTAATGCTTCCGGGGTAATCCCTTCTGCCTGCGCGCGCAGCATGATTGGCGTGCCATGGGCATCATCTGCGCACACGTAGATGCATTCGTGACCGCGCAACCTCTGAAAACGTGCCCAGATGTCGGTCTGCACGTACTCGAGCATGTGGCCGATATGGATCGGACCATTGGCATAAGGCAGCGCGCTGGTCACCACGATCTGGCGGGATTTGGAACTCATCGAATCGACTGGCCTGGTTAAAGCGACGTATTTTAGGTGCTGTACCAGG
The DNA here is from genome assembly GCA_029862125.1 of Gammaproteobacteria bacterium. GTDB lineage: Bacteria > Pseudomonadota > Gammaproteobacteria. The sequence goes on along the minus strand of JAOTXY010000009.1, from coordinate 24,218 downwards.
CGCTGTATAGAACATTCACATAAAAACTAAGTGATATTTCTTGACCGGCTCGGGTAAAATGCGCGCTCGATTCAGAAACCCTGAAAATAGATACTTTAAGCATGGCAATCGAAAAATCGCAGATTGAAACGAAGCTGGGTCAGGTCATAGACCCCAACATGGAAACCGACCTGGTCTCGAGCAAGGCCGTCAAGTCGATCGAAGCGGATGGAGACAACTGCAAGATCCAGATTCAGCTGGGCTACCCGGCGGCGGGTTATTTCGCTTCGCTGAAACAGGAAATCGAGGCGGCGTTGAGTGACCTCGACGGCATTGGGTCGGTCGAGGTAGAAGTTTCGAGCCAGGTCAAGTCGCATGCCGTGCAGCAGAATTTGAAACCCCTGACGGGGATCAAGAATGTCATCGCGGTCGCCTCCGGTAAAGGTGGCGTGGGCAAGTCGACGACCGCGGTTAATCTCGCCCTTGCGTTGCAGGCTGAAGGTGCGACGGTTGGTATTCTTGACGCCGATATCTATGGGCCCAGTATTCCGCGCATGCTCGGTTGTAAGGGCCAGCCCGAGTCGTCCGATGGTAAGAGTCTCGAGCCAATGGTCGGTCACGGCATCCAGTCGATGTCGATCGGTTACCTGGTGGAGGAAGATACGCCAATGATCTGGCGCGGGCCGATGGTCACCCAGGCACTCGAGCAATTACTCAATGACACCCGTTGGATTGATGTCGATTACCTGATAATCGATTTACCTCCTGGCACTGGCGACATCCAGTTAACGCTGGCGCAGAAGATACCGGTCAGTGGCGCGGTCATCGTTACGACCCCGCAGGACATTGCTCTGCTGGACGCGCGCAAGGGGCTGAAAATGTTCGAAAAGGTCGAAGTTCCAGTGCTTGGCGTCATCGAGAACATGAGCATTCATATCTGTAGCCAGTGTGGGCACAGCGAACCTATTTTCGGTGAAGGCGGTGGTGCGCGCATGTCAGCTGAACACGGTGTCGATTTGCTCGGCTCGCTGCCGCTCGACATTCACATTCGGGAACAGTCCGATAGCGGTAATCCCACCGTGGCCGCGATGGCGGATAGTCCGATTGCTGCAATATACCGCGAAGTAGCGCGCAAGACCGCGGCCAAGCTCGCCACCAAGGCGCGCGATCACTCGGCCGCCTTCCCCAATATCGTAATCCAGAATAACTGACCTGAAATAGCTTCGCCGTTTCAGGTCATCCTGCGCAAAAACAGATCCTGTAATCCTCGCAAATTCCAGCAGCCAGGCAAGCCAGGAAATTTGTAAAGATTCGAAGTCCTGAATTGATATAGATCAATGATCCCGCCAGTCGGAACAATAATACTGAAACACTAGATACCGGTACTTAAGCCATAGTTGGATACGATATATGGTAGTCGTTCCGGTTGGCACGGGGTAAGTTCCGAGTATGAGTTTCACTGACAAACTGACAGCCGCCAATCCACCGGCTGTTGGTATTCCACTGCAACACGCCTCGCAGGAAATCTGGGCGCAGAAATACCAGCTGAAAGACCGCGGTGGCCTTGCGGTAGACCAGGATATAAACGATAGCTACCGTCGGGTTGCCCGTGCGTTGGCTGATCTCGAAGAGAGCCCCGAATTGCGAAAGCACTGGTATGAGCGCTTTCTGTGGGCGTTGCAGCACGGCGCCATTCCGGCTGGTCGCATCATGTCAAATGCCGGTGCTCAGGCACACAAACCTGCGACCTCGACGATTAACTGCACCGTGTCGGACAGAATAGACGACTCGATGGACGGCATACTGACAAAACTGCACGAAGCCGGCATTACGCTCAAATCCGGCGCCGGGATCGGTTATGAATTTTCGACGTTGCGACCCCGCGGTGCTTATGTCTCGGGCGCCGGTGCCCACACTTCCGGGCCGCTGTCGTTCATGGATATTTTCGATCGTATGTGTTTCACCATCTCTTCCGCTGGCGGTCGTCGCGGTGCGCAGATGGCCACCTTCGACGTTGGTCACCCGGACGTTTTCGAATTCATCGAGGCCAAGCGTGAGGATGGACGCTTGCGGCAATTCAATTTGTCGTTGCTGATCACCGATGAGTTTATGCGGGCGGTGATCAAGGATCGGGATTGGGCGCTTGCCTTCCCGCTTACGCAGGAGGAGGTTGAGGATGAAACTCTCGACCTGACTGACCGAGAGCAGGTGATCTGGCGCGGTTGGCCAGGAGCCGAACGTTACATCTGCAATAACGTCGGACAGGTGGCCTGCCGTGTTTATCGCCATGTCAGCGCGCGTGAGCTGTGGGATACGATCATGCGTTCGACTTACGATTTTGCCGAACCTGGTTTTATCCTGATCGATCGCTACAACGAAATGAACAACAACTGGTTTTGCGAAACCATTCGCGCCACCAACCCTTGCGGCGAGCAAGGTCTACCGTCCTATGGTGCCTGTCTGCTCGGTTCTATCAACCTGACCGCCTTCGTCAGCAATGCGTTTACCTCGCAAGCCAGGTTTGACTGGGAGAAGTTTCGCGAAGTGGTCGCGGTGTTTACCCGCATGCTGGATAACGTGGTCGAAATCAATGGATTACCGTTGCCGCAGCAGCAGCAAGAGATTACGCGCAAGCGGCGTCACGGCATGGGTTTTCTGGGGCTGGGATCGGCCCAGACGATGCTGCGGATCATTTACGGCTCCAAAGATTCGCTAGAATTCACTGCGCGGGTGAGTCGAGAGCTTGCGCTCACCGGGTGGCAGGCTGCGCTCGAATTGTCGCGCGAAAAAGGATCAGCACCTATTATGGAAGAGGATTTCAGTGTCGACGAAGCGATGCTGCGCCGACGGCCCGAAATGCGTGACGATGGCTGGAAAGTTGGAATGTGTGTCAAGGGCAAGGTTCTGCATGCGCGCTACAGTCGTTACCTGCAGCAACTCGCCGAATTCGAGCCCGATCTGGTAGCGGCGTTGGCAGAGCAGGGCGCGCGGTTTACCCACCATAGTTCAATTGCGCCAACTGGCACCATCGCGTTGTCGCTCGGCAACAATGTCAGCAATGGTATCGAACCCAGCTTTGCCCATCACTACGCGCGCAACGTGATTCGCAACGGCAAAAAGAGCAAGCAAAAGGTCGATGTCTTCTCATATGAGCTACTGGCCTACCGGCAGCTGGTAGACGCGGACGCCATGCCTGCCGACAGTGAATCGAATTCGATGTTGCCGGACTATTTCGTCAGTGCCGACGACATTACACCGCAACAGCACGTCGACGTGCAGGCGGCAGCGCAAACCTGGATTGATTCCTCGATTTCGAAAACAGCAAACGTGCCGACGGACTTTCCATTCGAGGATTTCAAAGACATTTATCTTCAGGCTTACCGCAAAAAACTGAAGGGCTGCACCACTTTTCGCTACAATCCGGCCGCGTTCCAGGGCGTGTTGGTGAAGAGCGAGGATCTTTCCAGCACTTTTTATCGTTTTACGCTTGCTGACGGCAACACGATAGAGGTCAGGGGTGATGAAGCCGTTGAATACGATGGTGAAATACACACTGCCGCGAATCTTCACGAAGCGCTCAAGGAAGGTTACTACGGAAAACTCTAGGCGCCAGATTCAAATTGGAGTAACTATGGGCATCAAAATAGATCAGAAAATTGTTAAATCCGAAGTGGTGGAGCAGTCTGCGGTAAAGCCGGGTGACCCGATAAGCGCCGAGGTTATCCATATGCATGAAAACCTGGCGCGGCCGGAAGCCCTGCAGGGCACTACCTACAAGATAAAGACGCCGCTCTCGGAACACGCGCTGTACGTTACGATTAATGACATCACCTTGAACCCGGGCACCGAACACGAATTGCGCCGACCCTTCGAAATATTTATCAATTCAAAGAATATGGAGCACTTTCAATGGATTATCGCGTTGACACGGATTTTGTCGGCGGTGTTTCGCAAGGGTGGTGATGTCACTTTTCTGGTCGATGAGTTGCGCAGCGTGTTCGATCCACAGGGAGGATATTTCAAAAAAGGAGGGCGTTATACGCCGTCGATCGTGGCCGAAATCGGCGACGTCATCGAGCAGCACATGGTTGCCATCGGTATGCTAAAGCAGAGCCGGCCCGATCAGCAACAACAGGAATTCCTGGATGCCAAGCGCCGCGAGTTTGACGATCAACAGGGTGATTCGACTGATGATGAATTCCCCAGCTCCGCACAGCTGTGCAAAAAATGTCAAACTCGCGCCGTAGTCAGTCTCGACAACTGCCTTACCTGCCTTAATTGCGGCGACTCAAAGTGTAGCTGACTATCCTGGGTTGGTAATTCCGTTCTGTACGATGCTCGATTGCCCGGGAATGGTATTAGAAGTTGCCGCGCTGGTAATCGCTGAATGCCTGGCGCACCTCGGCTGCAGTATTCATTACGAACGGGCCGCCGCGCGCCACCGGTTCGTTTAGCGGCTTACCGGCGACCAGTAAAAAACGGCTTGCCTGATCACCACTCCGCAGCGCTACATTATCGCCCTTGCTGAGTACTGCTAGTTGATCGCAGCCGAGGTCAACCCGATCTCCGTCAGTATCCTCAAGTACGAGCTGGCCACTAATAACGTAGACAAACGCATTGTGATCGGCGGCAAGGATTTCGTTGAACTCGCTATCAGGCTGCAGCGTTACATCAAGGTAAACCGGGTCGGTAAGTGGTTGAGTGACGGGCCCGGTCGTGCCTTGAGAAGTCACGCCACTGATTACCTTGAGCGTGGCGCCTTCCCTGGTTTCGGTCGGAATATTGGTGGCGTCATGCTCCTGGTATGCCGGCCTGTCCATCTTGTGAGCACTCGGCAGGTTGATCCACAGTTGAAAGCCTTCCAGCAGACCATCCTGTTGTTCCGGCATCTCTGAATGCACGATGCCGCTGCCGGCTGTCATCCACTGTATGCCGCCGGGCTCGATGACCCCTTCGTTGCCGGTATTATCCTTGTGGCGCATGCGGCCGTTGAGCAGGTAGGTTACGGTCTCGAAACCCCGATGCGGATGCGGTGGGAAGCCAGCGATATAGTCGTTGGGATCATCCGACCGAAACGCATCGAGTAGCAAAAACGGATCGAGATCCATTAGTGCTGGTTGTCCGATAACGCGCACCAGGTCCACGCCGGCACCGTCGGTTGTTGCCTGCCCGGTAATGACTTGTTGAGCTTTACGTGTGTTCATTGGTTTGCTCCTAGGCCGCAATGGCTGAATATTGCTGTTCGATTTCTGACTTCGCTTTGGCAAAGCTTGCCTCGGCATCGAGGTTCATCTGGTCGGCCCCGACGATATTGACATCATCGATGCCGATGAAACTAAAGACCTGCTTCAGGTAACCGCTGACAAAGTCTACCGGGCTCGCCAGTGGCACACCACCCGTGGTAATGATGATGTCTGCGTGCTTGCCCTCGAGCAGCCCTTGTGGTCCATTGGGGCCGTAACGAAAGGTCACGCCAGCGCGGCAAACCAGGTCGATCCAGGCTTTCAGGGTTGCCGGAACGCCGAAGTTGTACATCGGTGTGGTCAACACGATATGGTCAGCCCACTTAAGCTCTTCAATGAGTTGATCGGAAAAAGCCAGGTGCGCAGACTGAGCGGGTTTACGATCGTCCGGAGCGGAAAAATTGGCGGCTATCCAGCTGCTGTCTATGAATGACAGGTCCTGGTTCAGATCGCGAACCTTCATTTCTCCGGCCGGATTAACCTGCTTCAACTGCTCTAGCAGGTAGTCACCGAGTCTTTTGCTGCTCGCACCAGCGGGGTTGGCACTGGCGTCGAGTTGTAAAATACGGTTTGTCTCTTGCATGACTAAGCTACCTCCAATTTTGATTGTGGATTGAAGGCCCAGTCACCCGGTCCCTGTGCCACCAGCAACAGGAATCCACCGGCGAGGCCGATATTTTTCATGAATAAAATCGTCTGCATTTGCTGGCTGAAATCGCTATGGAACAATACCGCGGCCAGCAGGGTAAAACCGGCCAGCAACAATGCGGCAAACCTGGTCTGGAAACCAATCAAAATTGCGATTCCGCCCAGGATCTCGAGCCCGATCACGGCTGGCAATAGCAGGCCGGGTAGCCCCACCGATTCCATGTAAGCCTGGGTACCCGCGTAACCGGCACCAAGCTTGCTGAATCCTGCGATGATGAAAACTACCGCAAGCATGGCACGGGCGGAGAGCATGGAGATGTTGGTTAAAGAGTTTGAATTCATTTCATTTGCCTCGTAGTGATTAATACGGGTATTATTATTGTTCTTAAAATTAAATAAATAATCGAATATAGAAATTAAAGTTTCAAAAATGAGAACAATATGAATCGCTTTGAAGAACTTGAATCATTTGTAGCAGTGGTGGATTTTCGAGGTTTCAGCAATGCAAGTGAAAAACTAGGCATTGTGAAGTCGATGGTGAGTCGGCGTGTCAGTGAGCTTGAAAAGCGTCTCGGGGTGCAACTGTTACAGCGCACCACCAGGCGTCAGTCTTTGACCGAGGCCGGCCAGGAGTTCTATCAACGCGCAACGCAAATCCTGGCGGATCTAAACGAGGCCGAGCAACTGGTTGTTGATACCCAGTGCGAAGTATCCGGACGCATAAGGCTGGCGCTGCCGCTCGGCTTTGGTGTCGGCCAGTTGGCGGAACCGATCAGCAAATTCCTTGCCGACCATCGTGATATCAGTATCGATATTGATCTCAATGACCGCCAGGTTGACCTGATCGAGGAGAATATAGACCTGGCCATACGGATTGGGGAGTTACAGGATTCAGGCTTGAGAGCGCGTAAACTTGCGAGCGTGCATTTTAGCGTTTGCGCGAGTCCGGATTATCTCAAACAGCATGGTGAACCGCACCACCCGGCAGAACTGGCGCAGCACGAAGTGCTCGTTTACAGTAATGTTGCGGTAGGTCGCCAGTGGTTCTACGAAGAAGATGGAAAGCGTTTTAGCCCAAGGATGAAATATCGGCTCAGTGCAAACAATGGCGAGTTTCTGGCTGCGGTCGCCAGCTGCGGTCATGCGATCGTGAGTGGCCCGGTGGCATTTCTGCAGGATTATATCGAGACAGGTGACCTGGTTGCGATTTTGACAGAGTATCCGCGCCCGGAAGTCGGTATGTATGCGGTCTATCCTCCCGGTCGCCTGGTTTCAAGACGGGTCAAGGTTTTCAGTGATGCACTCTATGAGCATTTTTGTGAGCGTAGCATATAGTTAACCGGCTTTACGGGCGCCCAGTTCTGCGGGGGGAAAGTAAAGATTAAGCAACCTGGCGAGTTGCTTTTTAACAAATGGTTTGGCGATATAGTCATTCATGCCAGCCGCGATACAGGCCTTTCGATCGCCATCCTGGGTGTTCGCAGTAATCGCCACAATCGGGATGCTACTGGCGACTGGACCGAGCGCGCGAATCTGACGCGTGGCCTCATAGCCGTCCATCTCAGGCATCTGGATATCCATGAAAATCAGGTCATAGTGTTTTGCTTTAACGGCGTCGACGGCCTCGAATCCGTTGCTGACAGATTCTACCTGGTATCCAATGCTATCCAGCATTTTCTCGACCACGACCAGGTTCACAGGCACGTCGTCTACCACCAGAATGCGCAGCTGGGCACCTGTCTTGTCGGCCCTGAACTGCTGGCCGGGGATAATCGTAATGGTGTCGTCACGATCTTCGTCATAAGCGTTCGGGTCGACGCATGGTAGCGAGATTTCAAACCAGAACTGGCTACCTTCGCCCTCGGTACTGGAGACTCCGATTTCACCACCCATGGCCTCAATGATCTTGCGACAAATTGCAAGACCAAGGCCAGTACCGCCGAACTTACGCGAGGTTGAAGCATCGACCTGGGTAAAACTTTTGAATAACCTGGCGATCGAGCCAGCTGGAATGCCAGCCCCGGTATCGTTGATTTCGGTACGTAGCCTGGGCTTTTGATCATCGCCGCCAACACGTGTGACCTCGATAGAAATAGTACCTTCCTGGGTAAACTTGATTGCATTGCCGACAAGGTTGACCATGACCTGGCGCAATCGTCCGTAATCACCAACGTAGTCGGCCTGTACCTCGGGAGCGATATCGTAGGTGAGCACCAGTTCTTTCTCCCTGGCCTGCGGTTCCAGAATATCGATTACCCCCGTGACCACGCTGGAGTATTCGAATTCGGCCTGTTCAAGGGTTATGCGTCTTGCTTCGAGGCGGGACAGGTCAAGAATATCGTTGATAATTCTCAGCAGCGCGGTACCTGAATCCTGGATAATCTCGGCGTACTGTTTTTGCTTGTCGTCTAAACCACTGTCGATCAGCAAATCGGTCATCCCGATTACACCGTTCATCGGTGTGCGGATTTCATGGCTCATGATGGCGAGAAATTCTGATTTTGCCCTGTTGCTCTGTTCCGCATCTTCCTTGGCCTCGACCAGTTCCTGCTGAGCCTCGTACAACACTGTGATGTCGGATCCAGATCCGCGATAACCGAGAAATCGTCCATCGGCATCGAACACTGGCTTACCGCTAATCGAGAGCCATACCCTGGTGCCGTCATCCTTGTCACGGGGATGAATGAAACTCCTAAATGGCTCCCGATTTTCAAGTGTGCTTAGATGCTCATTAAATGCTTTCACCGGCATATTCGGTATACCGGATTCGGCACGCGTTTTTCCCAGTAGTTTTTGCGGAGATACTCCCGATACCGCTTCAAAGCTTTCGGAAAAGTAGGTGAAACAAAGATTTTCGTCCATCTCCCAAAACCAGTCGGAACCTGACTCGGCAAAGTCATGCAGGCGCTGTTCCTGAAATGCCACATCGGAACGATGGCTTTCACCGATTTCTCGCAACGCATCGTTAAGCAGATCGATGGTTGCGCCAAGCTCATCCTTGCGTGCATGACGAATATTGTTTTCGTCAGCGCGTACCGGGTCGAGTTTCGCCTGCTTCAGGCTTTCATGAATTTCTTCGAGCGGATATATCAGGTTAAATACAACATAGATAAACACGATGGAACCGGCGACCGCGCAGATAATCAGGGTAAGTCCAAGAATCCGAAACAAGAATCGGTTCAAATCCTTCTTGATCGGGACGGCATTCATGCGCAAGATCAAATCGGTCTCGATCCCTAGTTCCGTGGATGAAAAATAAAGCTCGTAACGTGGTGCATGACCCGATAGGTCGGCATGCATACGCTGCTCTTCATCAGGTATGAACTCTACGGTTTCGCCCGCGCTAGCGATCGAGTTTCCACTGGCATCGAATGCACTTGCACCTACTAGGCGCGGATCGGCGGCAATCAGGTTTTCAAGATCTGAAGCGATCGCCATGCTCTCATGAGAATGGTGGGTAAGTGCCGCAGAAGCGGCGACGCGGGCGACCTCTCGATAATTCGCCAACAATGACGACTCGTAATTGCCGTACGACGGAAAAACAATAATAAACTCGATCACCACTATGGCCGCAAAAACGACCAGGAACAATTTACGCGCGAGGCGAAAGCGCAGCATCTGCCTCAGTTTCCTGAGCCAGGTCGTGGGGTTGGGCCGGGTTTGAGTAAAAACAGCCATTATAAAGATATCGGCATACCGTCAGAATGCCTTAAATCTTTTTAGCAGCAATTCAAGGCGCTTTAGAATCGATAAAATCAGGTTCCGGCGATGCTAAAAGATCGAATCTGCATCGACGCCTGTACCCCGGAGCGGATATAATCCGCCTTTTTCAGAGATAAGCCTGTGAGCATTAAATCGGACCGATGGATTCGTCGAATGGCGGCGGCAGAAGGTATGATCGAGCCCTTCGAATCCGGACAGGTCCGGGAATCAGAAAACGGCCGTATCATTTCTTATGGCACCTCGAGTTACGGCTACGATGTTCGTTGCGCCGACGAATTCAAGATTTTTACCAACATTAACTCCGCGATTGTTGATCCAAAAAATTTCGCTGACGAAAGTTTCGTTGATGTTCAATCCGACGTTTGCATTATCCCGCCGAATTCATTTGCGCTGGCGCGCACCGTGGAATACTTCCGCATACCTCGCAGCGTACTGACGATCTGCCTTGGTAAATCCACTTATGCCCGTTGCGGTATTATTGTCAATGTTACTCCGCTGGAGCCCGAATGGGAGGGGCATGTGACGCTCGAATTTTCAAATACAACCCCGCTACCGGCAAAGATTTACGCTAACGAAGGCATCGCGCAAATGCTGTTCTACGAATCCGATGAAGTCTGCGAAACTTCCTATAAGGATCGGGGTGGCAAATACCAGGGACAGAAAGGGGTTACGCTGCCCAAGGCCTAGCTTGTTTCAGGCTATTTCATCGATGTCCTTGTAGCAGGACATCTCCCCGACATCAGAGCAGGTCGATGATTTCCCAGTTGCGGTCTTCGGCGATGACTTTCAATTCATCATCCGGGTTGACCGCTTTCGGGTTATCGACCAATTCGAGTAATGAAATATCGTTGATCGAATCGCTGTAAAAATAACTGCCATTGAGACTATGATCGCTGTCGCCGAGCCATTCTGTTAGCACGGTAACCTTACCTTCCTGGTAAGTCGGAGTGCCGAGATAACGACCGGTGTAACGGTTATCGATGATTTCGGGCTCTGTAGCCAGTGCGGTCGGCACCTCGAGCAATTGCGCAATCGGTTCGGTAATAAACAGGTGGGTTGCACTGATAATGAGCAGTTCGTGGTTGCTGGCGCGATGACTGTCGAGTAATTTCGCGGCACCGGGAGCGATTAGCGGTTTAATCCATTTTTCCACATAGTCCGCCCGCCAGGTATACAGTTCTTCAATAGTGAAATGTGTCAGGGGTTCGAGCGCGAATTTCAGGTAACGCTCGTTATCGAGCGTTCCACGCTGATATTCCTGGTAGAAAACCTTGTTGCGAGCGCGGAATTTTTGCTCGTCAACAATGTTATTTTCAACCATGTATTCACCCCAGAGATAGTCGCTATCGCCGGTAAGCAGGGTATGGTCAAGATCGAAAATCGCGAGTGTCATGGCTTGTTTCCAGCGTCTCAGCTTGATGGGTTCCAAAAGTCTATGTCAGAATGGGCGGCCAAGATTCTAAACGATTTACAGCGACCAGCGAAATGATCGATAAAGATGGCTACCGCGCAAATGTCGGAATAATACTATGCAACAGTGCCGGGCAGGTAATGTGGGCGCGGCGTATCGGGCAGGATGCGTGGCAATTTCCTCAAGGTGGAATCGCCGCTGATGAAAATCCCAGGGATGCCATGTATCGCGAACTCTGGGAGGAAACCGGGCTCGAGTCTGGTCATGTTTCGTTGCTGGCTGCCACGGATAGCTGGTTACGCTACAAGCTGCCCAGACGGCTGATGCGTCGCTCCGAGCCGCGCTGTATCGGTCAGAAACAGCTATGGTACCTGTTGCAACTGGACTCCGGTGAGCACAGTTTCGATTTGAGTGCATCCGCAAAGCCGGAGTTCGATCACTGGGAATGGGTTGATTACTGGTACCCGGTTGAAAACGTCGTCTTTTTCAAGCGCCGCGTGTACCAGTGCGCACTGGCACAATTGGAGCCCAGGTTGCCGACAACAGCCGCACCGGCTAGCGATTAAATTATTCTTCGGGGGAAGTAAACATTGGCATCGATGATTCACAGGCTGCAACGTATCGTTCAGGAGGTTAACCGGGCCCCTGATATCGATAGTGCGCTGGTGTTGATCACCGAGAGTCTGATGCAGGACCTGAACGCGCAAGCCTGTTCTATTTTCCTGGCGAAGGAGGGCGATCCCGGGGTTATGCTCCTGCAGGCGAGCAAAGGATTAAACCCGGCAATAATTGGCAACGTTGAACGAAAGCTGGGCCAGGGCTTGATCGGCACGATTGCCGCCAGGGCGGAGTCGATGAACCTGATCGATGCCCCGAAGCACAAGAAATTTTTGCTGGTTCCCGATTCCGGCGAAGTTGATTTTCCGATTATGCTTGGGGTACCGATAATCGCACACCGTGAAGTGCTGGGTGTTATTTCAGTTCAGCGTGCGAAAAATGCTTTCAACGAAGACGAAGAGGCGTTTTTAACAACGCTCGCCGCGCAACTTGCGACCTCGATTGAACGTGCCGAAAGCAAGGGTCGTGTTAGTACCGAAACCAGCACCCACATGATCAAAGGGGTGGCGGGCGCTCCGGGAATGGCCATTGGTGTTGCCATGGTGCTTAATCGCGGCGTGAATCTCGAGTCGGTCCCAGATAAGAAAACTGACGATATTGACGGCGAAATGAAAAGTTTTCGGGCTGCCGTGGGCAAGGTTTGCACGGAGTTGACCGAGCAGGCAGAAAAAATGCGTGCCTCGCTTCCCGAAGAAGAATGTGCGCTGTTTCTGGCTTATGCACAGATGTTGACCGGTGGTTCCCTGATTGAAGACACCGAGAAGGGTATCAACGCCGGTAACTGGGCGCCGTCCAGTTGGCGAGATACGATTGAGCAGCATGCTTACGTATTTACGCAGATGGAGGATCGCTACCTGGCCGAGCGCGCGAACGACATACGTGATCTCGGATTACGGGTATTACGAAAATTAATGCTCGAGCAGAGTCTTTACCTCGATTTTCCCGAGCAAACTATTCTCGTTGGTGATGAGGTCACGGCTACGGATCTGGCCGATGTGCCCCTGGATTGCCTGAGTGGCATCGTGTCGACGCATGGCAGTAGTTCCTCACATGTCGCGATACTGGCGCATGCACTGGGCATTCCGGCAGTCATGGGGGTACCCAACCTTCCGGTAAAGAAGCTCGACGGGGTTAACCTGGTCGTGGATGGTTATAGTGGATCAGCCTATGTCAACCCGAATAAGTCGATTCTTGCCGAGTACAAACAGTACCTGAAAGAAGAAGCCGCGATCGAGCAGGATTTGCTCGTCATAAAAAATCAGCCCGCGGTAACGACCGATCAGCACCAGGTCTCGTTAATGGTTAATTCGGGACTGATGTCTGATCACACGCCGTCGTTACGCAGTGGTGCCGAAGGGGTGGGATTGTATCGCACCGAGATCCCGTTTCAGATTCGTGATCGTTTCCCGAGTGAGGAAGAACAGTACCTCATTTACCATAACGTGCTTGAAACTTTCCAAGGGATGCCGGTGGTGCTGCGCACGCTCGATGTTGGTGGAGACAAGCCGCTCAGCTATTTTCCGATTTCCGAAGCCAATCCGTTCCTGGGTTGGCGCGGTGTCCGGATAACACTGGATCACCCGGAGATTTTTGTGACCCAGGTGCGTGCGATGATCAGGGCCAACGTCGGTATCAATAATCTCGAGATCTTGCTGCCGATGATTAGCGGTAAAGGTGAGCTGGAAGAGTCGCTGGTTTTGATCAACCGGGTGCGCGCTGAAATCGAGGAAGAGGTGGGCGAAAAAATATGGCTACCCAAGATCGGTGCAATGATAGAGGTGCCCTCGGCTGTTTACCAGATTGAAGATATCTGCGCGCTTGTCGATTTTGTATCAATCGGAACTAACGATTTAACCCAGTACCTGCTTGCGGTAGATCGAAACAATGAAAATGTAGCCGAGCTTTACTCGTCGCTGCACCCGGCGGTGTTGAAGGCCATGTGCCAGATAGTCCAGGGTGCAGAAGCCAGCGATACCCCGGTAAGCGTTTGTGGGGAACTGGCGGGCGATCCACTCGGGGTAATGGCTTTACTGGGTATGGGGATCGATAGTCTGTCGATGAGTGTCGGTAGCCTGCTACGTGCGAAAAAAGTCATTATGTCCTTTAGTCATGCTGAATTGACCGAACTTCTGCAGCAGGCGCTTGCCCTCCCGGATGCATTCCTGATTCGTGAAATGTACGCTGGCAAACTGGATGAGCGCGGTCTAGGCGGCTTCCTGCGCGCTGGTAAGTGAGGCCGCCAAAAGCGGCCTCATCCCGGAAAGCGCGAAGCGCTTATCCGGGATCTTGTAATTGTGATGCAATATCGAGGAATACACCTATCTGCCTGTATTCGGCCCCGTGCCTAAAACGGCTTTACCACGGCCAGAATGACCACCACAAACAATATCAGCACCGGTAATTCATTGAACCAGCGAAACCAGACGTGTGAACGCTGGCAACGACCGTTGGCGAAATCACGAATGATTTTGCCGCAGTAAAAATGGTAGCCGATAAGCAGTACCACCAGCACCAGTTTCAAATGCAGCCACCACATGTGGGAAAAGGCGGCCCAGGCGTAGTCGAACAGTAGCCATAACCCGAAAACAATGGTCAGTAGCATCCACGGAGTGATGAAGCGGTAAAGCTTGCCTTCCATCAGGACCAGGCGAGCCTTGACATCTTCTTCTTCGGCCATTGCATGGTTAACAAACAGGCGTGGCAGGTAAAAAATGCCGGCAAACCAGGCCACCATAAATATAATGTGAAATGCTTTTATCCAAATCATTAAAGAATCTCTTAGAAAGGTGTGCTAAATGACTGTAAACTGTAGTATTTTAATGGTCCCAAAATGCAGTCAATGTATAATGCTGCGTCCATTTTAGCGGCATGATCGAAACAATAGAATGATTAAGCTTGGAATAGTTGGTGGCACCGGGTATACCGGCGTGGAATTGATGCGCCTGCTTGCCCTGCATCCACAAGCGAAAGTTGAAGTTATTACTTCTCGCTCACAAGCGGGCTGCGCAGTCGCCGAACTGTTTCCGAATCTGAGGGGGGTGGTTGATTTGAATTACAGCGAACCCTCGGTAAATTCCTATCGGGACTGTGATCTTGTCTTTTTTGCGACACCGAACACCACCGCGATGTCTCAGGCCACGGAACTGCTAGAAGCCGGGGTCCGGGTTATAGATCTGGCCGCGGATTTCAGGATCAAGCACGTCCCGACCTGGGAACAATGCTATGGAGCAACCCACGCCTGTCCGGAGCTGGTTGACGAGGCGGTCTATGGATTACCCGAATTGAACCGCGAGGCAATTCGTGGTGCGCGCCTGGTCGCAAACCCTGGCTGCTATCCGACATCGGTTATACTCGCCCTGATGCCACTCTTGGCAAACGGGTTAATCGATCCCGGGTCAATCATTGCCGACTGCAAGTCGGGTACCAGTGGCGCCGGGCGCAATGCCAGTATTGGAACGGCTTTTTGCGAAGTGACTGAATCGGTCAAGGCTTACGCGGTATCCGGACATCGCCATCTGCCAGAAATCAGGGCAATTTTGCAAACCCTTGATGCAGCCGCCGACCTCGTATTTACACCGCACCTGATGCCGATGATTCGCGGTATTCATGCAACTGTCTACGCGGATGCCCGGGGCTCGGCTGACCAGGTACAGAACCAGTTCGAGGATTATTACCGCGATGAACCTTTCGTCGATGTTATGCCCGCAGGTTCACATCCCGAGACCCGCAGTGTGCGCGGTATCAATATCTGTCGCCTGGCAGTCCATTTCCTGGAGAGCGCCCAAAAATATGTCGTGTTATCGGTTGAGGATAACCTGGTCAAAGGTGCGGCCGGACAGGCGATCCAGAATATGAACCTGATGTTTGACCTGGATGAAACTGTCGGGCTTGAAGCCCCGGGGATGATGCCATGAGCAGCCTGCATGGAGGATTCCAGGTAAGGCAGCATAAGCCCTGGAAGATTTGGCTTATCGTCGTGCTATTGATTGCATTGATGGCGATGTTTTTTTACCTGGGCCGGGGATACCAGTCTTATGAACTTGAGCATTTGGAGCTGGAGCGTGAGACCCTGATTAGTCGTATTGAAGAGTTGCAGAGTCGCAACCAGAACCTGTTGCAAAAAAATGCACATCTCGACGGTAGTAGCAAGGTCGAACGTGATGCCTACGATCTGGCCAACCAGGAGCTCGTAAAACTGCAGCAGGAACTGTTAGCGCAAAAAGAAGAACTGGTATTTTATCGAGGCATTGTATCCCCCAAAGATGCAGCTTTAGGCGTTAACCTGCAGTCTTTCGAAATGCGCAAAAAGAATAATCAGAATCAATACAGTTATAAAATGATTCTGACCAAGAATGGCAAAAGCACCAAAAAGATTAGTGGCGGTGCTATTGTCCGAATCCGTGGAGAACGAGCTGGCAGTGTCAGCGAGTTGAAATTGTCTGATTTGGCCATTGATAATTCAGAGAAAGTCACCAAGTTCTCATTTCGATACTTCCAGGTTTTTGAGGGTGATATTACTTTGCCGGACGATTTTATGCCTTTTGAAGTTGAAATAGGCATCAAACCAACTACAAAGAAGGTGAAATCATTCTCAGAAACAATATCATGGACGCGAGTGTTGTCCGAAGGAGTTTAAATGTTTGGTAGAAAGAAAGGGTTTAGCGCTGCTCGAATCGACACACTGGTGGGACAAGGTACTGTTATCAATGGTGATCTTGTGTTTGCCGGTGGTTTGCATGTGGATGGGACGATCAAAGGCAACGTAATCGCCGAACAGGGTAGCACCGCTATCTTGATACTGAGTGAATTTGGTTGTATCGAAGGCGAAGTCAAGGTACCGAATATGGTGCTCAATGGAGAGATTATCGGTGACGTTTATGGGTCGACACGCGTCGAGCTGGCGCCGAAATCGAGGATCAAGGGTAGTGTTTACTATAACCTGATCGAAATGGCGATCGGTGCCGAAGTCAACGGTGGCCTGGTGCATCAGCCACAGGGCCAACAGTTGCCAAAACGCCTTGAGGACAAGTCCAATAACCAGGGTGATGGCAATAATCACGACAGCGGCAACGCCGAACCAGTGGCAGAAAGCTGACTCTAAGTGGTATATTGAGCGTTTGAGACACAGTTTTAACGAGTAACGGTATGGAAGTAATCATCGACGCGAATTTTGGCATGGCACTGGGACCCGCTTCCGGTGAGGTAATGCTTGAATTTTCCGATTCCGCGGTAAAGAAACTCAAGGCGATCCAGGCCGAGGAAGGAAATCCTGACCTGATGCTGCGGGTTTCGGTCTACGGTGGCGGTTGCTCCGGTTTCCAGTACACTTTTTCGCTCGACGAAGAAGTCAAGTCGGCTGATAAAACCGTTGAAAAAGACGGCGTTACCCTGATTATCGACCAGAAAAGCTACCAGTTACTGGCGGGTTCGGAGGTCGACTATCGCGAGGGCCTCGAAGGTGCGATGTTCGTGGTTAATAATCCGAATGCAACCTCGACTTGTGGTTGCGGCGCTTCATTCTCGATTTAGCCAGCAGCTCCTAACTTTCCAGTTCACCCAGAATAGACTCCGCGTTCGCCCGGATCCGCTCGTCCGGATCGTAGCGCGCCTGCAATAGATACGAAATCGCGTATTCCCCACCAATATCACCCAGCGCGTTGACCGCGTGATGCCTGATTCTTACATCCTGGTCGGATAGGAGTCCTGCCAAAGCTGGCACTGCGGTTTCGCTCTCGAGATAGGTGAGTGCGTCGATCGCGGCTAACTTGACCTTGCTGTCCTCATCGTACAGGTAGGGCTCGATACTGCTCACCGCTGATTCATCTTCCTGTGCAGCCAGTGCCTCGAGCGCTGCAATACGCAACTGCGGATTGGGGTCGTTCAAGGCCGCCGTAAGCGCCGGTAATGTAGCCTGATTGGTCATGTCCCCGAGCGATTCAATCGCCGCCAGGCGAATCACCGGGTCGTCGCTGGTCAGCATCAATGACAGCTCACCGAGTGCTGTATACACGGATTGATTCTCCAGCGCCTCGATGCGGGCAAGCTCCGGGTACATAATCAGTGCCCAGTCAACTGGCTTTGTTTCAATTGTCGAGGTTACTGAGGATTCAGGCTTTTTCTGAACGACCGGTAGCGATTCCTTCAAATCGGCCGCTACGGGTTGCTTGTGCTCGTAACGGAAAGCTGTTTGCGGATGGTTTATCGGTGCCATTTCCTGCGTGGTGGGCAGCATGCTGCCGAGTGCCTCGTCACGGTAGGAATCCGGCGTCAGCAGCAGCATTACGCATGCGACAATTGTGATAAACGTTAACGCTGTAGTCTTGATTGTGTTCATATCGGTTATTTTAGACAAAAAAGGATCCTCTCCCTTGCGGGAGAGGATCTAGGCTAATAACTACTCGTCATCCTCTTCATAAATTTCGAAGCAGTCTTCAACAGCCGACTGGTTACCGGGCTTGGATTTTACAAGGTCACCATCGTCCTCCATGACTTCAGGGGATTTAGCCCTGACGATAATTTCAAACTTGACCTCTCCCTCTCCTTCTTCATTCGCCAGAGTAATAACTTCCGCGGGGACCGTCCATGAAGTGGTGCCGGGCGGAATAACGGCAGTCGATTTGTATTCCGTATCGTCGATTTCAGCGACAAATTCGTAGTATTCGAGATCATCCTCCGTAAAAGAACCTGGATCCCCCAGCGGAAATTTCCTCTCCGGTTCCTCGTCTTCATCATACCGGAGGATCTCTCCTAAAAGTAGAGGTTGCGGATCAACATCCCACATATCCTTGTGCGACATTGTGACGGCCCTCCACGAGATGACTACGTCTCCGTTATCATCGGCTTCTACCTCCCAGCACTGTTTGGCGACTTCTTCCTCGCCGTCCTCAATCTCGATAGCAAATCCAGGGTTATCACCCTCCAGCAGGTCGCCGACACCGGTGACCACCGGGGCTGCCGGCATGACATGCGACAGGTAGACCTCGCCTTCGATTTCCTCGTATTCGAGAGTCAGTCCCTCCCATTCGTACTCGCCTTCCGGGAAGCGATTGAAAAAATCCACCGGATGCAGTTCATCGAAAGTAGGTTCGGCACTTTCGAAGAACAGCTCCGTCATGCCTTGGCGCGCCAGCTTGGACCGGGCCCTGATCTTCAGCAGGGTGCGGTCGTTGGGGCCTTCAATTTTCACCTTTTTCCACGGGCCGCCATCGACCTTGCCGTGAATGCCGAGATCGCCATCGGTATCATTTAGCTCGAAATACAGGTAAGCCTCATCGAACTCCAGCTCGTCGTCATCGGCGATTGCCAGCGTAGGCGCGCTCATCGCTGCTGCCAGAAAAATTATTGGTATCTTTGGGTATATCATTTCAGTTTCTCCTCTGCTTGTGTGCAGTCATCACAGGTCATCCTGTAATGCAAAGGCTATGCAGAGAGCCTGAAAGAACCCTGATTAAAAACTGAAGTTTTGCTGAATTTTCAGCGGAGATTAAAAGCTGAAGTGACCGTTCAGGTAAATGCCGTCATATTCGAGATCGGCATCGGGCTGGTCGACATCGTCCAGGTCGAGCGAGAAATACTTGAAGCCCCCCTCGATACCGAGGCCGTTGCCGGAGTCATAACCCAGCATGATGGTCGAGTCCTGGGCGCTGCTTTTGCTTAAGCCCAGGTCGATAATGTTGGAATTGATATGGGCACCAACGTAAAAACCGCTGTTGGACAGATCGTAACGTGCCGAGAGATAAAGCAGCGGTATCGTTTCATTAACAAAAACACGGGTGCTATCGGTGCCGTCAAGCGATATCTCGCCGTCGAAGCGTTTCAAATCAACACCCAGGTCAAGATTCATCCGGTTGCTGCTGGGCAGCTGGTAGTAGAGCACGATATCGTCCTGGGTGAGATCAATGCTGGAGGTAATCCCGTCACCGGAATTCAAGGGTTCTCCGTTTAAACGCAGATCCGAAGGGAAGTTTGAATAGTCTGACGAATCCAGGTTATAGCCCTGGTACTTGAAATTGGGCAGCGCGGTAATTGGATGCTCGAGGATAAGCACCATCGAAGACTGTTCCGGATTTTCCAGTTCCAGGTCGTCGACCACATCAAAACTATCGGGGTCAGAGTTGTTGAACGAGGTGTAGGAAGCCGGGGCCCATTGGCTGGAGCCGATGTTCAGACCGACAAAGTCTGCCCGTGCGGTGCCGTTCGCCAGCCATATACAAGCTGATATTGCGAAAACTTTCCTTGCGACGCCCATCGATCTTCCCATTAGATACCAAGCTCAAAGTATACCATTATAGGTCAATATTTGACATGTGGTGGCGACCCAAAATCGGCTTAATTATGTAAACAAGGTCACATTCGAGCGTGTTTTACTCAGCCTGAAACGTATATACCGCCTAGAATGCCGGCATGTTTTGCCTGTGTTACCTCGGGAATATTGCCGGTTCGCAGGTTGATACGCTCGCGTGCGAGCCAGGCAAATGCCGCTGCTTCGACAAAATCCGGATCCAGGCCGAGTGCCTCGGTTGTTGCCAGCTTTCCTTGCGCGAAATTTGCTTCGAGGCGCTCGAGCAGATAATGGTTGTGCGCGCCTCCACCACAAACATAAATGCTCTCTAACCGCTGCGGTAATTGCGATATGGCATTGGCTATCGTGACTGCGGTTAATTCGACTAACGTGGCCTGGACGTCGTTTGCCTTGTATTTTTCATCTATGAATTTTAGTAACCAGTTCGGGTTGAAAAATTCGGTGCCGGTAGACTTGGGGGGATCGAGATGAAAGTAATCTTCTGTGGAAATCATTTTCTCGAGCAGACTGTCGATAACGACGCCGCTGCTTGCCCAGGTTCCCGCATCGTCGAACGCCGACCCCTGGTGCTTTTCGTTCCAGTAGTTGAGTAAAGTGTTGCCGGGTCCGGTATCAAAGCCAAGCACGGGTTGCATGGTGTCGGCTGGTAAGTAGCTGATATTGGCGATGCCCCCGATATTGATCAGCCCACGATTTTCGTCACCTGATCGAAACAGGAATCGATGAAAGGCGGGTGCCAGCGGCGCCGCCTGGCCACCCAGGGCGATATCCTTGCGCCTGAAATCTGCAACCGTGGTTATTCCGGTGAGCGCCGCAATACGATTGGGGTCCCCTATCTGGGCCGTATAGGGCATCGCTGAATCCGGGCTATGTCGTATCGTCTGCCCGTGGCATCCCAGTGCCGCAACCCCGGCGGTATCGAGGGATGCGAGTTCTAACGCCTGGTTAACGGCTTCCGCGTAGAGCTCGCCCAACTCTGCATCCAGACCGTATAGGAGGTCCAGCGTGGTCGATGGTGACTGGCACAGGTTGTGCAGGCGCTGGCGTACAGAGTCCGGGTATGGCGTTGTGTGGCAATAAATTATACGCGGGGGGGAATTTCCAAAATCGACAATCGCGACATCGATTCCATCGAGGCTGGTGCCGGACATCAGGCCGACATACACCTCGCTGCCGGAGCTTGAATTCACTGCGAATTGTCGGCCAATGTGCCATCCATCAGGCGCAACATTGACAGATAAACCTGGGTCTTCTCTTTGAAGTGGGAGAGATAAGCAGAGTTAACCGGCTTGGCTTCGGGCAGCTTGACCGTTAGCGGGTTACGGTGTACTCCGTTGACACGAAATTCGTAGTGCAGGTGCGGTCCGGTGGCCACACCCGAGCTGCCGACATAACCGATGATCTGGCCCTGCTTGACCTTTTTACCGCTGCGGGTGCCCCGGGCGTAACCATTCAAATGCCCATACGCCGTGGTATAACGTCCACCATGCCGGATTACCACGAGGCGGCCGTAGCCACCTTTCTTGCCGGCGAAGATAATCTTGCCATCACCGGCGGCACGTACCGGGGTACCGCGTTTGGCGGCATAGTCGACACCCTTGTGTGAACGCCACTTGGACAATACCGGGTGCCAGCGCTTGTTACTGAAGCGTGAGCTGATACGGCGAAAATCGACCGGGCTGCGCAGGAAAGCCTTGCGCATGCTTTTACCATCCGGGCTGAAATAATCGCTTTCGCCGGTCGGGTCCGTGTAGTAGGCCGCGCGGTAGGTCTTGCCATTGTTGATGAATTCGGCGGATAGTATGCGCCCGTTGCGAATTTTGACATCGTCCTTGTAGAGCTCCTCGTAGACAATGCCAAAACGGTCGCCCTTGCGGATATCGAGCGAGAAATCGATATCCCAGCCGAAGATCGCTGCCAGGTCCATGATCACATCTTCCGGGATATTAGCGTTAGCGGCCGCCTCGAACAGTGAAGTTTCGATTTCGCCTTTGCGGTACACCGGATAGGGGTCGAGCTGGTAATTAATAATCTGGCTGGTATAGGATTGATCCTCGGTGCGTTGAATGAGGAGGGTCCGGGTAATATCCGGGATATACTTCATCTGACGCAGCTTACCCTCGTCGTCGAGTAGCAACTGGATTTCCTGTCCCGGTTTTATGTAGCGCAGATTTTTAGTCTGTTTGTTCAACTTCGCGATCTGGTGGGTTGTGGTCGAAGGAATGCCTTTTTTGGCAAAAATCGAGGCCAGCGTGTCACCAGATTTTATGGTGACGCTTTGCCAGGGTCCGGCATCAACTTCGACTGGCGGCTCAGCAGTATCCTGATCGAGCGACACAGAGGCTTCCGGCAATGGCAGTGAATAGTGTAATCGGGCCAACTTGAGGGTAGAATCCGCTGCTTCAGCCGAGGGCGGCCAGTTGGTTACACTAAAGCCCAGCAACATGACAGCGGTTGCAACCAGCAACAATTTTAACGGCACTTTGACATGGAAAGCCGAGGTTGCGGATACCGAGTTTTGGGGCCACTGCAAGTGGGCATGGCCAGATTTGAAATCAAGATCTTGAAAACTCATTAGGTTACTTGTCTAAGTTATTGGTTAAATAGAGGTAATAAGCCCAGGAATTATCTCCAGAAGGGTATATAGCATGATTTCGGAAAAAGATGCAATGCAGCAGTTAAAACGTGGGTGCGATGAGATCCTGCTTGAGGCTGAATTGCAGGAAAAATTAAAGCGGGGAAAACCTTTAAAAATCAAGGCGGGATTTGATCCCACGGCACCCGATCTGCACCTGGGTCACACCGTGTTGATTAATAAAATGCGTCAATTTCAGGAACTCGGGCATCACATTATGTTTCTGATAGGCGATTTTACCGGGATGATCGGTGATCCCAGCGGCAAATCCGCAACCCGACCACCGCTTACGCCGGAGCAAATCCAGCAAAATGCGCAGACCTACCAGGAACAGGTCTTCAAGATTCTTGATCCGGATACGACCGAGATTTGTTTCAATTCGACCTGGCATGGGCCCAGAACCTCTGCCGACATGATTCGCCTCGCCTCTCGTCATACCGTGGCACGCATGCTCGAACGAGATGATTTCTCGAAGCGATATAAAAATAACCAACCGATTTCGATACACGAATTTCTGTATCCACTGGTGCAGGGTTGGGATTCAGTCGAAATGCAGGCCGACGTCGAATTGGGTGGCACCGATCAGAAATTCAATTTGCTGGTCGGACGCGAATTGATGAAGGCTGATGGTATGGAGCCCCAGGTCATTCTGACCATGCCTATCCTGGAGGGACTCGACGGCGTACAAAAAATGTCTAAGTCGCTCGACAACTATATCGGTATCGAGGATGCGCCAAACGAAATGTTCGGCAAGATCATGTCAATCAGCGATGAATTGATGTGGCGGTATTTTGAATTATTGAGTTTCCGACCGATGAATGAAATTGAACAATTTCAACTTGACGTCGGCGCCGGTACTAATCCCCGTGACATCAAGTTCCTGCTGGCCGAGGAAATCATTACACGCTTTCATAGCGTCACGGCCGCCGAGTCAGCCAGGCAGGACTTCATCACGCGTTTTGCCAAGGGCGCAATGCCTGACGACATGCCTGAAACTACCGTAACCCTAGAACGGGAGACCATCGGTATTGCAGCCCTGTTGAAGCAGGCCGGGTTGACCAGCAGCACTTCCGAAAGCTTTCGCATGATACAGCAGGGTGCGGTTAAGCTCGATGGCGAGAAAGTGTCCGATAAAGGGCTGGAACTGGAGCAAGGTTCAATCGTCGTGGCCCAGGTCGGCAAGCGAAAATTCGCCCGCATAACCCTGGCCTGATAAATTTTGTAAATAGCGCTTGACGCGATATTAATACTGCCTATAATGCGCGCCTCGTCGGGTTGAAGCGGCAAGCTGTGATAGCGCTGATTCGTATCTCGGACGAGCATTAAAAAGCCCCTGCAATTCAGGCAGAGATCGACACATCAGCATTTATCCCGATAAATGCTGCGGAAGTCGTTGACGCCGCGAAAAAAGGGCTTATAATTCGCGCCTCGCTTTTATAAAGTACCCGACGATCTGACGATTTTCGGGGATGCGAGGTGGGTCTGATAAAGACCCGGAATCACCAGGCGTTCCCTGGTGAAAATGATCTTTTACAATTGATTAGGTAATTTGTGTGGGCACTCATGTCATTGATGATTTCGTATCATTACGATTTGAGTGACCAAAACTTTAACTTACGTTAAATAAGTCGAGGTTACTCTCTTCAAAAAAGTTACACG